>DATCOJ010000176.1:0-10000 GCA_036564785.1 Rhizomicrobium sp. | reverse complement strand
GGTTTACCGGTTGAATGAAGCCCCTGAAGCCGTCCGCTATCTGGGGGAACGGCACGCCCGCGGCAAAGTCGTCATAGCCATGGCCTAGGCGGACTGGATCACGCCTGCCTGCGCCGTACCCAGCCAAATGCAAGCCATCTCGGGGTGGGCGTAAACGTCTCGAAATTGTGGCAACAGGCGGGCGGGGCGGCGGCCTGACAAAGATTTGTCTGCACGCGGCCGAGCCGCTAAAAGCGGGCCATGTCGCACCGCTTTTCGATCGCGCCGATGATGGAGTGGACGGACCGGCACTGCCGTGTCCTCCACCGACTGATCACGCGCCGCGCCCGGCTCTATACCGAGATGGTGACGGCGGAGGCGGTGATCCGCGGCGAGCGCGAGCGCCTCCTCGGTTTCGATCCGCGCGAGCATCCGGTGGCGCTGCAGCTGGGCGGCTCCGAGCCCGCGCGCTGCGCCGAGGCCGGCAGGATCGGCGCCGATTTCGGCTATGACGAGATCAATCTCAATGTCGGCTGTCCCTCCGACCGCGTGCAGTCGGGCCGTTTCGGCGCCTGCCTGATGCGCGAGCCCGCGCTGGTCGCCGAGTGCGTCGCGGCGATGTGTGCGGCGGTATCCATCCCTGTCACCGTCAAGTGCCGCCTCGGCGTCGACGACCAGGAACCGGAGGAAAGCCTGCGCGCCATGATCGCGGCCTGCGCGCAATCCGGCGTCGCCACCTTCATCGTGCATGCGCGCAAGGCTTGGCTGGACGGTCTGTCGCCGAAAGAGAACCGCGACGTGCCGCCGCTCGACTACGAGCTCGTCTATCGGGTGAAGCGGGAGAATCCGCGCCTCACCATCGTGCTCAATGGCGGCATCGCTTCGCTCGACGCGGCGGAGCGGCACCTGTCGCAAGTCGACGGCGTGATGATGGGCCGCGCCGCCTATCAGTCGCCGGCCATTCTCGCCGAGGTGGATCGCCGTTTCTTCGGCGGCGAAGAGAGCGATCTCGAATACGCCGTCGAAGCCTATGTCGATCACATGACCGATCAGCTCGCGCGCGGCGTGCCGCTGAACGCCATGACCAAGCACATGCTGGGCCTGTTCAACGGCCGCCCGGGCGCGCGGCTGTTTCGCCGCCATCTGAGCGAGAACGCTTGCCGCCGCGGCGCCGGTATCCAGGTGCTGCGCGACGCGCTCGGCTTTCTCCACGCCGCACCCGAACGCGCGGCCGCCTGATGGATCTGTTCGGGGGAGTCTCCCAGGGAGATCTCGGCACCTTGGCGCTCGGCCTCGTCATCGCCGGCGTGGTCGGCGGGTTGGTGGCCGGCATGCTGGGCGTGGGCGGCGGCATCGTGGTGGTGCCGGTGCTGTATCATGTGCTGGCCGCCATCGGCGTCGACGAGAGCGTGCGCATGCATGTCGCGGTCGGCACCTCGCTCGCCACCATCATCCCGACCTCCTTCTCCTCGGTCCGCGCGCACAACAAGAAGGGCGCCGTCGATTGGGAGTTGTTGCGGCGCTGGGCGATCCCGATGTTTGCGGGCGTGATTGCCGGAAGCGCGTTGGCGGGTTTGGCCAGCGGCCGCGCCCTGTCGCTGCTCTTCGCCCTGGTGGCGTTGCCGGTGGCGCTGCATCTGGCCTTCTGGGGCGAGACCAAACGCCTCTCCGATCATCTGCCGCAAGGCGCAGGGGGGCTGGCGCTGCCCTTCGCCATCGGTGGCGTCTCCACCATGATGGGCATCGGCGGCGGCACGGTGGGCGTGCCGGCGATGACCCTGTGCGGCGTGCCCATCCATCGCGCGGTGGGAACGGCCAGCGCCTTCGGCGCCATCATCTCGGTGCCCGGCACCGTCGGCGCCATCCTGGCCGGACTCGGCGCCACGGGCCTGCCGCCCTATTCGCTCGGTTACGTCAACCTGCTGGGCTTCCTGCTGATCGCGCCGGTGTCCTTCGTCATGGCGCCGGCCGGCGCGGCGCTCGCCCACATGACCGACAAGCGGCAGCTGCGGCTCGTGTTCGCCGCCTTCATCGGCGTCACCGCGGCGCGCATGCTGTGGGACGCGCTGAGTTGAGCCTTCAATCGCGGCGGCGGTCGCCGCTGCCACCCCACCACCGGCTCACCCGCTGATAGAGCGAAGGCTGCCCGCGCTCGTCGCGCCGCCCGCCCGCCTGGTCCGGCGTGGTGTAAACCGGCGATCCGCTCGAGCCGGGTTCGTTCGTCTGCGTCGTGGCTTCGCTGCCGCGGTCTTCGATCTTGCGGGCGAACTTCACCAGCGCATCGGACTCGTCGAGCATCGGATACATATTCTCGTAGAAGGAGGACACGTCGTCGCCGAACAGGTCGCTCGCGGTGTCGAAATCGCACATCCGCGATTCGGTGCAGGTGCCGACGGCGTCGAAGAACTGCCGCAAGGCGGTGAAGTCGCGGTTGGCTTGCGGATAGCGCTTGATGAAATAGCGCAGGCAGCGCTCGTAAATGCTGTCGCTGCGATTGCAATGCCGCGGCTTGTAGAACTGCTGCCAGCTGGCATTGAAGGTGGCGTTGCGATCGACCAGCCCGGGGTAGTGCATGGACATGTCGAGCGCCATGCCCTTGGCCTGCGCCGTGCTCCAGCTGTAATAGGCGTAGATCCCGATCGCCGCGGCAATCACCACGATCAGCGAGACCATCAGTGTGCCTGTAGAGCGTTCCCCCATCGACGCGCCCCCGCGCTTGACCGCAACGCTATGATCCAACGACCTCGTACAAGTGATGTTCGCGCTTCGCGGGTCCCGCCGAAAAGCGCCTCGTTAACGATTATCGCGGGGAAGTTGCCGGCAGGCAAGCGCGGTTAACGCCGCCGCTACGCCATACGATCAAATCTTCTGGTCGTACGCGCCGACCTCGGGATGCCTGGAAAGCCGCGCGTCCAAATCCTTGAACATTGCGCGCATGTTAGCCTCCGAGGCGGGACTCTCCACCACCACCACCAGCGACGGCTTGTTGGAAGAGGCGCGCACCAGGCCCCAGGTGCCGTCCTCCAGCACCACGCGCACGCCGTTAACCATGATGAGGCGGGCAATCTTCTGGCCGAGCACGGTTTCGCCGCGCTCCTTCAGGCCTTGGTATTCCTTGGTGAGCGCCTCGACGACGTCGTATTTTTTGTCGTCCGGACAGTGCGGCGCCATGGTCGGCGAGCCCCAGGTCTTGGGCAGGCCGGCGACCAGCGCCGACATCGTCTTGCTGCCGGCGCGATCCAGCATCTCCAGCACCGCGATGGCCGCCACCACGCCGTCGTCGTAGCCCCGCCCGATGGGCGGATTGAAGAAATAGTGTCCGCTCTTCTCGAAGCCCGCGAGCGCGCCAAGCTCCGCGGTGCGGCGCTTGATGTAGGAGTGACCGGTCTTCCAGTAGTCGGTGACGACGCCGCGCTGTTTCAGCACCGGGTCGGTCTCGAACAGGCCGGTGGATTTCACGTCGACGACGAACTTCGCCCCGGCGTGCCGCGCCGAGAGATCGCGCGCCAGCAGAACGCCGATTTTGTCGGCGAAAATCTCCTCGCCCTTGTCGTCCACCACGCCGCAGCGGTCGCCGTCGCCGTCGAAGCCGAGCGCCAGTTCCGCGCCGTTGGCGCGCACGGCGTCCGCCATGGCGTGCAGCATCTTCATGTCTTCGGTGTTGGGATTGTATTTCGGGAAGGTGTAGTCGAGCTCCGCGTCCATCGGAATGACTTCGGCGCCGATGCGGGCGAGCGCCTGCGGCCCCACGATGCACGCCGTGCCGTTGCCACAGGCCACCACCACCTTGATCGGCCGCGACAGTTTGTGGCCCTCGGTCACGGCCTCGAGATACTGCTCGCGGAAATTCTCCACACGCATATAGCGCCCGCCGGCGCGCGGCTTGCCTTCGCCGCCCAATACGATCGCCTTCAGCCGCGTCATCTCGTCGGGACCGAAGGTGAGGGGACGCTGCGCGCCCATCTTCACACCGGTCCAGCCATTCTCGTTGTGGCTGGCGGTCACCATCGCCACCGCCGGGCAGTCGAGCGCGAATTGCGCGAAGTAGGACATCGGCGTCGTCGCCAGCCCGATATCCACCACCTCACAGCCGGCGCTCATCAATCCCAGGATCACGGCCTGCTTAATGGAGAGCGAATAGGAGCGGTAGTCGTGTCCCACCGCCACCTTCGGCACGATGCCGCATTCGTGGAAGTAGCTGCCGAGGCCGAGCCCCAGCGCCTGCATGCCGAGCAGGTTGATCTCCTTGGGGAATAGCCAGCGCGCGTCGTATTCGCGAAAGCCGTTGACGGAGACGAGCGCCTCGTTCTCGAATTCGAACGTGTTGGGCCTCAGATCGCCCCGCGGTTTCGCTGACATCGGGCCTCGCGCTAGTGCGCGGCGAAGTGGAAGGAGTTGACGAAGCGGTCGCTGTCCGCTTGCGGCAGGCTCGCCGGCGCCAGCGCCACCACCTGATAGAGATGGCCGCCGACGAAGAAGATGCGGTCGGTCATGCGGTTGCCGTTCTTGTCGATGACGACGAGGGCGCGGCCGTTCTGGCCATCCAGATGGTTGACGGCCTCCATTTCGGTCGAGGCCGCGGTGTTCTTCGCGGCGCTGGCCGCGTTCTCCACCGCCGCGACGGGATCGACCTTGAAGCGGGAGAAATCGGAATCGATCACCATCAGGGTCGAATTTCCGCTGCTCAACGAATAGCCGGTCTGCTCGACGGTGGCGCCGTTGGACGCCGCCTGCGCGGTGTGGTTGGCAGCAGGCGTGCCGGGAAACTCGACCATGAAGGCCCCTTTGGGATCCTTGAACGGCGTCCAGGCATCGGCGGCCAGAGCCGGCGCGGCGAGGCTGGCGCAAAGGGCCACGATCATCGGAATGCGCATGACGAACTCCCGTGTGGACTGACCCGCCTTACGGGACGGACGCGGCCCCGGTCAATGCGGCTGGGCCTGGAAATCCCGGCGCCTTGAATTCCTCTATTTCACGATCCATTTATTGTGGTACAATACTATTCACACTTGTGAACGGTAGAATGTCCGGGTCCAGCATTTTCCTCAATTCCGCCGAGCGCACTGCCGCCGCGCGTCTGGCCCAGGCGCTCGCCCTGCCGGCCTTCGACAAGGGCTGGGTGTGGCTGGCCGGCGCCGGCCCCGGCGATCCCGGACTCATCACGCTGCTGGGCCTGCACGCCATCGCCCAGGCCGATGTCATTCTCTACGACGCGCTGGTGAACGAGAGGCTGCTCGATCTGGCACGTCCCACCGCCGAGCGAATTTTTGCCGGCAAGCGCCGCGGCGCGCGCTCGGCCAAGCAGGATGATATCTCGCGCAGGCTCGTTTCGCTGGCGCGCAAGAAGAAACGCGTGCTGAGACTGAAGGGCGGCGATCCCTTCGTGTTCGGACGCGGCGGCGAGGAGGCTCTTGCGCTGGCCCGCGCCGGCATTCCCTTCCGCATCGTGCCGGGCATCACGGCCGGGATCGGCGGCCTCGCCTATGCCGGAATTCCCGTCACCCATCGCGACACCAACCACGCCGTCACCTTCATCACCGGTCACGGCGCGGATGGAAAACTTCCGGCGCTCGATTGGAGCGCCATCGCCAAAGGTTCGCCGACGCTGGTGCTCTACATGGCGCTCGCCCATGCCGAGGAAATCGCTGCCAAGCTGATCGAAGCCGGGCGCGGCCGCGACGAGCCCGCCGCCATCGTCAGCGATGCGACCTTCGGAAAACAGAGCGTGCGCGTCACCACGCTCTCGGGCTTGGGTGAGGCCGCGCGCGACAGCAGCGCGCCCGCCATCCTCGTCATCGGCGAGAATGTCAGATTGCGCAACGGGCTGGACTGGCTCGGCACCATGACCGGCCGCCTGCTCGACTCCGATCCGCTGAAGCGCGACGTCCACAAGGCCGCGGTTTAGCTCAAATCCGCCATTGGTTCTGCTTGATCAGGTCCTCGTAGAAGCCCTGCGAGTAGGCGGCTTCCGGATTGGCCCGCACCTTGGCATCGAGGAATTCCGCGTCGGGCCCCACCAGGATGCGCCATTTTCCCGCCTTCACGCCGTCGAGGATGATCTTGGCCGCTTGCGCCGCGGTGGTCGGCGCGTTGTCGCGAAAGGCGTCGGCCTGCGCGTCCATCATCTGACTCACCTGTTGGTCGCTGAGCGAGGAAGTATTGAGGCCCATCGTCGCCATCATCTTCCGTGCCGCGCCCACGTCGCTGACGCTTTCGCTGCCGGTCAAGATCTTGCGCGAATTGTGCACGATCTCGGTGCCGATATGTCCGGGCATCACCACCGAGCATTTGATGTGCGGCGCATTGGCCGCGAGGTCCGTCATCAGCGCCTCGGTGAATCCCTTCACCGCGAACTTGGCCGCGCAATAGGCGGTGTGCGGCCGGCCCGGCCCGATGGAAGCCCAGAAGCCGTTGACGCTCGAGGTGTTGACGATGTGGCCCTCGCTAGCCTTCAGCATGAGCGGCAGGAAGGCGCGCACGCCGTAATAGACGCCGCCCCAGCAGACGTTGAAGGTCTTGTCCCATTGCGCGCGGTCGCCATTGACCAGGCTGCCGCCGCCGCCGATGCCGGCATTGTTGAACAGCAGATGGACGTGATCGGTGTCGAGCTCGCGCTTCACGGCCTCCGCCCACGCCATCATCTGCTCTTCGATGGAGACGTCGGCGCCATAGGTCACGATGCGCGTGCCCTGCGTGCCTTGCTCGATGCACATCCGCTTGGTCGCCGCCATGTTGACTTCCGACACGTCGCACATGGCGACGTTGCAGCCTTCCGCCGCCAGCTGGATGGCGAGCTCGCGCCCCATGCCGGTGCCGCCGCCGGTGATCACCGCAAATTTTCCACTGAAATCCCTCATCGCATTCCCTGCCTAATAGCTTTCATCCGGCACTTGAGCAGTCTTCCGGCGCAGCGGCAACTGCGCCAGGATTGCGCGGCGCTCGGCTTCGCTCATCGCGCCCCAGCGCGCGATCTCATCCAGCGTGCGGCCGCAGCCGGCGCAGAGGCCGGATGCCGCATCCATGATGCAGACCTTGATGCAGGGCGTCTCGATCGCTTCGGCCATTGGCAGGGTCCTGTCGGGGGTCCAGTATGGGAAGGCCGGACTGGGGCGCGGCCATGGACATCGTCGAAGCCACACAAAGCTATGAATCCTGGCTCGCGCGCAAGACCGCGCTGGTCGCTTCCGAACTCAGCGGCAAGCACGACGTGATGGACAAGAGCGCCTTCGGTTTCCTGCGCGCCACCTACTATCGCTGGGTGCAGGTCTGGCCGGAGGTCTGCGGCAAGCTTGCCACTGCGCCGAAGGTGCTGTCGGTCGGCGATCTGCACGCGGAGAATTTCGGCACCTGGCGCGACGAAGAAGCCCGCCTCGTCTGGGGCATCAACGATTTCGACGAAGCCCACCGGCTGCCATACACCGCGGATCTCGTTCGCCTCGCGGCCAGCCTGTTGATCGCCATCGAGGAGGAGAAGATCGCTTGTAGCGCCCTCGTCGCCTGCAATGCCGTGCTCGCCGGCTACGACAAGGCGATGGCAGGCGACACCGCTGCGCCTTTCGTGCTCGAGGAACACAATCAGCACCTGCGCGCGCTTGCGCTGAGCGACAACCGCAAGCCGTCGAGATTCTGGAAGAAGCTCGCCGCCGCCAAGAATGCGCAGCCGCCGCGTAAGCTGCGCAAGCTGCTGCGAGCCCATCTGCCCAAAGGCACGCACAAACTTCGCTTCGCCGGACGCGTCGCGGGAGCCGGCGGCCTCGGCCTCGCCCGTTTCGTGGCCATCGGCAAGTATGACGGCGGGTATATCGCACGCGAGGCCAAGGCGCGGGCGCCGACCGCGCTCGCCTGGGCCGGGTTGGGCAAGGCGCATGCGGACAACTATCGGGCGATCCTCGACTCCGCGGTGCGGGCGCCCGATCCCTGCCTGTGGCTGAGCAAGCATTGGCTGGTGCGCCGCCTGGCTCCCCATTGCGAGCGCATCGAGCTCAAGGACGTGTCGAGCTCGAAGCAGCTGAAGCACCTGTTCGAAGCGATGGGCGCGGAAACGGCGAACGTGCATCGCGGCAGCCGCAAGGCCGTCGGCGACATCCGCGCCGATCTCAGGCGCCGCTCCAAGACCTGGCTTCATCGCGCCGCGGCGGCGATGGCCGACGCCACCCGCGCGGATTGGGAAGTGTGGAAGAAGCGCAAGAAGGCGAATAGCGAATAGCGAGAAGAGACCTCTCCGGTCCCCAATCCCTATTCGCTACTCGCCATTCGCTACTCGCTAGCCCATCTTGAACACGCAGATCTTGTTGCCGTCAGGGTCGCGGAAATAGGCGCCGTAAAAGGTTGGCAAGCGTTGGCCCGGCGCACCTTCATCGCTGCAACCATTCTCGAGCGCCATCTTGTAGACCTTGTCGACTTGCTCCTTCGAGCCGGCCTGCAATGCAATCATGGTGCCGTTGCCGGGCGCCGCCGTCTTTTCATCGTATGGCTTGCAGACGGCAAGCATGCCGCCCGCGCCGCTGCCGTAAAACTGGATGCGCTCATTGGCGAAGACGCGCTTACCGCCCAATTCAGCCAGCAGCTTGTCGTAGAACGCTGTGGCCTTTTCGAAATCGTTGGTGCCGATGGTGGTGTAACCGAGCATATGCTTCTCCCTATCTGCCGCTGGGCAATTGACTGAACGGCTTATCCTTGTCGAGGCGCACGTCCTGCGGCAGGCCCAGCACGCGCTCGGCGATGATGTTGCGCAGGATCTCGTCGGTGCCGCCGGCGATGCGCAGGCCCGGCGCGCTCATCCAGCCCATCTGGAACGCGCCATGCGCCGGCGCATCCTCGCCCTTCAACGCGCCCGCTTCGCCTTCCAGCTCCATGGCGAAAGCGGCGAGGTCCTGAAGCTTCTGCGCCACCACGATCTTGGCGATGGAGGCTTCCGGTCCCGGCTGCTGGCCTTTGGAGAGCGCCGTCATGGTGCGATAGGTCGTGTACTTCAGCCCGGCCGAACGCACGTACCAATCGGCCAGGCGTTCGCGCACGCTGGCGTTCTTGATCGCCGGCCCGTCCTCCAGCTCGAGCGTGCGGGCAAGCGCCAGGAGCTGCGGCACGTCGAGGCCGCCGCCTTGTCCGCCGCCGACCGCCAATCTCTCGTGCATCAAAGTGGTGAGCGCCACCTGCCAGCCCTGGCCCACCTCGCCCACGCGCTGCGAATCCGGAATCGTCACGTCGGTGAAGAACACTTCGTTGAAGCCGGAGCCGCCGCTCGCCTGCTTGATCGGCCGCACTTCCACGCCGGGCGCTTTCATCGACAGGTAGAACATGGTCAGCCCCTTGTGCTTGGCGGCGCTGGGATCGGTGCGGGTGAGCAATAGTCCGTAGTCGGAGAATTGCGCTCCGGTGGTCCAGATCTTCTGGCCGTTGACGATCCAGTCATCGCCGTCGCGTTCGGCGCGGGTGCGCAGGCCCGCGACATCCGATCCACCGGCCGGTTCCGAGAACAGCTGGCACCAGATCTCTTCGCCGTAAAGCGCCGGCTTCACGTAGCGGGCGAGCGTGTCCTTGCCGCAATACGCCATGACCGTGGAGATGCACATGCCGAGGCCGATGGCGAACGGGCTGTTGCCACCCAAGCCTGCCTTGCCTTCCTCCTGATTGAAGATGACCTGTTGGAGGGGCGTGCCGCCCAGGCCGCCCAACTCCTTCGGCCAGGTGATCTTCGCGTAGCCGGCTTCGGCTTTCTTCGCCTGCCAGTCGCGCTGGCGATTCATCCATTCGCGCCCGCCGCGCTCGCCAAGCACATCGGCGGCATCGTCCCCTTCCCTCGGCGCGTTCGCCCCGATCCATTTGCGGACAGCCGCACGGAATTCTGCTTCTTCTTTCGTATCTTCAAAGTCCATCGGTCGCCCCTCAGAATGTCGGAATTGGATTCACGGCAGACGCAGAGACGCAGAGAACCTCCGCGACCTCCGCGTCTCCGCGTGAGACCGATTTTTTTGTCCCGCCTTTGCACGATGCGCGTCGTCGTATTGAGTCTTCATACGAC
>DATCOJ010000175.1:0-11772 GCA_036564785.1 Rhizomicrobium sp. | reverse complement strand
CGGTTGATCTGATCCAGGCGGAAGAGCTGGCCGAGACCGGCCTCGCTGCCGCGGGCGCCGCTGAAGCCGTAGCCCTTCATGAGATTCATGCCGCCGAGCGTGCCGGCGGTGGCGAAGATGGGAACGCCGCCATAAAGCTCGGCGCCCAGCGCCAACGCCAGCAGGTGCGTGGCCACGCGGCCCGTTTTCCGCGCGATGATGGCCCAGACATAGATCGCCGCCGGGCGCGTGCCGCTGGGTACGATCAGACGAAGGTCCGGCTCGTGCGCGTCGAAGGTGCCTTTTTCCAGGTGCTCGCGGCCGACCGGCGTCAGGTGCAGAAGGCCGAAATAGCCGGCG
This sequence comes from Rhizomicrobium sp., assembly GCA_036564785.1. Taxonomy (GTDB): domain Bacteria; phylum Pseudomonadota; class Alphaproteobacteria; order Micropepsales; family Micropepsaceae; genus Rhizomicrobium. Next base: position 11,433 of record DATCOJ010000175.1, on the reverse strand, counting down.
AGCGTGGCATCGGTGCGCGAGGGATCGGAGGCGCGATTGACCGTCCAGAAGCTATCATAGTTGTGTTTATACACCTGCTGCACAACCGAGAGTGGAGCGATGTCCGCCGAGATCTGATCTCTGGTTAACTCGTGGATGGGGACAAGCTCGTCCTCCTTCGCCCGTCGTACAAACACAATTCCACCATCAGGCAGCCTCGCCCAGGGGTCCTCTTTGGGCTCATTCGGCACTAAGTCCAAGACTTTGCTCAAGTTTTTCTGCATAACCCATTCCCCAGCTCTACTTCACACTGGCGCCTGGTCGACTGATTCGCCAAAGGACGAAAAACGCCATATTATAAAATTGCATCAGTCCGGGACGGGCGGTAGTAACCATGAATGAATTGCCTTATGCAGAATTGGGTGAACAGGTCGGCCCTGACGGAGTCGACTGGGATGACTTCCGGGTCTTCCTCGAAGTGGTGCGCTGCGGCAGCTTCAATCGGGCCGGCGCCAAGCTGAAGATGACGCAGCCGACGGTCAGCCGCAGGCTGGGGCGGCTGGAGGAAGCCATCGGCGTGCGCCTGTTCGACCGCGACCGCCGCGGCCCGCGCCTCACCTATGAAGGCCAGCGCATCTACAACGATGCCTGCACCGCGCAGGCCGCCTTGATGCGCGCCGCCAATCAGGTTTCGGGCGCGGCACGCCGGGTGGACGGCGACTGCAAGATCTTCATGGGCGAGGGCGTCGCCATGTATTGGATGACGCGCTTTCTCGGCTCCTTCTTCACCCGCCATCCCAATATCGAGCTGAAGCTGTTCGGTGCCAATGATCCCACCGCCGACAAGCGCGAGCTGTTCGATCTGCACGTGCACTATTACGAGCCGTCGGAGACGGAGCCGATCGCAATCCGCCTCGGCACCATGCATTTCATCCCCTTCGCCTCGCGCGAGTATCTGCGCATCCACGGCACGCCGCACACCATCGAGGCGCTGTCGCGCCACCGTCTGCTCGATCTTGCCGTCTATCTCTCGGACATGGGCTCGTGGGCGAGCTGGTCGCGGGACGACGCCGGCACGCATGCGCTGTTGTTCACAAATCTCAGCGGCTGCCTCGCTGAGGCGGTGCGCCACGGCGCCGGTATCGCGCTGTTGCCGACCTATGCCGTGCTGGTCGACGACAGCTTCGTTCCGCTCGAGGTGGGTGTGCGCTTCACCGCGCCGATCTATGTCAGCTATCAGCGCGACTCGGTCAAGAAGTGGCCGGTGCGCACTGCGCTCGATTTCCTGCGCAGCAGCGTGTTCGACAAGAAGAACATGCCGTGGTTCCGCGAGGCCTATGTGGCGCCCGAGCTGGATTGGAGCAAGCGACTGGCCAACTTCGTGGACCGCGCCGCGGCGCCGCCGCAAACCGCCGACAAGCCGCAGGGCTCCGTCGCCGCCTAGTTCTCCACGCCGCTCAGACGTCGACTTTGATCGTCGGTTTCCCCGGATCGATCGCCATCAGGTAGAACTCGATCGGCAAGCCTACCTTGCGCCGTTCCGCCTCGGCCTTGACCAGCTTCATGATCTGCTTGTGCTGTTCGAGCTCGCCCGGATCCGTGGTCACGTATTGGCTGCCGAACTGCACCTCATAGGCGCCGCACTGCCGGTGGTCGAGCACCACGATCTTCTTGATGTGGTGCAACCCCTTGGCGATGTCGACATGGCTCCAGAAGGCGCCGGCAGATTCTGGGAAGGCGGGTCCGACAGCGGCGAGCGATGCGCCCGCCAGTGCCACGATATCGTAAGGCAGGACGGGCGGCGGCGGGGGAGGCGGGCGAACCAGTCCGTTGAAGAACTGCACGCCGCGGTTCACCAGGCGCGGGTCGATGCACATGACGCACAAGGCCTGGCTGAGAATTCCCGCGGCGCGAAGCGAACCGATGCTCAGCGCTGCGGCGCCCGCCATCGCCGAAGCCGCAAAGAAACGACGGCTGATTCCCGGTGCCTTGGTTTCCTCGATGGAATCATGAAGAGTACACATCGAATTCCTCCCCTTCGAATCTCGGTACTATACAGCAAAGAGGCGGGCGAAGATTGTGCCCGCCGAGAACTTTTCCTGGCGGCGTCAGGAATGTTTCTGGTGCCATTCCATGCAGGTGGCGTAGGTTCCCCGGTAAATCTCCTGTTGTGCCTCCTCGTCATAGTCGTAAGCCGCGGAGTCGGCGGCGCGCTGCCGCGCCAGGGCCTTGCAGGTGGCATCGTCCGGTGCGGCGGCCTGCACGGGCGCGGCTGAGACGGGCGGAGGTTCGGCGGCGGGCGCCGCTTGCATTTCCACCGGCGCCGGCGGTTCCACCACCGCGGGAGCGGCCTCAGGTACGATCGCGGCGACCGACGGCGCTTGGGGCGTCGTCGTCGGGTCCGGCTGCGGCGCGATGACGATTTCCGGAGTTGCCGGGGCAGTGGGTGCGGTGCGCTCGGGCGCCGGCGCGGTAATGGCAGACACTTGCGGTGGAGCCGTGGCGAGCGAGAGCGCGGGAGCGTTGGGCGGCGGCGCTGTCGATGTCGAAGGCGCGGATGGCGGCGGCAGCGTCTTCTCCGCGACCGTCTGTGGCGGCGGCGCAGGTCGGGCGGCCGGCGCGGTCTCAGGCACCTGACGCGCGGGCCGAGTTCCAGCCGGCTCCGGATGATCATAGGTCAGGAGATAGCGCCGGTCTTCCTCGCTGCAGCCCAAAAGCAGCAGCGCCGCCGTCGCCATGGCAATGATCCGCATGCGAAGCCCTCTGCTCGGCACACACTCTAGCAAAGCGCAGGCCGCGGCCAGATCAAACTCACGAGCATCCGGCGACCTCGCGCCGGGTCTTGCGGCGGCGCCGAAACGGCGCGAGCATTGCCCTTAGAGGGCGCCCAGGCGGGCCCGTTTCCGGCGGCTTTTCGCCTGCTCTCACCGCGCCCGGTCACCCGGATTTTCGGAGGCAGCCAATGACGAAAAAAAATGGAGGAAGCGGGCCACGTGCAGTGGCCCTGGTGGGACCTTACGGCAGCGGCAAGACCACGCTGCTCGAATCCATCCTGTCGGTCACCGGAGCGGTGCAGCGCAAGGGTGCCGTGGCGCAGGGCAACACGATCGGCGATTCCTCGGCCGAGGCCCGCGCCCGCCAGATGAGCGTCGAAGTCAACTGCGCCACCACCAAGTTCCTCGACGAGAGCTTCACCTTCCTCGATTGCCCGGGCTCCATCGAATTTCTGCAGGAGACGCTGAACCTCCTGCCCGGCATCGATGCCGCGGTGGTGGTCTGCGAGCCGGATGCCGCCAAGGTGCAGATGCTGAAGCCCTATCTGAAGCGGCTCGGCGATCTCGGCATCCCGCATTTCCTCTTCGTCAACAAGATCGACAAGGCCAGCGGCAATGTCCGCGACCTGCTGGCCCTCCTGCAGGAAGCGAGCGACAAGCCGCTGCTGATGCGGCAGATCCCCGTCCTGGAGAACGGCATCGTCACCGGCTTCATCGACCTCGCATTGGAGCGCGCCTTCGTCTATCGCGAGCACGCGGAATCGCAGGTGGTCGAGCTCAGCGGGGACGTCAAGGACGAGGAGAAGCAGGCCCGCTACCAGATGCTGGAAAAGCTCGCCGATTTCGACGAGCACCTGATGGAGGAATTGCTTTCCGATATCGAGCCGCCACGCGACGAAGTGTTCGACGATCTTTCCAAGGAGTTGGCGCAAGGCCTGGTGGTGCCGGTGCTGATGGGCTCCGCCGAGAAGGACAACGGCATCCTGCGTCTGCTCAAGGCGCTGCGCCATGAGGTTCCGGACGTCTCGGCCATTGCCTCGCGCCTCGAGCTCAAGCCCGGCGCCGACGCCACGCTGTACGTGCTGAAGACCTTCAACGGCTCGCACGGCAAGCTGTCGCTGGCCCGCGTGCTGAGCGGCGCTTTGAAGGACGGCGCCGTGCTGCATCGCCGCGACGGCGGCGACGTGCGCGTGGGCGGCATGTTCGCCCTCAAGGGCGAGGCGCAGACAAAACTTACCGATGCAAAAGCCGGTGACACAGTCGCGCTTGGCCGCCTCGAAGGCGTATTGACGGGCGAAGCGCTGTCGAGCGCCAAGGGCGCGGCGCCGAAGATCGCGGTCGAGCAGCTCGACCCCGTCTACGGGCTCGCCATCGAGACCACCGACCGCAAGGACGAAGTGAAGCTCACCGCCGCCATTCACAAGCTTCAGGAAGAGGACCCCTCGCTGCATTTCGAGCAGAACGCCGAATTGCAGCAGATGGCGCTGCTTGGCCAGGGGGAGATTCACCTGAAGGTCGCGGCCGAAAAGCTGATGAGCAAATACGGCCTCAAAATCTCCACCCACCAGCCCAAAGTGCCCTACAAGGAAACCATCAAGAAGCCCGTGCGCCAGCACGGCCGCCACAAGCGCCAGTCCGGCGGCCACGGCCAATTCGGCGACGTCCATATCGAGATCAAGCCGATGCCGCGCGGCTCGGGCTTCGTGTTCGAGGACCAGATCAAGGGCGGCGTTGTGCCCAGGCAGTTCATTCCCTCGGTCGAGAAGGGTGTCGTCGATTTCCTGAAGCAGGGCCCGCTCGGCTTTCCGGTTGTGGACCTCGCGGTGGCGCTGGTCGACGGCTCCTATCACACCGTCGATTCCTCGGACGCCGCGTTCCAGACGGCGGGCCGTATCGCCATGCAGGAGGGCATGCCCAATTGCGCCCCGGTGCTGCTGGAGCCCATCATGCATGTGCGCATCCATGTCCCCAACGACGCCACCTCAAAGGTCAATCAGGTGGTGAGCGGGCGGCGCGGCCAGCTGATGGGCTACGACGCCCGCGACGGCTGGAAAGGCTGGGACACAGTCGAGGCGCAAATGCCGATGTCGGAACTGCACAGCCTGATCATCGACCTGCGCTCGCTGACGCAAGGCGTCGGCACTTTCGAGATGAAGTTCGATCATCTCGCCGAGCTGACCGGCAAGCTGGCCGAGCAGGTCGTCGCGCACCGCAAGGCCGCGGCGTAGGGACGATTATCGGCGCTTCGATGTCTCTTCGAGCGGCGAGGAAATTTCGCCGGGAAGGGGGCGCGCGCTTCTGGCGAGCGCTGCCCAATCGTCGGGGGGATTGCCCGCGTCGAGCATGCCGCGGAAGACCTCGTATGGATCGCGTTTGCTGCCGCGCTGGCGAAGCGTGCGCTCGTCATTCACCCAGGCATAGACGATCAGCCGGCTGCGGCTGTCGTAGCGGAAGAACAGGCGGAAGCGGCCGAAGAACTTGGCGCGGAACCAATGGCGGTAGGCGCCGCCGAGCGTGTTTCCCTGCCGATACTCAGGGCGGCTCGGATCCTGCGGAATGGTCTCCAGCATCAACCGGGCGAGTGCTGCCAGCAGTTTGACGTTGGCGTTGGATGTATAGTCCCTGGGTGACGTCTTGCGCGCTCGCTCCGAGGCGCGAATGAGATTCTGCAATTGGCCCAGCACGGCCTCGTGGAACAGCAACGTCCAGCCGTTGACGATCACGCCTAAAGCGCCACGTCGCCGTCGAGCGGCTCTCCGAGATCGACGGGAGCCTGCTTAAGAACCTTGCGCAGCGCCGACGCGACGCTGGAGGGCAGATCGCGCACATTGCGACCGGCGGCAATATCCTTTTCGACCAGCTCGAGGAATGCAGCCAAGGCCGGATCCCGGTGTCCGGTCTGAGGATTGGTGACAGTGACCCGCCCGTTCTCCACGCGAAATGCTATCTTGCCTCCATAGCCGACGCCCAATGCCTGGCGCACCGACTTGGGAACCGTGGTCTGTCCCTTGGCTGTGATGGTGCTGGTTTCCTCGATGACAGGCATGGCGGCCTCCAACCCGACGGAGGTAAGGAATATTCCTTACATTGTCAAGCAGCGTGGATGCGGTTTGGCCCGTCGGCTCTCCAGGTGTTATGGTTAATGCCTCTAGGGAGGGCAAACTCATGAGCAGTGTGGGTGAATCGATCTTCCATTCCCGGTTGCGGGCGTCATCGAGCACGTTGTTGTGGATCGGCTTGGCGATGGCGGTTGTCGGGGCCGCGGCCATCGTCTTCCCCATGGTCTCGACCCTGGTGGCGACGGCGCTGGTCGGATGGGTGTTCCTGTTCTCCGGCATATTGATGCTGGCGGGTGCCTTCAGCATCCACGGCACCGGGCCGTTCTTCGGCGCGCTTCTGATCGGATTGCTGACGGCGCTGGCCGGCGGCTTTCTGTTGTTCAATCCGCTGGCCGGCGCGTTGGCGCTGACCATACTCATCGGCGTCGTCTTCCTGGTGCAGGGAGCCTATGAGCTCGCCTTCGCCTTCGAGATGCGTCCCGCCACGGGGTGGGTGTGGATGCTGATCTCCGCGCTCGCCAGCATCGTGCTGGCCGCGGTGATCGTGGCGGGGCTGCCCGGAATCTCGACGGTGGCGCTCGGCATCCTGCTCGGCGTCAATCTGCTGACCTCCGGCATTGGGTACATCTTCGTGTCCCGCGCCCTGGCGGCCTAGTCGCGAAATAGCAAAGCCGGAGCGATCGCTCGCTCCGGCTCGCCTGGTTGCACGCTCAACCTTCCAAAGTCGCGTGCGGCCCGGAATCCAAAGGGGCAGGATGACGGGCCCAGTGCCGCGGGCTGAGGGGGGAACAGCGCGCGGCAACAAATGACTTGGTTGGTCAATGGGGAGATTTCAAGGCAGCGGTTGCGCCACGATCCTGCCGCAATTGGGCGCCGCCGCCGCGCGCGACTAGAACTTCCAGTCCTTCGCCGCGCGCACCAGGAAATCGCGGAAGGCCGCCACGCGCTTGGATTGGCGCAGGGCGTCGCAATAAACCAAGTGAACGTCGAAGCTCGGGCCTTCCACGTCCGGCAGGACGCGCACCAGATGCGGCCGCTCGGTGGCGACATAGTCGGGCAGGGCGGCAATGCCGACGCCGGCTTCCGTCGCGTGTAAAATTCCCGTGATGTTGTTGATGCGCAAGGTGCGGCCGCCCCCGTTGGTGGTGAGCCGCCGCGTGGTGTCGATCAGCCAGTTGACGTCGCGGATCTCGGGCGCCGCCGTCTCGCCATAGGCGATCAGGGTGTGGCGGCACAGATCCTCCAGGCTCAGCGGCGTTCCGTGGCGCGCCAGATAATCGGCGCGGCCATAGAGGTGATAGTGCACGGTGAACAGCTTGCGCTGGATCAAGTCGGCCTGCACCGGCGCCCGCATGCGGATGGCGAGATCGGCCTCGCGCTGGGCAAGATCGAGTTCGCGGTCCTCGAACACCAGATGGACCTGCAGCTCGGGAAAGTCGCGGATGAATTCGTTCATCCGCGGCAAGAGCCAATAGGTGCCAAGCCCGTGGCTGGAGGTGACCTTCAGCATGCCGCGGGGCGCTGCCTGGGCGTTTTTCAGCGCCTCTTCGGCCTGGCCCAGCCGCGACAGCACGTCGCTCACCGCGCCATAGAGCAGCTCGCCTTCGTCGGTCAGCGTCAGCCCGCGGGCATGGCGCTGGAACAGCGGCGTGGAGAGTTCCTCCTCCAGCGCGCTGATCTGCCGGCTCACCGCCGACTGGCTGAGCGACAGCATCTGCCCGGCATGGGTGAAGCTGCCAGCCGAAGCCACGGCGTGAAAGATACGAAGCTTGTCCCAGTCCATGACGCCCCTCCCGACGGTGCGTCTGTCAGTGCGCGCCGGCCAAGAACCTCTCGGCCTCCAGCGCAGCCATGCAGCCCATGCCGGCGGCCGTCACCGCCTGGCGGAAAACCTTGTCCTTCACGTCGCCCGCAGCGAACACGCCGGGCACGTTGGTGCGCGTCGAGTCCGACGCCGTCCGGATATAGCCGTCGCCGTCCATGTCGACCTGACTGCGGAACAGCTCGGTCGCCGGCGAATGGCCGATGGCGACGAACAATCCGTCCACGGACAAAGTCGAGGCCTGGCCGGTCTCCAGGTTGCGCAGCCTAATGCCGGTCACCCCGCGCGGCTCATCGCTACCCAGAACCTCGTCCACCACCGAATCATAAATGATTTCAATTTTCGCATTGCCGGCGAGGCGCAGCTGGTTGGTCTTATCGGCGCGCAGGAAGGCGCGGCGATGGATCAGCGTCACCTTGTCGGCGAAATTCGTCAGGAACAGCGCCTCTTCCGCCGCCGTGTTGCCGCCGCCGGCCACTGCCACCCGCTTGCCCCGGAAGAAGAAGCCGTCGCAGGTGGCGCAGGCCGATACGCCAAAGCCCTTGTATTTCTCTTCCGACGCGAGGCCGAGCCAGTTGGCCTGCGCGCCGGTCGCGATAATCAGCGCCTCGGCGGAATAGCGGTCGCCGGAATCGCCGACCAGGGTGAACGGCCGCCGCGCCAGGTCGACCGACACGATGGTGTCCTGCACGATCCTGGTTCCGACATGGGCCGCCTGCGCCTGCATCTGGTCCATCAGCCAAGGGCCCTGGATGGTCTCGGCGAAGCCCGGATAGTTCTCGACATCGGTGGTGATGGTGAGCTGGCCGCCCGGCTGCAGCCCGGCGATCATCATCGGCTCCAGCATGGCGCGCGCGGCATAGATCGCGGCGGTGGCGCCGGCGGCGCCGCTTCCGAGAATCACAACTTTGGCTTTGATATCGGCCATGCCGCTCCCGAAGGCGGAGCGCTAGCCCGCGACTCGCGGCTCGAGGCCCCTGCCCGTGATATCGGAAGCGGCCGCCTGTTCGTCAAGGAGCGCCTGGATGCGCGCGGCGGCGCGGCCGGTTTCGTCGAGCGGCGGGTAAGTCCACTGCTCGATGTGACCGTCGAACGTCCGCGCAATTCCGCGTCGTTCCAGCCCCAGGTGGAAGCGGCGAAATTTCGCCGAACCGCCAGGCAGCGGAAAGATATGAACCGGCTTGCCGATGGCTGCCGCCTCGCAGGCCAGGTTCACCGAATCGGCCGTCACCAGAAAAGCATCCGCCCAGGCGAGAATCCCCAGGTAGGGGTTCTCTCCTTCGCCCAAAAAAAGATCGGCATCGCTCGCGGCAAGCGCGTTAGCGATCTTCGCCGCGGCCTCGGGACCGGTGCGGCGGGAGGTTGTGAGCATGAGGCCCTGGCTTTTCGCGAGGTTCGCGAGCGCGCCGGCCAGCCGTTGCGCTTCCGCGGCGCCGAAGGAATAAGAGCTGCTGGACCCTCCGACCAGCGCGCCCAGGCGCGGCGTACGCAATGGCTCGAAGCGAGTCGCGAATTGTTGGCGCGCCTCGGCCAGGCGCTGTGATGTAATGCGGTTGGCGCTGCCGAGAATGGGAAACACGTTTGGCCCGGTCAGCCGGTCATGCTCGGGCGGAATCACCAGATCGAAATGCGCCGGATCGATGCGCGGGTGCTGGCACTGCACGGTCAGCGTCCGGCCGCCGCTCGCCCGCTTGATCGCGCGGACGAAAGGGATGCTCTGCCGGCCGCAGCCAATGACCAGCCGCGGCCAGGGTGGCTCCATCGCGGATGAGCCTGCTTCCGCCCGGCCGAAGGGTGACACGGGCAAGCGGGGCGCCAGCCATCGCCAGGGAAACCGGAGGTTCGCCCGCTTGACTGTGATCGGCAGCCCGACCCTTTCAGCCAAGCCCAAGGCCTGGTTTTCCATGCCCGCTGCGCCCTCGGTCAGGACCCAGCAAATGTTTTCAACCGCGGAAGCCATGCTCCTAGACAGGAACTTTCCCTCTCTCGAAATATAATTGCGCGAGGCCAGCGAGAGGCGTTAAATGCCGGCCGTTCGTCCACCTCAGGCGCATCATGGAACACCACAAGCTCGACTCCATCGATCTTCGCATCCTTTCCGAACTGCAGGCCAACGGCCGCATCACCAATGTCGAACTTTCCCGCCGCGCCAAGATCACCGCGCCGCCCTGTCTCAGGCGCATGCGGGCATTGGAGAAGGCTGGCTACATTAAGGGATACCATGCCGACCTCGATGCCAAGATGCTCGGCTATGAAGTCAGCGGCTTCGTCTTTGTCGGGCTGTCGAGCCAGGCGGAAGCCGATCTCAAGCGCTTCGAGGAAGCGGTGCGCGGGTGGCCGCAGGTGCGCGAGTGCCACATGCTGTCGGGCGAGGTCGATTTCCTTCTCAAGGTCGTGGCCAAGGATCTGTCGTCTTTCCAATCCTTCATCACCGATACGCTGACCGCCGCCAAGAACGTCGCCAGCGTCAAATCCTCGCTGGTCATCCACGCCACCAAGCGCGAGCCCGGTGTTCCAATTGAGGTGAAATAGTTTTTCTTCTCCCCCGGAGGAAAACTCTACTCGATCTCCCGCTTGTAGGTTTCGGGCAGCAGCAGCAGCGAGATGAAGAAGCCAAGTGCCGCGACGATCACCGGATACCACAGCCCGGCATAGATGTTTCCCGTGGCGGCGACGATGGCGAAGGCGGTGGCTGGCAGGAAGCCGCCGAACCAGCCCACACCGACGTGATAGGGCAGGGACAGGGCGGTGTAGCGGATACGCGTGGGAAACAGCTCGACCAGCGCCGCGGCCTGCGGCCCATAGAGCGCCGAAGCGGCGATGATGAAAATCAGCAGCATCAGCAGCGCGCGGGGAAAATCCATCGCCTTTGGATCGGCGACGGCCGGATAGCCGGCACTATTGAGCCCAGCGCGCAACCTCTTCTCGAAATCCTTCTTGGCCGTGACGAGCTGCTCCGCATTCATGTTGCGGCCGTCGGGGCTGGCCACGTCCTCGATGCCGGCCTTCACATGCGCGAAGGTGCCCTCCGGCGCCGCTTCACTGCGATAGGGCACGCCCGCGGTGGTCAGTGCGTTCTTGGCGATGTCGCAGGAGCTGATGAATTTCGCCTTGCCGATGAGGTCGAATTGGATGGAGCAGTCGCTGGGCGCGGCGACCACGATCACCGGCGCCTTCGCGGCCGCTGCGGCAAGTCCGGGATTGGCGGCTTCGGTCAGCAGCTGGAACCCCGGAAAGTAGCTCACGGCGGCCAGCCCAAGGCCGAACAGCATCACCGGCTTGCGTCCGATCTTGTCCGACAGCCAGGCGAAGAACAGATGCAGCGGCGCCGCTGCCGCGGTCACGATCAGGATCAGTTCGTTGACCAGCCGCGCATCGACCTTGATCACGTTCTGCAGGAAGAACAGCGTGTAGAACTCGGCCGTGTACCAGACCACGCCCTGTCCCATCAGCAATCCGAACAGCGCGATCAGCACGATCTTCAGATTGCTCCAGCGCAAGAACGATTCGGCGAGCGGCGCACGCGAGGCCGTGCCTTCCTCCTGGATGCGGCGGAACATCGGCGATTCTTCCAGCCGCAGCCGGATCCACAGCGAAATGCCGAGCAGGACGACCGACACCAGGAAAGGAATGCGCCAGCCCCAGGCGGCGAAGGCGTCTTCGCCCAGGATCGTGCGGATCAACAGAATAAGTCCCAGCGCCAGCAGCAGGCCGATGGTGGCGGAAACTTGAATCCAGCCTGTCGCGGCGCCGCGATGTCCGGCACGCGAATGCTCGGCGACGTAGACCGCGGCCCCGC
>DATCOJ010000174.1:0-8947 GCA_036564785.1 Rhizomicrobium sp. | reverse complement strand
GCGCTGACGCGCCGCTCGCCAGCCACCTTCCCCCACAAGGGGGGAAGGGGAAGCGATAGATTCAGCGTTTGGATGTCTGGCAGCTGCACCGAATAGGATTGCTATGGCCCGGGAAGACGCGAGGCGCGATATCCTTCCCGGACCCACTCAAGAACCAGCGCAGCGAAGATCACCAATAGCGGTAAGATCAGTGGAACGAATAGAACTATGCCAGCACGCGCGACAATTGCGGCGGTGGCCGCTTTGAAATTCTCCTGGGCGGCACATTTGTCATAATCTAACACAACGTCAGCGCAAGCAACAACACGGGGAATCCCCATACTATCCGGGCTTGTGGGGGCGGCAGGAAGTGGCTTCCAAAGAATCAAAATGGTTGCTGCAATCCAAAGGACTGAAACGACGCCAAAAAGTCTGACATTGCCCTTGTTAGAGCAAATGCGCTCGATCTTGCCTTTTATGGTCGCGACAGCCATCGCTATAGTTCCCGCCCATCTTCAATCACCTTCGTACCACAATCCACTGAATCTCGGTCCGACTTTCCAATCAGACACCACCATCGTTCTCATCGACTCGCCCGAATTCATCCGATCGAAGTCGCAATTGAGGCGGGTGTGACTGGGGCAAGCATCACCGCCGTGCGGATGCGCCGTCATCGAGGTGGAGGATCACGCCCGAGAACCAGACGCGCTGCTTCGAGTCGGACGGCACGTTCTCGTAGTAGCCGATATTGAAATTCGCGGGCCCCGCCCGCCGGAAGCAGACGACGCGGTTGATACGGCGGGCACGTGTCCCTTCCATCCGGTCCAGATAATCGATGCGCACGATGTCGCCCCATTTGGCCGCGCGCGTGAAAGCCGGTTGTCCGAACGAGAAGCGGTGGCGAGCCCGGCTTGCCTGAAAACTGTCTTCGCAGTGGCGGGCCAGGTCGGGGCGCTCTTCCTCCGGGCTTTCGCCTCTCGGAAACACAGGAGGCAACAGCGCCGACGGATCGGTGATCGGATAGAGCGATTGCGAGAGCGCGGAATTGCCGGCGGGAACCCATGCCGCAACCAGCGCAAGAATGACGCTGTAGAAACGAGCGCGGCACTTTCGCGCGCCGCTCAAAACGTCACCACCGTGCGGATCGATTCGCCTGCATGCATCAAATCGAAGGCGCGGTTGATGTCCGACAGAGGCAGCGCGTGGGTGATCAGGTCGTCGATATTGATCTTGCCTTCCATGTACCAATCGACGATGCGGGGCACGTCGGTGCGGCCTCTGGCGCCGCCGAAGGCGGTGCCCTTCCACACCCGCCCCGTCACCAATTGAAACGGCCGCGTCCTGATCTCCTGTCCGGCGCCCGCCACGCCGATGATGACCGAGACGCCCCAGCCGCGATGGGTGCACTCCAGGGCCTGGCGCATCAGTTCGACATTGCCGACGCATTCGAAGGAATAGTCGGCGCCGCCGCCGGTCAGCTCGACCAGATGCGCCACCAGGTCGCCCCCCACCTCCTTCGGATTGACGAAATGCGTCAGGCCGAATTTTCGCGCCAGCGCCTCGCGCGCCGGATTGAGGTCAACGCCCACGATCATATTGGCGCCGACCAGGCGGGCGCCCTGCACCACGTTGAGGCCGATGCCGCCCAGCCCGAACACCACCACATTGGCGCCGGGCTCAACCTTGGCGGTGTTGATGACGGCGCCGATGCCGGTGGTGACGCCGCAGCCGATGTAGCAGACCTTGTCGAAGGGCGCGTCTTTGCGGATCCTCGCCACCGCGATCTCCGGCAGCACGGTGAAATTGGAGAAGGTCGAGCAACCCATATAGTGGTGGATCTTCTCTCCCCCGAGCGAGAAGCGCGAGGTGCCATCCGGCATCACGCCCTTGCCTTGGGTGGCGCGGATGGCGGTGCACAGGTTGGTCTTGCGCGACAGGCAGGATTTGCACTGGCGGCATTCCGGCGTGTAGAGCGGGATGACGTGATCGCCCCTGGCGACGCTGGTGACGCCCGGCCCCACATCCACCACCACGCCCGCGCCTTCATGCCCGAAGATGACCGGGAACAGGCCTTCGGGATCGGCGCCGGAGCGGGTGAACTCATCGGTGTGGCAGACGCCGCTGGCTTTGATTTCGACCAGAACCTCGCCGGCCCTGGGGCCCTCGAGGTCCACGGTCTCGATCGCCAGATTTTCGCCCGCCTTGTAGGCGACGGCTGCCCGCGTCTTCATGCCCGACCCTTTCGTGGTGGCGAGAGCAGTTTACAGCATGACAGCGAAAGCCAAGCCCGATATTGAGAGGCGCGCGCGAGGGGCCTATCCTCGCCCGAATCGAAGGTTTCGCGCTTGAGATCGACTTTCGCCTCTCTCTTCCGTGTACGGATGGCCGCAGGCGTCGCCTGCGCGCTGCTGGCCGGACCCGCCTTCGCCCAGATGTATCCCGGCGACAATGTCTCGGTGAATCCCAACGCCGGCACGCGGGTGCTGCTTTATCCCGACGGCAAGCATGTCCGCGTGGTGCCGCCGCTGCTTTCGCCCGGCGCGGTCACCCTGAAGCCGATCCATCTGCATATGCCGACGGCGCATCGCCGCACCGCCGTGCGGCACAAGGCCCCGCATTCGGCGGTGGCGGCCGCACCGGCTCCGCCGCCGGTGGCGGAAGCCGCAGCGCCGCCGCCGGCCGCGCCGCCCTCGGCCTATGATGCGCAACCGATTCCGTTCGGTTCATCGCTGCCGGCGGCCGCCGCACCACGGCCGAAAGCAGCGGCGAAGGTTCCAAAGCCCGCGCCTCAGACCGCCGCAGCATCGCACCAACCGGCCGCGCCGCCTGCCGCCGTTCCGCGCAAGACTTCGGCCGACATGTTGAATGGGTCCGCCGCCAGCAGGCCCTCCACCGCGCGGGGCGTGACGGCGGAGATCGCGTCCGGCCAAGGCGCCGTCCCCTTCTCCTTCGATACCCCCGACGCGGCCCCTGCACCGCCGCCGCCGGCCAGGTCCAATGGCCGGGTGACAACGGTCATCGTGCCCTCGAAGCCGGCCGCCAGGCATACGGCGGGAACCAATCTCGCGCTCGCCGAGCAACCGCCCGCGCGCACCGAGCGCAAAGCGAGCGTTCCCGCGCAACCCAAGGGGTTCGTCAAGCAGAGCGAGATCCTGTTCGAAGGCGGCATGATCGATCCGGAAGCCGCCAGCATCGCCAAGCTGAAGAGCGTCGCCGGCGAGCTCAATGCGGCGCTCGACGCGGGTGCCGCCAGCGTGGAGATCGAGGCCTTCGGCGGCGCGCCCGGCGACAAGTCCTCGGATGCGAGAAGGCTGTCGCTCAAGCGGGCGCTGGCGGTGCGGCAGCTGCTGATCGACGATGGCGTGCCGACCGACCGCATCAACGTCCACGCCATGGGCGGCATCGACGACCGCGGCAACGCCAACCGCGTCGATCTTTATCTCAAGAGCGGCTGAGCGCGGCGCGATCATCCGGCTCATTCCCGCCCCGCATGTCGATACCGTGGGCCTCGGGGCCGAGGCTGACCAGCACACCGATCACGACCGCGGCGGACGCCGCGACCAGCGCCAGCGCCTGGCCGTAGCTCCAGTGCAGCTTCTCCACCAGCGCGCCCTGCAGCACGCCGATGCCGGAAGCACCGAGATTGCCCAGCTGATAGACGAAGCCGGGAAAGGTGCCGCGCGCGCGCGCCGGCGACAGCTCGTTCAGATGCGCCGGCACCACGCCCCAGGCGCCCTGCACCATGAATTGCAACACGAAGACGGAGAGCGCCAACCCCGCCAGCGCCTGCGACCAGTAAGCCCAGAACGGAATCGCCGGCAGTACCAGGAGTGCTGCCAGTGCGATGGCGCGGCGGCGTCCCACCCGCTGCGACAGCATGCCGAACACCAGCCCGCCGAAGATCGCGCCCAGCGAGCCGATGGCTACGATGATGGCGGCGGTGCGCGAATCGAGCGCGTGCTGAATGCGCAGGAAGTTCGGATAGAAGTCCTGGGTGCCGTGGCTCAGCGAATTGAAGCCGATCATCAAGAGGATGGCGAACAGCGCGCGCGGCCAATGCTTGCGGGCGATCTCCCAGGTGTTGTCCCGGCGAGACGGAGCGGCAAGCCAGGCCGGCGATTCCGGCACGTTGCGGCGGATGTAGAGCACCAGCAGCGCCGGCAATATGCTCAGCAGCATCAATCCGCGCCAGCCCAGCGCGGGCAGAAACAGGGCGGTGACGCCGGCCGCGATCAGCGATCCGGTGGGATAGCCCGTCTGCAGCAGGCCGGAGACGAGCCCGCGCGAATCCGGGCGGACGTGCTCCATGGTGAGCGAGGCGCCGATGCCCCATTCGCCGCCCATGGCGATGCCGAACAGGCAGCGGAGCGCGACAAACGCGGTCCAGCTCGGGGCCAGCGCCGAAGCCGCCGCCAGCGCCGAATAGAGCAGCACGTCGAGCATCAGGATGGGGCGGCGGCCGTAGCGGTCGGCGAGCCGCCCGAAGATGAAGGCGCCGAGCGGCCGCAGCGCCAGGGTCGCGGTCAGCACGATGCCGATGCCGAGCGCGCCGCGGCCGAACTCGCGCGCCACGTCCTTGGCGACCAGGGTCAGCAGCAGGAAATCGAAGGCATCGAGCGTCCAGCCGAGATAGGCGGCCGTCACCACATGCTTCTGGGTGGATGTCCAGCCCTTCAACCCCTCGAACGCCATGCCCGCCCCCTTGATTGGCCCGGACTCACTTTCCCGGATTCGCCGGCGCTTGGCGAGAGGATCAGCCGATCAGCGTGGCTTCGGTCTTGGCGGCGATTTCCTCGCGGCTGACGCCGGGCGCCATCTCCACGACTTTAAGTCCGCCCTCGACCACGTCGAACACGCCGAGATTGCTGACGATGCGATCGATGCAGGCAACGCCGGTGAGGGGAAGCGTGCAGTGCTTCAGGAGCTTCGGCCGGCCCGCCTTGTCGGTGTGATCCATAATGGCAATGCAGCGCTTGACCCCGGCCACCAGATCCATCGCCCCGCCCATGCCCTTGACCAGCTTGCCCGGCACCATCCAGTTGGCGAGGTCGCCCGTCTCGCTCACCTCCATGGCGCCCAGGATGGAGAGATCGATGTGACCGCCGCGGATCATGGCGAAGCTGTCGGCGGAGGAGAAATAGGAGGTGCGCGGCAGTGCAGTGATGGTTTGCTTGCCGGCGTTGATCAGGTCGGCATCCACTTCGTTCTCGCGCGGGAACGGGCCCATGCCGAGCATGCCATTCTCCGACTGCAGCGTCACGTCCATGCCGTCGGGGATGTAGTTGGCCACCAGCGTCGGGATGCCGATGCCGAGATTGACATAGAACCCGTCGCGCAGCTCCTGCGCCGCGCGCTTGGCCATCTCATCGCGTGTCCAGGGCATGTCCTATTTCTCCCGCGCAGCGTAGGTCATGGCTGCCTGAACATCCTCAACCGTCAAGTGTGGATATTGAGAAACAATCTCATCCGGGCTCATGCCGATCGCTAGCTCGTTCATGATGTGCTTTACCGTGATGCGGGTACCTTTGATGCAAGGTTGCCCCACCATGATCTTTGGATCGATGTTGATCCGTGGGTGTCCCTCAACCATCGCTCACCCCATCCTCACGGTGCGCTTTTCGATGCGCTTTTCGTAGGCCGGGCCCTGCACGACGCGCTGCACGAATATGCCGGGCGTGTGGATCGAATCCGGATCGAGCGAGCCCACCGGCACCACTTCTTCCACTTCGGCCACCGTCACCTTGCCCGCCGTCGCCATCATCGGATTGAAGTTGCGCGCGGTCATGCGGTAGACGAGGTTGCCTTCGGCATCGCCCTTCCACGCCTTGACCAGCGACAGGTCGGCCACCAATCCGCGCTCCAGGATGTAGGTCTCGCCGTCGAAGGTCTTGTGCTCCTTGCCTTCCGCGATCAGCGTGCCGACGCCGGTCTTGGTGTAGAAGCCGGGGATGCCGGCGCCGCCCGCGCGGATGCGTTCGGCGAGCGTGCCTTGCGGATTGAATTCGAGCTCCAATTCGCCTGAGAGATACTGCTTCTCGAAAGTGTCGTTCTCGCCGACATAGGAGCTGACCATTTTGCGAATCTGTCGCGTTTGCAGCAGCAACCCCAGGCCGAAATCGTCCACCCCGGCATTGTTGGAGATCACGGTCATATCCTTCGCCCCGGAGTCCCTGAGCGCCAGGATCAGATTCTCCGGTATGCCACACAGCCCGAAGCCGCCGGACATGATTGTCATGCCGTCGAACAGCAATCCGTCCAGCGCGGCCTTGGCGTCGCTATATACTTTTCTCATGTGGCCGGAACCTTGCTTGACGGGTGCGGCGCTCCGCCGTGTATGATGGCCGAACGCTTACGGTCATCGCGCTGGGGACGCAAGAGCATGACGATCCGTGCATCGAGCCTGGCAGTTTCGGCCATCGCCGCGAGCTTTGCGCTGGCGCCGCCCGCCCTGGCAAAATCGAGCGACAATATCGAGACGGCAGGCACGGCGGTGGCGCTGGCGCTGCCGGTTGCCGCGGGCAGCATCACCGTCATCAAGGATGACTGGCCCGGCTTCGCGCAATTCCTCGCCGTGACCGGTGCCACCGTCGGCACCGCCTTGCTGTTGAAGCAGGTGATCCACGAGGAGCGGCCCGATCATTCGGACAACAAGTCGTTCCCCTCGGACACCGCCGCGCTCGCCTTCGCGCCGGCGCAATTCCTGTGGGACCGCTATGGCTGGCAGTACGGCGCGCCCGCCTATCTCGCCGCCGGCTTCGTCGGCTATTCGCGTGTGGAGTCCGAGCAGCACCACTGGTGGGACGTGGCCGCCAGCGCCGGCATCGCCTTCGGCTACAGCAAGTTCATCACGCACGTCTATCACCGGCAGATCGACTTCCAGACCGGCCTCTACGCAACGCCGCACGCGGCTTACGTATCGCTCGCCTATCGATTCTGAGCGGCAGCCATCTGCTGCATACGCTCGGCGATGCGCTGCTGGAATTCCCCGGTGGTATTGGTGAGCGGGAATGGCGTGGCGGGAATCGGCACGCCGAGGAAGCGGCAGAGCGGCTCCCAGCCTTGCGCCGCTTCGAACACCAGCAGCCGCTCCGGCGCGATAGTGCGCTTGACCTCCTCGTTGTGCCTATTGAACACAGCGATCATGTTTTCGCGGCTGAAATCGTTGTGGAAAGTCTTCTCGCCGATCAGCAGCGCGGCGAAATCGCCCGGCGGACCGACGCGGCTCCCGTCGGGCAGCACGATCGGCCCCTTCATGGCCGGCAGGATGGTGTTGCTGACGCTTTTGAACCAGGCTTCCGGGTCGCGCAAGGTGAGGATCACCTTGGCCGCGGGATAGCGCGACGCCAGCTCCTTGTAGAAGGCGCAGCTCGGCCAATCGCAGCTCGAGCGATAGTTGGCGAACAGCTCCTCCCAGTCGACCGGTTCGCCGCGGGCGGCGCGGCCCCAGAAGTCGGCCTGCTCGGGATGCTGGATCACTTCCAACATGTGATGACATGGGCCGAAGCCCAGCTGCTCCAGCACGGTTTTCAGGGTGGCGGTTCCGGTGCGCCCCAAGCCGGCGCCGACAATCTCCAAAGGCATGCGAAATCCTCTTTTCGGAGCCGCAATGCTCGTCGCTCGCGCCGTTCCGTGCAAGAGCCTAGGCGGGATGCCGGGCGCGCCAGATTTGCCGTGCCGCATTCAGACTCTCCCGGTTTGCGCCGCCGCGGAAATCCGGATCGGCGGCCTGTACGGGATCGTCCTCCCAGCCGCAGACGGAGCAGACTTCGTACACGCCGCGCCCGCGAAGGACGGGCGACCCGCAGCAGGGACACGGCGTGCGATGCTCGCCGGTCACTGCCGGTCCCAGTATGCGCGGCCGCTATGGGGCTTGAACAGGGTGCGCGGCACACCGCGACGCGTGGCGACACCGAAGGTGTTGCTTTGAGGATCGTACAACAGCGTGTCGCCGTTTGGCCGATGCTTGGTGAGCGTTCCCGGCGGCGGGTTGGTGACGAATGCCCGCGCACCGTTCTCGTACGCCCTGGCGCTGTGGAACTCCGAAAAATCCGAGCCATGCTTGCGCCAATGATGCTCGGCATTCTCCTCGGCCCCCACTCCGCCGGACGACCATTGGGCACCCGAATCCTGTTGCGTATCGGAAGCAGCCCACGCCGCGGACCCTTGCGTTCCGTCGTCGGTCGAGCGTTGGATGGCGTTTGCGCCGAGGACGGCCAGTAACGCGAGCACGCCCACGGTAAACAAGATGCGCGGCATTCGGCTCAACCTCCAATTGCGACGATCCTTGCGCCGGACGGACGATCCGGCAAGACTGCCCGGCGGGGTCGTTTTACGATTGGTTGCCATGAAACATCAAATTGCACTCGTGCTGCTGGCCCTCGCCTGGGCGGGGCCCGCCGCCGCGCTGGAGCTGAGCAGTCCCGACATCCACGACGGGGGCGAGATCGCGCTCGAGCACGTCTATCCGCGCTGCGGCGGCGCCAATGTCTCGCCGGCGCTCAAATGGAGCGGCGTGCCGGCGGGGACGAAGAGTCTCGCGCTCAGCATGATCGACGTCGACGTGAAGCCCGCCACGTGGTCGCACTGGCTGATCGTTGATTTGCCACCGAACACCCCGGGGCTGCCCAAAGGTGCTTCGCAATTGCCGGTCGGCGCCAAGCCGCTGATGACGGATTTCGGCGATGCGGCCTATGGCGGCCCCTGCCCGCCCAAGGGCTCGGGCGTTCATCATTATCAGTTCACCCTCTGGGCGCTGCCGGCCGGCACCATCGAATTTCCGATGGGAGCCAACACCGCACAAGTCTCCGCGACGCTTTCCAAACTCGCTCTCGCCAAAGCCACGCTGACGGCGACCTATCAGCGGTAGGCAAGCAGGGATTCACGCGGAGGCGCGGAGGCTTCCAGCAAACCCCGAAGTTCCGCTTCCCCCCTTGTGGGGGAAGCTGGCTGGCAAGCGATGCGTCAGCAT
>DATCOJ010000173.1:0-13166 GCA_036564785.1 Rhizomicrobium sp. | reverse complement strand
CGTATCCACCATCCTCATCCCACGGCCGCGCGGACTTCGCCATGCTGCGCGATGGCGAGGCCGGCCTGGCTGTATTCGCGCAGCTTGTTGCGCAGCGTGCGGATCGAGATACCGAGAATGTTGGCGGCATGGGTGCGGTTGCCGAGGCAATGATCGAGCGTATCGAGAATGAGATCCCGCTCCACTTCCGCAACGGTGCGCCCGACCAGCCCGCGGGTGGCCGCGACCGCGGTTTCGACGGCAACCTTCACCGCGCCGGGAATGTCGGAGCGTGCACCGACCTGCGTGCCATCAGGCAGGCGGATGGCCTCCGGCGTGATTTCGGCGCCGCTGGACAACAGCACCGCGCGATGCAGCGTGTTCTCCAGTTCGCGCACATTGCCGCGCCAGGGATGTGAGATCAGCAGCCGCTCGGTGACGGAAGAAATCGGCCGAAACGGCACGCCGTTGGCCTCGGCATATTTGTGAGCGAAGTGGCGGGCAAGCGCCAGAATGTCCTTCGGTCGCTCCCGCAACGCCGGCAGGCGCAGGTTGACCACATTCAGGCGATAGAGAAGGTCCTCGCGGAAGGTGCCGCGCTTGGCGGCATCGGCGAGGTCACGGTTGGAGGTGGCGAGGATGCGGATGTCGACTTTGACCGGCTTGTTGCCGCCCACGCGGTCGATCTCGCGCTCCTGGATGGCACGCAGCAGCTTGGCCTGCAGCCGCGCATCCATCTCGCTGATTTCGTCCAGCAGCAGCGTACCACCATTGGCTTCCTCGAACTTGCCGACGCGGCGGGCGATGGCGCCGGTGAAGGCGCCCTTCTCGTGGCCGAACAATTCCGATTCCAGGAGGTTCTCCGGGATGGCGGCGCAGTTGACCGAGATGAACGGCCGGTCGGCGCGCGCGGATTTGCGGTGGACGTAGCGGGCCAGCACCTCCTTGCCGGTTCCCGACTCGCCGGTGATCAGAATGGAGGCGTCGCTTCCCGCCACCTGATCGGCCAGCGCGATGACCGCACCCATGGATTCGTCTTCGTAGATGAGCTGGTGGCTTTCATCCGCCACCGCCGCCAGCACCGCCGCGATCAACTCCGGATCGGGCGGCAAGGGCAGATATTCTTTGGCGCCGGCGCGGATGGCGTCGACGGCGCGCCTGGCATCCGTGCCCACGCCGCAGGCCACCACCGGCGTGCAGATGCGCTCGGTGGCCAGCGCGCGGACCAGCCGGCCGATGTCGTGCGTCACGTCGCACATCACGAGGTCGGCGCCGCGCCCCGAGCGCAGTTCGGCGAGCCCCTGATCGATGTCGCTCGCATGGGTGACCTTGGCGCCGCGATCCATGGCGATCTTGGTCGCCGCGCCGATCTGGCCCTGCAACGAGCCGATGATGAGTAGACGCATCCCCTTCGCTCCTATCCCGGTCGTCTTACGACTGACCGGACTTGATGATTTCCGTCATGGTGACGCCGAGGCGTTCCTCGACCAGCACCACTTCGCCGCGCGCGACCAGACGGTTGTTGACATAGATGTCGATGGCTTCGCCCACCTTGCGGTCGAGCTCGACCACGGTTCCTCGGCCGAGCTTCAGAAGCTGGCTCACTTCCATGCCGGACTTGCCGAGCACGGCGGATACCGTCACCGGCACGTCGAACACCGCCTCGAGATCGGACGCGCTGCGCTTGACCTCGACGGCCTGGCCCATGTCACCCAGCAGCAGCGCCTTGGCGTCCTGCGGCGCTCCTTGCGAGCCGAGGTCCGGAAGTTCAATTTCGTCATTGCCCGACATGGGCTTGCTCCTTCTTGATATTGGGCGAGCCATTGTTGGCGAAGCGGCGTGTGATCAGCTCGGCCAGTACGGCCTCGATGGCGGCTTCGCCACGCTCGGCGCCGCCGCCGCGCCACTCGATGCGGCAGTCGGCGCCCTTCAGCGCCGGGTCGGATGAGATCTGCACCCGGCCGTCGTAGCCTTCTTCCTGCGCGATCTCTGCGAGTCTTCCGGCGATCGCTTCGGCGACCGCCGCCTCCGCACGCAAAACGATACGCGGCTCGCCGATCGCCTGATGCATGGCCTCGCGCAAGGCTGCCTCCACTTCGCCGGCAGGCAGCGCGGAAAGCGCCGCGCGGGCCAGCTTTCGGGCTGCCGACAACGCAAGTTCGGCGCACTCCGCACGGACCGAATCCAATTGCCGCTGGGCTTCTGCAAGGGCTGCAGTGAGAGCGGCGAGGACGTCATTGGTGCCGACGGCAACCGATTCCAGCGCCCGCACCTGCCCGGATTTCATCCCCTCGGCGCGGGCCTTGGCGCAGAGCTGGTCGATCTCCTCCTGGGTCAGGCTGCGCTTCTGGCGCCCTCGCGCGGCGTTGGAGACGAGGTCGCCTTCGTCGCGGAACTCGACGTCGAAGGTGAATTTGGTTGCCGCGCCCATCAGTAGATCAACTCGTCTTCGCCCTGCTTGTTGGCGATCATGATTTCACCCTTGTTGGCGAGGTCCTTGGCGACGTTGACCATGCGCATCTGGGCCTCGTCGACGTCCTTGAGCCGCACCGGGCCCATGGCCTCCATGTCCTCGCGCAGGATCTTTCCGGCGCGCTCGCTCATGTTGGAAAAGAAGACGTCGCGCAGCGTGTCGGTCGAGCCCTTCAGCGCCAGCCCGAGCTTGTCCTTCTCCACATGGCGCAGCAGCGTCTGGATGGAGCCCGGATCGAGCTTGCCCAGATCCTCGAAGGTGAACATCAGCGCCTTGATGCGTTCGGAGGAATCGCGGCTGCGCTCCTCCAGCGCGGTGAGGAAGCGGCTCTCGGTCTGGCGGTCGAAATTGTTGAAGATCTCCGCCATGTGCTCGTGGGCGTCCCGCTTGGCAGTGCGCGCCAAGTTGGACATGAATTCGACCCGCAGGGTCTTCTCCACCTTGTCGAGGATGTCTTTCTGCACCGAATCCATGCGCAGCATGCGCTGCACCACTTCAAGGGCGAATTCCTCCGGCAGCGCGCCCAGCACGCGCGCGGCATGCTCCGGCTTGATCTTGGAGAGCACCACGGCGACGGTCTGGGGGTATTCGTTCTTCAGGTAGTTGGCCAGCACGGTCTCGTTCACGTTGGCGAGCTTGTCCCACATGGTGCGCCCGGCAGGACCGCGGATCTCCTCCATGATCTGGGAGACCTTGTCTTCCGGCATGAAGCGCGAGATTAACCGCTCGGTGGATTCGTAGGAGCCCATCAGCGACCCGGTGCCGGACATCTGCGAGACGAAATCCACCAGCAGCTTCTCGATCAGCGTGGAGCTGACCGTGCCCAGGGTGGACATGATTTGCGAGATCTCCTTGACTTCGTCTTCGTCCATCATCTGCCAGAGCTTGGCGGAATGCTCCTCGCCCAGTGCCAGCATGATGATGGCGGAGCGCTCCGCGCCGTTCAGCTGGCGGATGTCTTCCTTGGTGCCGGATTTCGCGCGCGACATGTTTCTCTACGCCGGTTCGTGCAGCCAGGTGCGGATGATCGCCAGCGCTTCCTCGGGATGCGCGCCGACCACCTCGCCGACCTTCTTGATGGAGGATTCGCGCACCTGCCCTTCGATGCGCGAGATATCGATCATGTTTTCCCGCGGGGCGGGCAACGCCGCGTGTCCGCCGGACGCTTCACTCCCCTGCGCTGACCCCTGCAGCTGCGTCGCTGGACTGTGTCCCAGCGCTATGGTCGCGCCGGGCGCGACAGACGGAGAGAACATGCGTCCGATCAGCGGGCGCACGACGAACAGTCCGATCAGGAGCGCGGTCAGCGAAAGAATGGCGGCTTCGATGATCTTGAACCAGTCCGCGGAGTCGAGGCCGAGGAAGGGCGTAGGCGCCGCGGTGGACGGCCCGGCGTCGATGCGGGCGAACGGCATGTTCACGATCTCGACCTGATCGCCGCGTGCCTTATTGAAACCGATGGCCGACTTCACCAACGCCTCGATCTGATGCATCTCCTGCGCCGTACGGGGCTGGTAGCTTTCCTTGCCGTTCACCTCGCTGGCGGTTCCATCGACCGCGACGGCTACGGAGACTTTCTTGACGTCGCCGCCGTTCACCGTGCTCGTCTTGGTGGTCTTGGAGATCTCGTAATTGGTGGTCTCTTCGGTGCGGGTGCTGGCCGACTTGGTCCCGTTGTCCCCGGATCCATTTGCCTGCGTGTTGGGCAGCGCATTGGCCACCGACACCGGATTGGCGCCGTTGGCGGCCGCGTCGCTTGCGTTCTGCTCCACGGTCTGGGTAGAGCGCACAACCTTGCTGTCGGGATCGTAAATCTCCGAGGTCTCGCTCTCGTTCTTGAAGTTCATCTCGGCGGCAACCTGCACCCGCACATGCCCGGGCCCGACCACGCTCGTCACGATGGATTCGATGCGCTGGCGCAGCCGGTCCTCGAAATCGCCGGCGTTCTGCTCCTGGTCGAGCGCGGAGTTGCCGGGGCCGTTCTTGTCGTCTCCGCCGGCCAGGAGATCGCCCTTGTCGTCGATGATGGCGACGTGCGCGGCTTCGAGGCCCGCCACGGCCGCCGCCACCAGATGCTGAATGGCGCCGACCTGGCCGCGGTCGAGCACGCCGCGCGTCTTCAGGATCACCGAGGCGCTGGGGCTCTGCTCCTCGCGCGAGAAGATCTGCCGCTCGGGCACCACGAGATGGATGCGGGCGCTCTGGATGCCCTCGATGGTCTGGATCGAGCGCGACAGCTCGCCTTCCAGCGCGCGTAGACGGTTAATATTCTGCACGAAAGCGGTGGTGCCGAAGGCGTCCGACTTGTCGAAAATCTCGTAGCCGACGCCGGCCGCGGGCAGGTTCTCCGATGCCAGCTCCATGCGCAGCTTGGTCACTTGATCTGACGGCACCAGGATCGAGCCACCGTCGCCCTTGGCCTCGTAGGGCACGTTCATGGCGTCGAGCTTGGCGGAGACGGCCGCCGCGTCCCGCGGCTCGAGACCGGCATAGAGAATGCTCTTGGCGGGCTCGCTGATCACGCCGGCGACATAGAGAAAGAACGCAGTCAGCGCGGCCGCCACTCCGGCCATTACGCCGAAGCGCGCGGCGCCTACGCCTTTGAGGAATTCCGGCAAGCTCTGCCCTCCGCCGTTCGTCAAGGACGGTGGGGCGAGCGATGTCGCGCCTCACATCCTTGCGGTGCTAGGCAATGTTTGCCGCATTCACAGTAAAATTCGCCTTAACGGCGATGCGAAATCGGACGGCCGAAGTCGGAAATCGGAATTAAGAATTCGTTTCCAACTTCGCAGAGTCGGCTGCAGAAATTCCGGATTGCGATTTCGATGCCGGTCAATGCCGGTATTGCTGCACGCGGGTGGCGCGCAGGCCGGGCAGACCGAAACGGTCGATGGCGCGCTGCCAGGCCAGAAACTCTTCCACCGTCAGCGTGTAGCGGCGGCAGGCTTCGTCGAGGCTCAAGAGTCCGCCGCGCACCGCGGCCACCACCTCGGCCTTGCGGCGAATGACCCAGCGCTTGGTGTTCGGCGGCGGCAGATCGGCCATGGTCAGCGGACTGCCGTCCGGACCGATCACGTAACTGACGCGCCCTCTGCGGTCTTCGCCCATTACGGTTGCACTCCCAACTCTACCCGGGTGCAAAGTAACCCTGCTGCCTTTAAGAAAAGCCGAAGGCGCACGGTAAAAGAACTCGTAAGTTGCATCGTGAGTTGTACGAAAATGGGAAAGCCGGCGCCTTCACATAGGTTGAAAGCGCCGGCAATCCGCCTAGTGAACCATCTGCGTGAGCTGATCGAGCATTTCCGACGCCGTGGTGATGACGCGCGTCGACGCCGCGTAAGCCCGCTGCGTGGTGATCAGGTTGGTGAACTCGGTGGCCAGATCCACCGTCGAGCCCTCCAGCGCGCTGCCCTGGATCTTACCAGCGCCGCCGTTGCCGGCGCCGCTCACGACCGCGTTACCGGAATGGGCCGAGGCGGCGTAAGCATTGCCGGAAACGCCCGCCAGACCGTTGGTGTTGGTGAAGGTGGCGAGCGGGATCTGGTAGATCTTCTGGGTCAGGCCGTTGGAGAACTGGGCGGTCACGATGCCTTCGTTGTCGACGGTGACGCCGAGCAAGGTGCCGAACAGCGCGCCGTCCACCGACGAATTCGTCAGCGTGGAAGCGCTGTCGAACTGGCTCATGCCGTTCGACGCATTCAACGTCCCGAAGTTGACGGAGAAGGACTGCGGGGCAAGGCCCGATGTGCTCGTGTCCCAGGGGATGTTCACGTCGATGGAACCGGTCGGCGAGCCGGAGAAATTCAAGGCGTCACCATTGGCTAAAGTGCCATCGGTGTTGAAGGTCATTTGACCGTGATAGAGCATCCCGTTGGCAGGCGAACCGATTTTGGTGAGGTCGCCCGCATAGCTCACTTCGTAGTCCCACTGATTGGCCCCGGTCTTCAGCCAGGAGATCGTGACCGGCTGGGAGCCACCCTGACTGTCGTAGACATTGATCGTCTGCGTGAAGTCCGGCGTGATCGTGCCGTCGCTCAGCATGCCCGCCGAATAGGTGCCCTGGCTGTCGTCATAGATGTCCGTGCTCGCCTGCAGATTGGCCTGGATGCTCATGTTGGAGGTCGGCTCGGCCTTGCCGGTGAGGTTGGTGACGTTGATGCCGCTGAGCGGCGTGCCCGGCGAGACACTGCCGTCGGCGTTGACCGCGTAGCCCATCAGGTAGTAGCCGGCGGAATTCGCCAGATTGCCGTTGGCGTCCGGATTGAAGTCGCCGGCGCGGGTGTAATAGAGCCCGTTGGTCGAGCCGACATTGGCGTTCACCCGGTTCAGATTCGCGCTGACCATGAAGAAGCCGTCGCCGGAAACCGCGAGATCGGTGGGCGAGCTCGCGGTCTGCAGCAGGCCCTGCTGGGTGATGTTGGACGTCTCGCTGGAGATCACGCCGGCCGAGGACATGTCGCCCTCGCCCATCGAGGCCGCCAGCAGGGTGGAGAACCGGGCCTGGCCGGTCTTGTAGCCGATGGTGTTCACGTTTGCGATGTTGGAGGAAGTGGTGCTCAGAGCGTTGCTGAACGCATCGAGCGCCGAGACACCGATCATCAAAGCGCCATAGAGGCTCATGGTGGTTTTCCTTGTCGGCCTTTCGGCCATGAAGCGCGGGCCCCTTCGTTTCCCGCGCCGGTTCGATGGTTGGCGGCCGCTTCTCGCCCGCCGGTTGGTTAGCGCTAGCTGTCCGAGCCGTCCTCGGTCTGGTCCACCGCGCTGACTTGCGAGAGAGGCACCGCCATGCCGCCGATCATCAGCAGAGGCTCGGTGCCGGTAAGGTTGATTTCGTCGACCACGCCCTTGAAGGCGATGGCGCTCTGGACCGGTTGGCCGTCCGAGGTGGTGGCCGTGACCGACAGCTTGTAGACGCCGTCAGGCATCTGGTTGCCGGCATTGTCCTTGCCGTCCCAGGTAAAGTCGTGGCCGCCCGACGCCGTTTCGCCGGCTCCGGAGTAGACGACCTTGCCGTTGGAATCGCTGACCGTGAGCGTGGTGTTGGAGGAATCGGCGCCCAACGCGTAACGCCAGCTGCAGCTGCTGTCCTGCAGCGCGCCGTTGCCGGTGGTGATGGTGATCGTCTTGCCGAGATAATTGGTGGCGCTGGAGAGCGTGTTGGCTTGGCCGAGCGCGATCAGCGTCTGCAGGTTCTTGTTGGTGTCGATCTGCTGCTCGACCTGGGAAAATTCCACCAGCTGCTGGGTGAACTGGCTGGAATCCATCGGGTTCAGCGGATCCTGGTTCTGCAGCTGCGTCGTCAGCAAGGTCAGGAAGGTGTTGAAGTTTCCCGACAGTTCCTGCATGCCACCGTCCATGACGTTCTCCTGTTAGACGCGGATATCGAGCCGCGCGTTCGATGCGTAAGAGGTTGCGGGCGAAGGGCGGGCCGCGGCCGACGCTTCCGCCAATGCCGGCGTTGCCGGGCGGGGACGGGGCATGAATTGCGGCGTGCCGTCCCTCTGTTCCTGGCCCTTGAGCGAGAAATTGAGTCCGCTGTTGGAAAGCTCGAGGCCGGCATCCTTCAATCCACGCTGAAGGTCGGCGGAGTCGCGCTGCAGGAGTTCGAGCGTGTGCGGCTTGTCGGCCGACAGGTGCGCCTGAGCGCGGCCCGACTGATCGACGAACAGATGAACATCGATGCGGCCGAGCTCCGGCGGATCGAGGCGGATGTCGAAGTGCCGATCGCCTTCCCGCGATTTGGCCGCGATCTTGACGGCCAGTGCACCGAGATCTGCGTGCACGCCTGGGACTGAAGACTGGGAGGGAGTCACCGCGTCTGGATTCGATAGCGGACTTGCCTCCGGCTTGGCCGTCACAGTCGCCGCGACGATCGGCGCCGCGATTGTGGCGGGCATGACATTGCTTGGAGTGGGAACCGCCGGCGACGGATCGGTGGGTGCGGCTGATGTGGCCGGCAAGGGACTTGGCGTCTCTGACGCGTGGTCCAAGACCGCGCTCGTCGCGGACGTCGTGTTGCCGATTTGCTGCGGGGATACCGTCCTGGTCTGTTTGTCCGCGGCGGCGAACTCCAGGCGCTCGGCTTGCTTCCTGACCGCGTCACGTGTCGTGGGTGGCGCAGGCTTGGTCTCCAGCTCGCGCTCGCCGGCCCGGCTCGCGGCGCCTGTTTGCGGTTCGGCTTTCCGCGCAACGCGATCGGCAGCGCTATCGGCCGGAATCGATCGCGGATCTTGAGACTTAATCTGCCTCGCTTCGGAATTGTTGGCCGACGATGTCTGTTTGGGCTTTGTTGTCGAGGTCGACGCCGTGGATGGAATTGGCGGCAGGCGTTCGGTGGAATACCCGGTGCCGGCGCGCGTCGGTTCGGGGACAG
Organism: Rhizomicrobium sp.; assembly: GCA_036564785.1. GTDB lineage: Bacteria > Pseudomonadota > Alphaproteobacteria > Micropepsales > Micropepsaceae > Rhizomicrobium. The sequence goes on along the minus strand of DATCOJ010000173.1, from coordinate 4,341 downwards.
AGGAGGCGATTGAATTCGCCCGCTCAGGCACAGCCACGCGGGGAGCAATGGTCGGCGATACTGCCTCGGCGTTCGAGTCCGGCATGGGCGCATTGACCGGTTGGGCCGACCGATCTGCATTCGAAGATGGAACGGCCCGGAATCCGATCGGAGAACCCCCGGGAAGAGGCTGCGGCAGCGGTTGCAAGGACTCGACGACCGGACGCGGCTGAGCGGGTTGGAAAGACTCAACGTGAGCCGATCTCTGCAAAGACTCGCGATGCGGCTGAGTGCCAATTCCAATCGGTTGCAACGGCTCGAGAAGTGTCTGCGCGTCAGCCGGAGCCGGTTGCGCAGGGTCAAAATGCAGCTGCGCCGCAGCCGGATTCGGTTTTGCGGATTCGAGAAACGCGTTTGCCCAAGCGGGCATCGCCCAAAGCCGCATTCGCGGGAAGACTGCAACGGGCTCCGAGGCCGATGCCGTCGAGACATGGATTTCGATTTGGCTCGGTTGCGACTGGGGCAACTCGATTCTCGACGGGGCGGACGAAGGCGGTACACGCACCGGGCTCGAAACCGATCCTCGGGCATCCGCGGTCATGCGAACCTGGCCCGGGGCCTGCCGCATGGTATTCGCTTGCGCTACGCCCACACGACGTGGCGGCTCCAAAGCCGACGGGCGAGAGGCGAGAGCATTCCGAGCATCGCCTTTCGCTGCTGTTGCTGGCCGCCGGGTGAAGTCTCTTGCCGACGCGCTGTCGCGCGATGCCTGGAATACATCTCGAACCTGAACGAGGCCTGAGGGTGCATTCTCCGCCTTCGGAATTGGGGGCAAGTCGAAGGCCATCGGCGGCGCAAACGGGCCGTTTTGGTTTTCGGATACGATCTGCGGACTGGCGATGGCTGAGCCGGCGGACTTCGCCGTGGGCAGAATGAAGGGTGCGATTGGTATCCGCGTAGCGGCGGCAGGGAGGGACCAAGGGACAACGGGAGCCGCTGTCATGGCAGCCGACGGGTTCAGGACGGACGGCGCAGGCATCGCCGGCGCCGCTGAGAATTGCAGCCCGAAGGCGGCCGACTGCTCGCCGCTTCGCACGGCCGATGCGCCATTGAGGACTTGAATCCCTGCTTGGTCGAGCGATTGGGGAATCCGCAGAGCATTCAGCAGGGACGCGAACAGGGCATCGATGCCCAGGGACGCGCTCGTCTTGCCATCGCCCGGAAGGGACGCTCCCGCACCATTTTGCGCGGGTGAAATGGAGGTGAGCGTGTTCGCTGCCAATAGTGACAAGAGATGAAACTCGGACTTTCCCGCGTTCGCCGTAGCAAGGCCCGGACCACCCGCCACGCGCTTGCAATTCGCACGACGAACGCGGGTGACGGAGGCACGTGCGGTTCACTCCCGGCGAGGCACGAACTGCCCGACTGGGCAAAGCCTGCCGATTTCGCGGTATGAAAATCCATTCGCTCAAGGCCCGATTTCCGCCAAACGCCGCGCATTTGCATGGCACGGCGCTTGCGATCCGTTGGTCGGGCAAATGGCACAAACGGAGCGTGCGCCTTGTCACTGAACGGCATTCTTGCGAGCGCGCTGACTGCCTTGCAGACGAATTCCGCCGCCCTGCGCGTCGTCTCCAACAATGTCGCCAACCTCAACACCGAAGGCTATGCGCGCCGCACGGTGCAGCAGGAGGTGCTCAATGTCGGCGGCCAGATAGCCGGCGTCGACATCGCCGACGTACATCGCGTCGTGGACAAGTTCCTGATCCAGGAGGTGCTATCGTCCAATTCCGCCGCCGCCCAATTCAGCGCCAAGAGCGGCGTCTTCAGCCAGATCGACGCCATTATCGGCCAGCCGGGCGACGGCACTGCATTGACCTCTCAACTCGACAACATCTCTGCAGCCCTTGGCCAAGCCTCGCTTTCGCCCGGCTCCAGCGCCAGCCGGCTCGGCGTTCTCAACAGCTATCAGAGTTTCGCCCGCACGGTCTCCACGCTCTCCTCATCGCTGTCCGGTCTGCAAGCGCAGGTCGATCAGCAGATCGCGTCTTCCATCGGCACCGCCAACGGACTGATCAAGCAGATCCACTCGCTCAACGAGCAGATCCAGACGGCCACGGCCGCGGGCGACGATTCGACCGGCTTGCTCGACCAGCGCGACATGGCCGTCAAGCAGCTCTCGCAATTCATGAACGTGCGCACCAGCGAGCGGATGAACGGCCAGTTGGTGATATCGACCGCGGATGGCACGAACCTGGTGGGCGACACCTATGCCGAGCTTTCTTATGCGGCGGGCGGCGGCGGGAATTACGGACCGATCGGTCTTCAGACCATCAATCCGGCGACCGGAGATCAAGTCGGTCCCGCCCAGAATCTCGATCCGCGGCTGGAATCCGGCCAGCTCAAAGGCCTGATCGACATGCGCGACCAGACTCTGGCGGGCTTCCAGCAGGAGCTGGGCAATTTCGCGCGCCAGGCGGCGCTCTCCTTCAACGCGCAGAACAACGCCAACGCGGCGTTTCCTCCGCCTGCTTCGCTCAGCGGACGCGACACCGGGCTGTTGTCGGGCGACGCTCTCAATTTCACCGGCAAGACGACGGTGGCGGTTGCCGATGCCAGCGGCAACCTGGTCTCGCGCATTGACGTCGACTTCGACGCCGGGACCTTGTCGGTGGATGGCGGTGCGGCGACGAGCTTTGGGGGAAACGTCGGCGGCTTCGTCTCCGCGCTCAATGCTGCGTTGGGGAGCAACGCCATCGCCAGCTTCACCGACGGCAAGCTTTCCATCGCCGCCAACGGAAGCAACGGCATTGTTGTCCAGGACGATGCCACGACGCCGTCCAAGCGCGGCGGCGTGGGCTTCTCGCAGTTCTTCGGGCTCAACGACCTCTTCCAGTCGGCCGCGCCATCGGTGCTTTCCACCGGCCTCTCGGCGGCCGATGCCGGCGGTTTCGCGGCCGGCGGCACCATGAGCTTCGTGCTCAAGGGTCCGAACGGCGAGATCGGCAAGCAGGCCTCCGTCACGCTGACCGCCGGCATGACCGTCGGCGACGTCGTCAACGCGCTCAATACCTCGTTCGGCGGCGCGGCGAGCTTTGGCCTGGGCGGGGACGGCTCGCTGAAGATGACACCGTCCGCAGGCAATGCCGGCTATCAACTCAACGTCACGTCGGATTCCACGACACGCGGCACCACCGGGATGAGTTTCACCCAGCTGTTCGGTCTCGGCGTGCAGCAATTAAGCGCGCAAGCCCAAGGCTTCAGCGTGGCGCCGGAAATCGCCGGCGCGCCGCAGCGCCTCGCCTTTGCGCTGCCGTCGCTCAGCGCCACGAGCGTTGCCGGTGACGCGATCGTCGGCTCGGGCGATTCGCGCGGGCTGCTGGCCCTGCAGAACCTCGCCAACGCGCAACAGAGCTTCGGCGCCGTCGGCACCTTGGGTGCGCAAACCACGTCGCTTGGCGGCTATGCCGCCGGCCTCTATCAGGACATCGCCACCCAAGGCCAAACTGCGGATTCCAACGCCACGCAACAGAATGCGCGCCTGACAGAAGCGCAATCCCGCCAATCGCAAGTCTCCGGCGTCAATCTCGACGAGGAACTGTCCAACATGATGATCTATCAGCAAGCCTATGCGGCCGGCGCGCGCATTCTGCAGACCGTGCAGCAGATGTACGACACGCTGCTGCAGGTGAGCTAGGGAACACACCGATGTCCATCGACCGCGTCGCCACCAATGGTCAGGCCCAATTCCTGCTGTCGCAGATCATGCAGGCGAGTTCCGCACTCGACGCCACCCAGGCCCAGGTCGCCAGTGGGAAGAAGTCGAGCAACTACACGGGCATCGGCGACAAGACAGCGATGCTGGAAGCGGCGCGTTCCGCTTCCGCCCGCGCCGAGTCCTACCAGTCGGCCACGCAGGTCGCTCTCAACCAGGTCGACCTGCAGGACACGCAGCTGACTTCGCTCTCCGATCTGGCCCAGCAGCTTCGTCAGGCGTTGACCACGGCCGTCGCCGACAATGACGGCTCGACCCTGATGACGACAGCGAACAGCATCTTCGACCGGGCGGCGCAGATTCTGAACGCCCGCGACGTCAACGGCAACTACATCTATGGCGGCGATAGGGACGACCAGCCGCCGCTCGCGGTCAATTCGCTGTCCGATCTCAGTTCCCTGTCCTCGGCGTCCGACGCCTTCGCCAATGGAAGCATCGCACGCTCGGTGACCGTGGCGGACGGTCAGACCGTGAAGGTCGGCGTGCTGGCATCCGATGCGGGCCAGCAATTGATGCAGGTGCTGAAAGACGTGGCGGACTTCAACGCCGGTTCAAACGGCAATATCGGCTCGAACCTTACCCAGGCC
>DATCOJ010000172.1:0-1723 GCA_036564785.1 Rhizomicrobium sp. | reverse complement strand
GACGTGGATGGCGGGGCCAAGCTCCGCCATGGCGATGGGGCAAGACCGAGGTTTAGTGTGAGCGGAGCGAAGACCGTATGTCCCTGTCTTGCGGAGGTGGCCCACCCTCGATGCGATGCGAGGGTTGCCCGGATGGTCCGGGCGGAGCCTCAAGCAAGGAGGGTGAGCCGTGGACGATCATAGCGTTGCCTACGTCGCATTGGACACATCGAAGCTGCGGAACGCGGTGGCGATCGCGGAGGCGGGACGGGACGGCGAGATCCGCTATCTCGGCGAGATCGACAACGCGCCGGCCGCGACCGCGAAGCTGGCGCGTCGTTTGGCGAAGAACCACGCCGCGCTGACGTTTGCTTATGAAGCCGGACCGACCGGCTACGGGCTGTATCGGCAGATCAAGAGCCTCGGTCACGACTGCATCGTGGTGGCGCCGTCGCTGATCCCGCAGAAGCCCGGCGATCGGGTGAAGACCAATCGGCGCGATGCGCTGTCGCTGGCCCGGCAACTGCGCGCCGGCGATCTGACCGCGGTGTGGGTGCCGGATCCGCACCACGAGGCGGTGCGCGACCTCACCCGCGCCCGCGGTGCGGCGGTGCGTGACCAGCGCGCGAAGCGACAGCAGGTCTCGGCGCTGCTGTTGCGGCTTGGCCTGCACTATCCGGGCAAGACCACGTGGGGCAAGGCGCATATGGCGTGGCTGGCCGGGCAGAAGCTGGCGCATCTCGAACAGCGTATTGCTCTCGAGGAGATGCTGCATGCAGTGCGCCAGGCCGGCGACCGCATCGCGCGGCTGGAACAGGCGATCCACGCAGCGGTGCCGGACTGGTCGCTCGCGCCATCGGTGACCGCGCTGATGGCGCTGCGCGGCGTCGAGTTCATCGCCGCCACCACGTTGCTGGCGGAGATCGGCGATCTGACACGGTTCCGCACGCCGCGCGAGCTGATGGCCTGGCTGGGCATGGTGCCGAGCGAGCATTCCACCGGCGAACGGATCCGGCGCGGCCCGATCACCAAAACGGGGAACCGGCGGGCACGCAGCATCCTGGTGGAATGCGCCTGGAGCTACCGCCATCCGCCACGGGTCGGCCGCGACAAGCTGGCACGGCTCGAGGCGGCGCCGCCCGCGGTGCGTGACATCGCCTGGAAGGCGCAGTCGCGCCTGACCGCGCGCTATCGGGCGCTGCGCCGGGCCGGCAAGCTCGATGTCGTTGCCGTCACCGCGGTGGCGCGCGAATTGGCGGCGTTCATCTGGGCGGTTGGTCTGGCGGTCGGCTCCGGCAGGACGCCGGAGGTGGAGCCGACCGCCAGACCAACCGCCTGAGGTCGACAAACATCGTGCAAGGGTGGGGGCGAGGCCACGGTAGGGGAACTCCTGTGAGATTGCTGAGTGGCCGGTCAAACCAACGACCGACGCCCGTGCGAAGACGCGGGACAGCCCCAGACGAAACACGGACTTGCGGTTAAACACGCGCATCAGAGATGGATCACCGACGTCTCAGCGCTTCGCCCCCGCCCTTGCACGATCATCGCTGCTGGAAAATCCAACGCTCGCAAGTTGGAATGGAGAACGCTGGTGTTGCTGCTTGACAAGGGACATGAGAGCAATCTCGGGCCAGTTGTGACCGAGATTGCCGCGTCGCTTCGCTCCTCGCAATGACAAGCGTGCCGTTCAATGCCCGACGGCGCCTCGTAGCCGATCTATCAGCGTCAATGCATCGGCAGGTAC
>DATCOJ010000171.1:0-8131 GCA_036564785.1 Rhizomicrobium sp. | reverse complement strand
GGTGAAGGCCTTGTCGGTCATCAGCGCGTTGAAGCGGTCGAACGTGCTCCCCTCGCCATAGGCCGCGAGCATCTCCGGCGCGTGCTCACCGGCGAGCCGCGTCACCCGCTCCTCGAAGCTGGCGCGCGACATCAGCCGCAGCCTGGGATCGGCGGCGGTGAACAGTTTCCATTCCTCGCGCGTGGTGCCGGCCAGCACCGGAATGGCTTTGGCCGAACCGGCGCGGATCGCCTCGATGGGCCGCGACGGAAGCAGCGCTCCGTCGATGGCGGGCTGGAAGGGCAGGCCGGAGAGCCGGTGCGTATCCTTGCCGTCGCGCGCATCCGCCAGCACCGCGATCTGCGCCTTGAGCACCGCGGCCATCGGCGCTTCGCGCGCCTTCTCCCATTCGCTTGACGACAGGTTCATGAATGACAGCAGCGCGTGCCCCGCGCGCGCCGCGCGATCGCGCTCATGGCCGACATGGCCGGCGCCCGATTGCAGGATGGCCTTGTGGAACAGGCCGCGCGCGGGCGGGCAGGCCATCAGCGCCGCCACGCTCATGCCGCCGGCGGATTCGCCGAACAGCGTGACGTTCTTGGGATCGCCGCCGAAGCGGGCGATGTTCCGCTTCACCCACTGCAACGCCAGGATCTGATCGGCGATGCCTTCCGTGCCGCTGCCGGGCGCGGCGCCGTCCGTGGCGTCGGCCAGATCGAGAAAGCCGAAGGCGCCGAGCCGGTAGTTGAGGGTGACGATCACGCAATCGAGCGCCGCCAGATGCCTGCCGCTGTAGAGGCCCTGACTGCCGGCGCCGATCACGAAGGCGCCGCCATGAATCCACACCATCACCGGCCGCTTGGCGTCGTCGCAGGCCGGGGTCCACACATTGAGATAGAGGCAATCCTCGGACTGTTCGCCCGGCGTGCTGCCCATCAGCATCTCGGCCTGGGTGGCGCCTTGCGGGCAGATGGGCCCGAAGCGGGTGGCGTCGCGCACCCCGCTCCAGGCACGTGCCAGCCGTGGCGCCCGCCAGCGCAGGGGCCCGATGGGTGGCTCGGCGAAGGGAATCCCCTTGAAGGCGGCGATGGCCCCCTTGCGCAAGCCCGCGAGCTTGCCCTCCGCCGTCTCCACCGTCACCGTTTCGATACTAGCTGTCGCGCGATCCATGCATGCCCCCTCAAGCTCCGGGAAACACTGTCAAATCGCTCGCGCCGCCGCAATTGCCCAAGCCTTCGTTAAGAAAGTCTCGACGGTCTTAGCATTAGCCTTTGGTCATGAACCTCACGCCAGCTGCGACCGCCAGCCAATCCTTCAATGCCAAGGCGAGACAGGCGGGTTGGGCCTCGCTTTGCGACGCCACGCTCGCCTTCGTGCGTCCTGAATTCGGGGAGTTGCTCGGCCTATGGCGCGAGCACGCCGAAACGGACGGGCTGCCTTTTCGCAAGCATTTCGGGCCGCGCAGCCTGAAGGCGCTGCTGCGTCACGTCGCCATTTACGAGCGAGTGGAGAACGGCAAGGCGCGTTATCGCGTGCGCCTGATGGGCACCGCTTTCGCCGACGCGATGGGCGATCTCTCCGGCAGGTTCATCGACGAAGCGGTGGCGCCGGAGTTCCTGCCGCGCTGGTATGCGGCGCTCGGCGCGGCCATCGAGGCGCGCGCACCGCTGCGTTTCATCAGCCGCCTCGATACGGTCAACAAGAGCTACCTGGTGGCGGAATATTTCGAGGCGCCGATATTGGCCGACGACGGCTCGGCCTCGCTCATCCTGGCGGCGGGACATTTCGCGCCGCGGCCCTGGACCGAAGTCTCCGCGCACGAAGCCCGCCGCCTGGCGGCCCAGGCGGATTGAGGGGATTTCCGAGTCTACACCTTCGCCACCGTGAAGCCGGCGCGGGGGAAGTGGACCGCGATATCGCCGAGCTCCGGATCGTTGCGCAGGACGGCGATTTCGTGCGCATTGGAGAACAGGAGCTCGCCCGCCACCGGATCGCGGCCGTAATCGTCCGCCGCCACCGTGACCTTGTCCCCCGGCTTCAATCCACGAGGATCGAATGCGTCCGCCGCGCGCCGCGCGTCCGGCGAGGCGGCTTTGGCGATGGCCAGCGCCTCTTTCGGCTCCATCGGCGACATCGCGCCGTGGCCGATGGCGGCGACGCGCGCACACCAGGATTCGATCCCGGCGAATTCCTCCAGCATCGCCGCCGCCACTTTCGGCACCGCGGCCTTCAGCCACCAGAAATTCATATAGGCGTGGATGTCCGCCGCGCCCGGCTTGGCGCCGCCCAGGAAGTCGCGCCCGTCCTCTAAAGTCTCGGCGACGAAATCGGCATGCGCCCGCCACTGGTCGCGCGCGAAGGGTGCGGCGGCCTGCATCGCTTCGGTGGAGAAACTGCTGCCGGACATCTTGGCGCGGTCCTGCTTGAACGCCTCCGGGACCATGTGGCCGATCTCGCCGAACACCACCGCCACGCTCGGCATGAAGAACAGTCGGTCGCTCCAGAAGGCGAGCCCATAGGCGAGCGCGTTCTTCAAGGGAAAGATGGAGGGCTCGGGGAAGCGCCGCTCCAGCTCGCGCAGAATGATCTGTGTATCGCAGAAAATGTCCGCGCCAATCTGCAGCACCGGAATCTTGCGATAGCCGCCGGTCAGCGGGAGCAGATCGGGCTTGGGCATGATGATGGGCTGCTCGACCGCACGCCACGCCAGTCCCTTGATGCCGAAGCAGACCCGCACCTTCTCGGAGAACGGCGAAGAAGGATAGTGATGCAGAATGATCTCGCTCATCGCGTTACCTCAGCTCGTTCGAGAAGCGGATGTTGTCCTTGCGGATGCCTTCCAGCACCACCTCGATGCCGCCGGAGCGGATCATCCATTCCAGCCGATGGTCGCGGTATTCGCGCTTGAACAAGCCGCTTTCGATGGCCGAATGCACCTGACTCATGGAGGCGAGCACGGCAGCGGCCGCGCCGGCCGCTTTCGCCACCGAGGGCCGCGCATTGGCGCGGGCCAGCCACCGTCCCAGCGATGACGTCTCATCCGGTCCGATGCGGTTGCCCCGCGCCCCGTTCAGATACGGCACCACCGACAGATCGCCCCACCCGAAGCTCGCACCGCCGAACCACGGCCCGTCGCCCAGCTGCCGCGTCAGCCAATCGTAGATGCCGCGCGCTTGCGCATGGGCGCGCGCCTCCAAGGTGCGGGCCCGCTCGCCTTCCGCGCGCTTGAACCATTTGATCTCGCCCAAGCCCCAATTGATCGGCTCGAAGCTCGTATCCATCACCTCTTCGATGGTGCGGGCCTGAGCGCGGGCGAGCGGCGATTTCGGCAGCAGCGGCGGCGCCGGCCATTTGTCCTCGATATATTCCAGGATGATGGTGGAATCGAAGATGGCGTCGTCGCCGTCGATCAGCGAGGGCACCTCGCCCCGCGGATTGGATTTGAGGAATTCGCGGTCGGGCTGACCGGTGCCGATGGCCACCGGCATGCGCGTCTCGTAAGCGACGCCCTTCTCGTCGAGCGCGATCTTGACCTTCTGCGCGTAAGGCGACAGCGGATGTTCGTAGACGATGACGGTCATGGCATTCTCCGATTGCTATTTCTATTTCTTGTCTTTCCAGATGGCGGCCATCCAGCCGAACAGAGTGGCGGCATCGGATGGCGCGGCCGCGTCGCCGAACTCGCGATAGAGCGTGGCCACGTTGACGGCGATGCGCTCGGCATCGCCCCAGGCCGCATAATCGTCGAGCGCGATGGAGCGCGCCGCCTCGAGCGGCCCAAGGCCCGCCTCATAGCGCTGGCGCGCTTCGTCGCGGATATACGTGAGGTACTCGCGCACGCGCGCCACGCCGTGCCTGTCCGTCACCGGCCCGTGGCCGGGCACGATAGTGTCGACCTCCATGCCTTCGATCATTTCGCAAGCTTCGATCCAATTGCCGATCGGCCCCGCCCAGACGATGGGCGTTCCCTCGATGAACAGAATGTCGCCGGTGAACACGGTGCGGTCGGCCGCGACATGGGCCAGCGCATCGCCGCCGGTATGCGCGGGGCCCACTTCGATCAGCTCCACAAGCTTGTCGCCCACCTGCTTCGACATGCGCCCGCGGAAGGTGGTGTCGGGAAGCTTGGGCGCGGCGCCGGCGAAATCGTAACGCCCGAAGCAATGCAGGAAATATTCGCCGGTGAGGCCCATCGAGGGTGCGGCCTGCATCAAGCCCGCGAGCAGCGCCGGCGTCTCGTGCGCCATGGCATGGGCGGCGCGCTCCGTCGCCACGATCTCCGCGCCTTCCACCAGCGCGTTGCCGAACCAGTGATCGCCGTTCTGATGGGTGTTGAACACGGTGGCGATCTTCGCGTCGGTGGCGCGCGCGAAGCCATCCAGCATGGCGCGCGTGTGGGGAAAGTCGAACAGCGTGTCGATCAGCAGGGCCTCGCCTTGGCTCGCCACCAGGCCCGCGTTGGACAAGCCCCAGCCGCCGTCCGGCTGCAGATAGGCAAAGCAGCCGTTGCCGAAATCCCGCACGCCGGGTTCGTAGCTCGCTCTTGGAAAGCTCAAGCTCATCTCACAGCCCCGACAGGCCGCCGTCGACGGCGAGCACCTGCGCCGTGATGTAAGCACTCTCTTCCGAAATCAGGAACAGCGCCGCATAGGCCGTCTCCCATCCCGTGCCTTGGCGGTTGAGCGGGATATTGGTGGCGGCGCGGTTGGGGCGGCCGCGAGTCGCCAGTCTGCCGATGGAGGTGTCCATCAATCCCGGCGCCACCACATTGGCGCGGATGGCGCGTCGCGCGCCTTCGAAAGCGACATGGCGGCAGAGGCCGAACAACCCCGCCTTGGAGGCATCGTAGGCGGGCAGGCGCGAGCCCGCCGTCAACCCGGCGATGGAAGAGATGAAGACGATGGACGCGCTATCGGCCAGTTTCGGCAGCGCGTGCTTCACCGTCAGCATGTGGCTGCGGAGATTGACCGCGAAGGTCTTGTCCCAGCTTTCGGCGCTGGTGCCCTCGAGCCAGGCATTGCCCGCGCCGATGCCGACATTGAGCGCGAGCCCATCGAGCCCGCCAAGCTCCGCGACCGTTTCCTCGATCATGCGGACGATGTCCGCTTCTTTGGTGACGTCGGCTTCGATGGCGAAGGCTCGGCCGTCCTCGCGCTCGATCAGCGACACGGTGGCAAGCGCCGAGGCGCGGTCGCGATCGGCAACCCCCACCGTCGCACCCTCGCGCGCGAAGAGCACGCTCATCGCCCGCCCGTTGCCGATGGGCGTATCGGGCTCGCCGATGTCCATCTGTCCGCCGCCGACGACCACGATGCGGCGGCCCGCAAGCCGCCCCCGCCCGGGTGCTTTGCCTTCGCTTTCCACTGGCAGATGGATTGCTCGCTCGCTCATTGCCTCTTCTCTCTCTTGCCCTATTAGCGGCCCCTCTCCTGTTCCGTGCAAGCGTGATTCTGTTAGGCTGCGGCCGGCCGAAGAAGGTAGTGGAGTAGACCGTGAACTGGCGTTCGATTGCGCTCAATTGGGGCTTCATCGGTGGCGTGTTCTTCGGATTGATCTTTATGATCGCCGGCGCCGCCGCCTACATCGGCGGCTTGCGGCCATGGTGGCATGCCTGGGATTTCTATTGGGCAATAGGGGCAATCTTCCTCGCGCTCGCAGTGTTGAGCGGGTGGAAACGGATGCAAAAAGATCGGCAGAATTCAAAATAGAACGGTATCGAGGGAGTCTCGCGTGTTCGAAGCAGTGATCTGGGATTTCGGCGGGGTGTTCACCTCCTCGCCCTTCGAGGCCTTCGCCCGCTACGAGCGCGACAACGAGCTGCCGGAGAATCTCATCCGCCGCATCAACGCCGCCAACCATCTGACCAACGCCTGGGCCCGCTTCGAGCGGGCCGAACTCACGCTGGACGAATTCGACAAGGCCTTCGCCGAAGAGGCGCTGGCGCACGGCCACTACGTCCCCGGCAAGGAGGTGATCGCGCTCCTGGCAGGCGATTTCCGTCCCGAAATGCACGAGGCGCTGAAGCGCATCAAGCAGCGCTACAAAACGGGCTGCATCACCAACAACGTGCCCTCCATGCAGGCGAGCGCCGAAACCTCGACCGCCTTCTACAAGCACGAGATCATGAGCCTGTTCGATGGGGTGATCGAATCCTCCAAGATCGGCATCCGCAAGCCCGATCCGCGCATCTATGAGATGATGTGCGAGACGCTGGCGGTCGAGCCGTCGGCCTGCATCTATCTCGACGACATCGGCGTCAACCTGAAGCCTGCCCGCGTCCTGGGCATGCACACGATCAAGGTCGAGAGCGCCGCGCAGGCCATCGCCGAACTCGAAGCGGCGACGGGCATGAAACTGGCGGGCGAATAGCAAATGGCGAATAGCGAATAGCGGAATGCCGAATTTGAGACAAAGAAATTCCCTCGCCCCCACGAAGTGGGGGAGAGGGTTAGGGTGAGGGGGCATCGGAAATCGGAGGCCAGAAGTCAGAAATCAGAACGTGCTGTATTCGCATCCTCTTCTGACTTCTGATTTCTGAGTTCTGACTTCTGGCAACCCCCTCACCCCAGCCCTCTCCCCCTGCTGCGCGGGGGAGAGGGAGATTTTATATTTCGCAATTCCGACCTCCCCTCGCTGGGGGAGGGGAATGTATTGTGCAAGCGTTTTCGCTCTGCGTTAGAACTCTCCAAGGCTATGCCGCATCACCATCATGCGGCGAAAGAAGAGGAGTTACACAATGCACTTGCGCTTTGTGTTTGCAGCAGTCGCGCTGGTGTTGCTTGCAGGAGGCGCCGCCAGCGCCGAGGAGGCGAGCGCACCCACGGCACAGATCCAGACCTCGCTCGGCACCATCATCATCACGCTCGACCGCGCCCACGCCCCGGCCACCGTTGCCAATTTCATCGCCTATGCGAGGGCCGGTCACTTCGACGGCACCATGATCTATCGGGTGGAGCCCGGCTTCGTCATCCAGATGGGCAGCTTCGAGGCGAACGGCGCCTCGCGCCCCACCCGCTCGCCCATCGCGCTGGAAAGCGCCAACGGTCTCTCCAATGTCCGCGGCAGCGTCGCCATGGCGCGCGCCCAGGATCCCGCCAGCGCCGCCGCGGAATTCTTCATCGATCTTGCCGACAACACGCGGCTCGACGCCGATCCCGGCGCGCCGCCCAACACCACCGGCTATGCGGTGTTCGGTCATGTCACGGCCGGGATGGACGTGATCGACGGGATCGCGGCGGTCCCTCTGGGCGGCCACGGGCCCTTCCCGCCACCCTCCACGCCGGCGACGCCGGTGACCATCGTCAAGGTGACCATCGCCGATCCGGCCGCCGCTCCGCCCCACTAGGTTATCCTCCCCCGTTTACGGGGGAGGTGGCTGCCGAGTGCGCAGCACGAGGCAGACGGAGGGGGGTCTGCTAACAGATAAAGAGTGCGCCACGCACTTTTCATGAGTGCTGGATGCACTCATCCGACCTACATTGTCCCCATGCGCTACGGCCCCAACCTGCTCGAGGAAATCCTGCGGCGGACCGATCTCGTCCAGCTGGTCGGCCGCCGGGTGAAGCTGATCCGCAAGGGCCGGGTGATGTGGGGCTGCTGCCCCTTCCATCAGGAGCACACACCCTCCTTCAAGGTGGAGAACGAGCGGCGCACCTACAAATGCTTCGGCTGCGGCGCCGGCGGCGACGCCTTCAAATGGCTGATGGAAACCGAAGGCCTGAACTTCCCGGAATCCGTCGAGAAGCTGGCCGGCGAAGCGGGCGTCGCGCTGCCCAAATGGACGCCGGAAGACGAAGCGCGCGAGGAGAAGAAGAAGTCGCTCTACGACATCGTCGAGCTGGCCTGCCTGTTCTTCGAGGAGCAGTTGCGCGCGAAGGGCGGCGCGGCGGCGCAGCGCTATCTCGCCTCGCGCGGGCTGAACGAGGCCGCGGCGAAGCAATTCCGCCTCGGCTTCGCGCCCGATTCGAACAGCGCGCTGAAAGACCATCTCTACGCGAAGAACGTCTCGCTGGACGACATGGTGGCGGCGGGATTGGTGCGGCCGCAGGACGACGACAGGCCGGCTCGCGATTTCTTCTACGACCGGCTGATGTTTCCCATCGCCGATCCGCGCGGCCGGGTCATCGCCTTCGGCGGCCGCGCGCTCGCGGCC
>DATCOJ010000170.1:0-3151 GCA_036564785.1 Rhizomicrobium sp. | reverse complement strand
GCCCCGCAGAGTGCGTTCCCAGCTCGAGCGAAGGCGATGTTCGCTTGCCGCCAGCCGTTGACGTTCATGCGGCCGCGATAATGCTCCGGTTGAGAGGGTGCATTTGGATCACGATAGACCTTGCGGGTTGATGCCTGCAGGACGCACGCATGCAACCGCTTGGTCCGTCCAGACGTGTCGTTAATCGTCGCACAAAGATAGCGAGGCGCAATTGCCGCATGCGAGGCACTCCCTATTTTGGGACGTGCTTTCGGTATTACTCCGCAATGCACTTGGCTCGGGGATCAGCCATGGGCCGGTCAAGTGCGTGGAGAGGGAATTGGCAGATGGAAGAAAATTCCGAATCCTCTCGGAGTAATCCTGTTTCTTCTCATCCGACAGTTACGCGGGCTTGGTAAGGCGTACCCCTCCGCCGGGGGCCGTCTTGCATGAGGCAATTTGTGTGTGAGGATTGGCGCTGCGCCTAGTCTAGCGATGGGTCGTTAGACTGGTCGCATGCGGAGGCGGTGTGGAGATTATTTTGGGTCAGGCGCGGCGGCGCTGGAGCGAGGACGAGAAGCGAGCGCTAGTGGCTGAGACGTTTGTCGATGGTCAGACGGTCAACGGCGTTGCGCGTCGGCATAATATCAGTCGAAGCATGCTGTTTGGCTGGCGCAAACAATATCGCGAGGCGCTGAGTTTTGGCTCATCCACATCAACGCCCATAGGTTTTACAGCTGTTGCGATCGCCAGACCTGAACAAAGCGAGCCGCCAACTCCAGCCCCGTCGCCTGCGGCCATACCGCTGATCGAGCTGGAGTTTGGGCGCGGCGTTCGTCTGCGTATTTCCGGGGCCGTCGATCCTGACCTGGCGGCGGCGGTGATGAAGGCACTGCCGCGGCGATGATTCCCATTCCCTCTGGTGTGCGGGTGTGGATCGCGACGGGCCATACCGATATGCGCCGCGGCATGAATGGCCTCACCCTGCAGGTGCAGCAGGCGCTGAAGCGCGATCCGCATGCCGGCGATCTCTTTGTGTTCCGTGGGCGCCGGGGCAACCTCGTGAAGGTGCTTTGGCATGACACTCTGGGCATGTCGCTCTACGCCAAGCGGCTGGAGCGCGGCAAGTTCATCTGGCCCTCGCCGGCCGATGGCGTCGTTGTCATCACGCCGGCGCAGCTCGCCTACATGCTGGAGGGCATTGACTGGAGGCACCCGCAGCGCACATGGCGGCCTGAAGCAGCGGGATGATCCTGTGGCATTCTGACTCATCTGGCCGATTCCGAGGTCACGAATCACGCGATCTGTGCTCCACTTGACAGCCTGCCGGACGATTTGGAGCGCGCCGCGCGCATTGACGCGGAGGCGAAGGCCACGAGCGCTGCGGCCAATGTCTCCAGCGCCGAGGCGCTGATCGCCCATCTCAAGCTTGCCATAGAGAAGATGCGGCGGGAGCTCTATGGCAGCCGTTCCGAGCACGGCCGTAAGCTCCTCGATCAGATGGAACTGGAGCTGGAAGACGTCGAAGCCGCGGCCGCCGAAGACGAGATCGCGGCCAAGATGGGTGCCGCCAGGGCCGGCGGCGCGGCCACGCTGGTTCCGGCGCACGCGCGCCGCAAGCCGGTGCGCAAGCCATTCCCCCCGCATCTGCCGCGCGAGCGAGTCCTCGTGCCGGGCCCGACCGCCTGCGCATGCTGCGGCTCGACGAGGCTTTCCAAGCTCGGCGAAGACATCACCGAGACGCTCGAGGTCATTCCGCGTCAGTGGAAAGTGATCCAGCATGTCCGCGAGAAGTTTACCTGCCGGGCTTGCGAGAAGATCAGCCAGGTGCCGGCACCCTTCCATGTAATCGCCCGCGGCCGCGCAGGACCGAGCCTTTTGGCCATGATCCTTTATGCCAAATTCGCGCTCCATCAGCCGCTCAACCGCCAAAGTGAAGCCTATGCGCGCGAGGGCGTGGATCTGCCACTGTCCACGCTCGCAGACGATGTCGGCGCCTGCGCCGCAGTCCTGACACCGCTTGCCGAGCGGATCGGCGCGCACGTCTTCGCCGCCGCCCGCATCCATGGTGACGATACGCCGGTTCCACTATTGGCCAAAGGCAAGACGGTCCAGGCGCGCCTTTGGACCTATGTCCGCGATGATCGTCCCTTCGGTGGCCCCGACCCACCGGCGGCGGTGTATTTCTTCTCACGCGATCGCAGCGGCGAGCGCCCCCAGCGGCATCTCGCGAACTACGGCAGCATTCTGCAGGCCGACGCCTATGCAGGCTTCAACGCGCTCTATAAGGACGACCGCCCCCTTGGGCCGATCACGGAGGCGGCATGTTGGGCGCATGCAAGAAGGAAGTTTTTCGTTCTTGCAGACATTGCAACGAAGGCCAGGACCAATAAGCCCGTCATCGTTTCGCCGATCGCGCTCGAAGCGGTGAGGCGTTTCGATGTGATCTTCGAATGGGAGCGATCGATCAATGGCTTGCCGCCAGCACAGCGCCTCGCCGTGCGCGAGAAGGAGATTGCGCCCATCGTCGAAGCCTTCGAAGTTTGGATGCGCGCCAAGCGCGCCAGGCTCTCGCGCCATGCGGAAGTCGCCAAAGCCATGGATTATATGTTGAAGCGCTGGACTGCTTTCACGCGCTTCCTCGCGGACGGACGCATCTGCCTCAGCAACAATGCCGCGGAGCGCGCACTGCGTGGCATTGCACTAGGTCGCAAGTCATGGCTCTTCGCCGGCTCCGAGCGGGGTGGCGAGCGTGCCGCAATCATGGACTCTCTGATTCAAACGGCCATGCTGAACGGTGTCGATCCCCAAGCTTGGCTCGTCGATGTACTCAACAGGATCGCCGATCACCCCATCACCGACCTTCCCGCGATGCTCCCTTGGAGTTGGAAAAAGTCCCGCGAGATCATGCTGCACACCGCCGCAGCCGCCTGATCCGCGGCGCTCACCGGATGGTTACGTTACTGCGGCCTCTCTGCGAAAAAAGCTGAAGCCTGGTCCTGAAAACCCGCAGAGCTTCCAGCAGCCCGAGTTCAGCGGCGGTAGAGCGGAAGCTCAGGCGCTTTCCTCGGCCCGGAAGGCGCGCTTGCGCTCGCTGGGATCGAGCAACGCCTTACGCAGCCGGATCGACTGTGGCGTGACTTCCACAAGCTCGTCGTCCTCGATATAGGCG
>DATCOJ010000169.1:0-1515 GCA_036564785.1 Rhizomicrobium sp. | reverse complement strand
ACGCAGTGCTTTCCGCCCTGATGGACGACACCAGCGCCTGGCGCGTGGTCGAGTTCGCCGAGCCCGCCCGCCGCCTGCGCGGCCATGGCGATGCGGTTGCCGGCCTGGCGCCGGCCTATGGGCCGGAAGTAGCCTAAAAATCTCAGCTTTTCAGGCTTAACCGTTGCCTTAATCCGGGCCGAATGTCTGCGTAATTGCTTGGCGGACCCGCGTTATTTCGTTTACACCGACGCGGTTTGGAGGCGCTTGCCCGCAAGCGCCGCCTCGGGGGAATATCAAACCGAGCATGACTTCGCGGCCTGACGATCTCGTTCAGAAGCACCGGCGGCGCTTTGCGCGCGCCCTGGGCGCGATATTGCTCGCCGCGAGCCTTGGCACCTGTCTTGGCGCCTGCAGCAGCTTCGATTTTTTCAACAACGATAAAGCGGCGCCCGACGAGCCCGCCGACCGGCTCTACAACGAGGGCCTCTTCCTTCTCAATCAGAAGAAAAACCCTAAAGAGGCCGCCAAGAAATTCGAGGAAGTCGACCGCCAGCATCCCTATTCGGAATGGGCGCGCAAGTCGCTGATCATGGCCTCCTACGCCTATTACACGGCCGGCGACTATGACGAATGCGTCGCCGGCGCCCAGCGCTACATCACCCTGCATCCCGGCAGCGAGGACGCCGCTTACGCGCAATATCTGATTGGCGCGTCGTTTTACGATGAGATCCCGGACATCACCCGCGATCAGGCGCGCACCGAAAAGGCGCTTGCGGCGCTCGAAGAAGTGATCCGCAAATTCCCGACCAGCGAATACGCCAACACCGCCAAGCAGAAGCTCGAAGTCGCGCGCGACCAGCTGGCCGGCAAGGAAATGCTGACCGGCCGCTACTATCTGGAACGCAAGGACTACACCGGCGCCATCAACCGCTTCAAAGTGGTCATCACCAAGTACCAGACCACGCGCGAAGTCGAGGAAGCGCTGGAACGCCTGACGGAAGCCTATATGGCGCTCGGCATTACCGGCGAGGCGCAGACCGCGGCGGCCGTGCTCGGCCACAATTTCCCTGACAGCGTCTGGTACAAGCACGCCTACACGCTGGTGAAGACCGGCGGCACCGAACCGTCCGAGAACAAAGGCTCTTGGATCAGCAAGGCTTTCGCCAACTTCAAGAAGTCGATCACGGGCTGACGGCTACCCTCTTGTCATGCCCCGCGAAAGCGGGGCATCCAGTACGCCCGGGCGATTCCTGTGGTTATCAGCGTCCGCGGTGGTTACTGGATCATCCGCTTTCGCGGATGATGACGGCCTGAGGACCGGCTCCATGCTTTCCAGACTTTCGATCCGCGATATCGTCCTGATCGACCGGCTCGACATCGATTTCGCCGAGGGCCTTGCCGTGCTCACCGGCGAGACCGGCGCCGGCAAGTCGATCCTGCTCGACGCCTTCGCGCTCGCTTTGGGCGCGCGCGGCGACCAGAGCCTGGTGCGCCAGGGTGTGGAACAGGGCCAGGTCAGCGCGGTGTTCGAGG
>DATCOJ010000168.1:0-2769 GCA_036564785.1 Rhizomicrobium sp. | reverse complement strand
GTACATGGCTTCCCCCACCCCAAATCCGTTAACGGACCGCGGCGATAGAGATGCTCCGTCCAATCGAGGCGCATCGCAACTAGATTTTAAACCGAAACTAGAGGTCTTCCACAGTAAGAGTCGCAAAAAATTTGACCTATTTTTGCGCAGTATTTTACGAATGTTGATATCTACACGCTCAAGCGTCGAAACCTGAACTGTTGATCGCAGCCGCGGGAACGGCCGGAATCGTTAAGGCTTCTTGGATGCCTGCCGCTGAAGAACGAGGCCGCGCGCTCGGGCGGCAGGCGTCCGAGAAGCCTCGATGGAGGAAACCGCGGGCCGGCGTGGCACGTCGCTGCCGCGCCCGCGGCCTATCTATGGGGATTTGAGATTGGCGCCTGACCGGATGGCGTGAGGGCGGCGCGCTCGTCGGGCAAGGTTCGGGTCGTGAGATTGCGGTAGAGGAGCGCGGCTGGACCATCGTAGCGGTATACTGGGATGGCGCAGTGCCCGATCCGGCATGGCGATCTGGCCATTGGGGCAAGCCCCCTCTTCTCCGCTCGATAGCGATGGCGGTGGTGGGCGGCCTTTTGGCGTGGGGAGCGGCGGCTGGCGATCATGAGCTGTCGATCCGGGTCGGGACCGTCGGATGATGTCGCGGCGTGCCTCCGCGCTCGAAGGTCTCAATGATGATCATGCGTCCGCCGCAGCACGGGCAAGGATGCGAGAGCGTCTGCGGTTCAGCGTCGCCAGTGCCGCCGGCATCGCCGGGCTCAAGATGTGCGGCCTTCACGTTGAGCAGCTGACGCACCTGGGTGATGTTGTCGGCGCGTCTGGCGTTGGCGAAGAGGCCGTAGTGGCGGATGCGATGGAAGCCGCCGGGCAGGACGTGGATCAGGAAGCGGCGGATGAACTCGGCGATGGTAAGCGTCATCACCTTGGCCCGGTCGCGCTCGTTGGCGCGGTAGTCCTTCCACCTGAAGGTCACGCTGGTGTCGTCGAAGGTGACGAGCCGGCTGTTCGAGATGGCGATGCGGTGGGTGTAGCGCGATAGGTAGGCCAACACCGCCTCGGGCCCGCCGAACGGGCGCTTGCTGTAGACAATCCATTCGAGCTTGCGCAGCGGTGCGAGATAAGCGGTGAAGGCGCCGCGCTGGTTAAGGCGGGCGTGATCGCCGAAGAACTGCAGGCGGCCCGCGGCATGAAGGGCGGTGAGCTGTTCCAGGACCAAGCGGCGGAACAGCCGGGAGAGCACGCGGACGGAGAGGAAGAAGCCGGGCCGGCATGAGACCCATCGTTGCCCATCGCGCGAGATGCCGCCGCCCGGCACGATGATGTGGACGTGCGGGTGATGGGTCATCGCCGAGCCCCAGCTATGCAGCACGGCGGTGAAGCCGATGCGGGCACCGAGGTGCTTGGGATCGGCGGCGATGGTGGTGAGCGTCTCAGCCGCCGCCTTGAAGAGGATGTCGTAGATCGCGGCCTTGTTGTGGTAGGCGATGTCGGCGATCGCGGCCGGTAGGGTGAACACCACGTGGTAGTAGGGGACGGGCAGCAACTCGGCTTCGCGTTCGGCCAGCCATTCCTTGGCGGCGAGGCCTTGGCACTTGGGACAATGGCGGTTGCGGCAAGAATTGTAGGCAATCAGCGTGTGCCGGCAATCCTCGCAGCGCGCGACATGCCCGCCGAGAGCCGCCGTGCGGCAGCTCTCGATGGCCGACATGACCTTCAACTGGTCGAGGCTCACATGGCCGGCGTTGGCGTAGCGCCAAGCCGGCCCGTGGGCGCGGAAGATATCCGCGACCTCGAGCGGTGGACGCGGCAAGGGAGCCGCGTCTTACGAAGGCGGCCGCATCCTCGTGACGAGATGTTCGAGCGGGCTGGTGACTTGGCCGAGCGCCTTTAGGGCGACGCGCGTATAGAGCGCGGTGGTATCGAGCTTCTTGTGCCCGAGCAGCACCTGGATCACGCGAATATCGGTCTTCTGCTCCAGCAGATGCGTGGCGAAGCTGTGCCGCAGCGTGTGCAGCGAGACGGGCTTGTCGATCTCGGCCATCTGCGCCGCGGCATGGCAGGCCCGGTTGAGCTGCCGCGGCGTGAGCGGGTTGACCGGGTTCTGCCCGGGAAACAGCCAACCCTGAGGGCGCCCCGCCTTCCACCACACGCGCAGCAGCTTGAGCAGGTGCTCGGACAGCATGACGTAGCGATCCTTGCGGCCCTTGCCCTGCTCGACCCGAATAACCATCCGGTCGCTGTCGATGTCGGCGATCTTGAGTGAGATGACCTCGGACGCCCGCAGCCCCGCGCCGTAAGCGATACTGAGCGCCGCCTTGTACTTGAGGCCCGGCGCCGCATCAAGCAGGCGCGCCACCTCCTGCGGGCTCAAGACGACCGGCAGCCGCCGTGGTTCCCGCACGAACGGCATGTCGAGCACGATGGCGGGCTTGCGCAGCGTCACCAGGAAGAGAAACCGCAACGCCGTTAGGCTGTGGTTGATGGTCGGTGCGCCGACGCCGCTTTCGACCAGATGCAGCCGGTAGCGGCGCAAATCCTCAGCGCTCGCGGTAGCCGGCGAGGCCCCGAGGAAGGTGCTGAAGCCTTTGACGGCGCGGATGTAACCGTCCTGCGTCCGCGCTGTGAACTTGCGGACCGTCATGTCTTCGATCATCCGGCGGCGGAGAGGACTGATGGGGGTGTCGGTCATGGGGTGCTCCCTGAGCTCGGGTTGAACACCCAATCCTCAGGCAGCTCGCTCCATGCCGTTACTGCGCTGCTGGTCGCCTTGGG
>DATCOJ010000167.1:0-3311 GCA_036564785.1 Rhizomicrobium sp. | reverse complement strand
GCACAAGAGCCGGCACATCTCGATATTGGTGCGCGCTTCGGCCACGCGCTGCTCCCATACCGAATGCTCGGCGATCTTCTTGCCGAAGGCCTCGCGGCTGAGCAGCCGCTTGACCATCAGCTCGAGCGCGCGCTCCGCGACCCCAATCGTGCGCATGCAGTGATGGATGCGCCCCGGGCCAAGCCGGCCTTGCGCGATCTCGAAGCCCCGGCCCTCGCCCAGGATCATGTTCTCCAGCGGCACCTCGACATTCTCGAACAGCACTTCACCGTGGCCGTGCGGCGCGTCGTCATAGCCGAACACCGGCAGCATTCGCACGATCTTGATGCCCGGCGAATCCATCGGCACCAGGATCTGCGACTGCTGGCGGTATTTGTCGGTCTCGGGATCGGTCTTGCCCATCACGATCATGATCTTGCAGCGCGGATCGCCCACGCCAGACGACCACCATTTGCGGCCGTTGATGACGTAGTGATCGCTCTTCTTCTCGATGCGGGTGGCGATGTTGGTGGCGTCCGAGGAAGCGACGGCCGGCTCGGTCATGATGTAGGCCGAGCGGATCTCGCCTTCCAGCAGCGGCGTCAGCCATTGTTCCTGCTGGTGCGGACTGCCGTAGCGGTCCAGCACCTCCATGTTGCCGGTGTCGGGCGCCGAGCAGTTGAAGGCCTCCGAGGCGAAGCCGATGCGGCCCATCATCTCGGCCAGCGGCGCGTATTCGAGATTGGAGAGACCGGCGCCGTGCTCGCTGTGCGGCAGAAACATGTTCCACAGGCCTTGGGGCTTGGCCTTCTTCTTCAGCTCCTCGACCACGGGAACGACGATCCACGGATTGCCCTTGTCGCGCGCCGCCTGCATTTGCGCCGTATAGGTCTCCTCCGCGGGATAGATGTATTGCTCCATGAAGTCGCCGACGCGCTTCATCCATTCGCGCTGGCGCGGCGAATAATCGAAATCCATGTCACCCTCCGGGAATAGCAGCGGGAGCGACTGTAGCCCCCGCGGGCGGACGCCTCCAGTGGCGCCCGGTCGCAGAGCGGAGGTTTAGGGGCTGGATTCGACGATTTCCTTGAGCGCGATCAATTGCGTCATGCCCCAGCCCTGCTCGTAGCCCATGTGCTCGGAGGCGAAATCACCGCCGGTGCGCTCGAAGCCGTGATGGAACAGCTCGACCTCAGTGCCGCTCAGAACGGCCGAAAGCCGCAGGGTGATGAAGGTGGGCTTGGCCCAGCCGCGGTTTGGAATCCAGTCGTTGTCGAAGGTGAGCTCGCGGGCGGCCTCGAAGATCCGGATGGTGCCGCCGTAGCGCACGCGCTCGCCATTCCAATCCACGGCCATGAGGATGGCACCGCCAAGGCGCGGCTCGTATTCGTCCAGCCATTGGCCGTTCGGCGTTCCCGCGGCGGGATTGTCGGTGACCGCGCCCCACCAGGCATCCATGCGCGGCTTGGAGGCGAATTCCTGCCACACGCGCTCCGGCTGCGCCTGGATCAGGATCGAGCGGCGGACTTTCAGCACGCTGTCTTCCGGTTTCATGTCTTCCCCCTAAAAGAAATCCCACTCGGCGGACTAGAGCGTGACGGCGGCCAAAAACACCGAAAGCATGAGGGTCAGCACGCCGGCGACGAATGTTCCGTCGGAGAGTCTGCCCTGCCATGGCTTGGCGTCATCGTTGCGAATGGCGGCATAGGACGCGATCGTGGCGACGAGCAAGAGGAAGGCAGCGGCCCAAGCCGCTTCGTCGGACAACGACCGGGAGTTCAGATGAGCGATCTTGAGGCCTCCGATGATGACAAAGCAGATGCCGAGCAGATTGGTGGCGGCGTTCAAAATGTGTGGGTGGCGGTGCATTGAGGTTGGTGTCCCTACCGGCTGAATCCCCCGCTGGCATGGCACGGGCGTAACCGGACAGATAGTCAGCCGCTTGCTGGAATCAAATGCTTCGAGAAAGCGCCGGATTTGACAGAGGCCGGCGATCGCGAAAGAATCGGGCGAACAAGGAGCTTGCGATGAACGACCTCGCAGAACTGTTCAAGCTCAGCGTGGAGGAGCGCCTCCAGCTCGTGGAGGATCTGTGGGACAGCATCGCCGCGGACACCGACAACCTGCCACCCCTGTCGCAGGACCAGATTGTTGAAATCGAGCGGCGCCTGGCCGAACATGAGAAAGACCCGTCCACAGCGCTCGAATGGGAAAACGTCCGCGAAGAATTGTGGGCGCGTTATAGGTGATTCGCCGCGTCCGATTGCGGCCGCAAGCCCGCGTCGAGATTCTCGAAGCTCGCGATTGGTATGAAGCTCAGCGCGAAGGCCTCGGAATGGAATTTCTCCGCGCGTTCGGGAATACGATCGAATTCATCCGGCAAAATCCTGAATCGTATCCGACCGTTTTCGGCTCCAGGCGGCGTGCCGTCGTGCGTCGATTTCCATACAATGTAATCTATCGGATAGAAGGCGACGCAATTCTTGTTATTGCCTGTATTCACGGTAAGCGCCATCCGAGACGCTGGAAGCGCGGGATTTGACAGCGGGGCCGGGCCGCGGCAAGCACGCGGTCCATGCTGCTCTGGGCCGGACTGATCGCGCTGGTGCTCGGTGTCGCCGCCTTCGCGGTCGACCGGCGGGCGGTGCACGTCTTTCACGACCGCATTCCGGCGCGCTGGTTCCGCCGCATTCGCCGCACCACCGATTACGCCAAGGGCGCGCGCTGGCTGGCGATTTCGATTGCCCTGATCGTGGTTGCGTGGCTGGTGCGACGCTATCTCAGCGACAGTCCGGCGTGGCGGTTGGTGTTCCGCGCGTCGCTCGCCTTCCTGGCAAGCCTGGCGGTGGGGAGCGCGGTGCTACACGGCATCAAGATCGTGCTCGGACGCAGGCGGCCGCGCGACGAGCTGGAGCACGCGCTCTACGGCTTCCTGCCGCTACGCTTCGATTTCCAATACGACTCGTTTCCCTCCGGCCACGCCATGACCATCTGCTGCGTGGCGGTGATCCTGTCGGCGGTGTTGCCGGCAGGAGCGCCGCTGTGGTTCGCGCTGGCGCTCTATCTCGCGTTGACCCGCGCGCTGCTCAACGCGCATTTCCTGAGCGACGTCTTCATCGGCGCTGGGATCGGACTCCTGGCCTCGCGGGAGACGGTGCTTTTCTTGTTTCCCGATCTGGCCCGGCCGTGGTTTTGAAAATGACTTCGATGGAGCATGCGGGAACGTATATCGCTCACCCCCCTCCCCTTGCGGGAGGGGGCAATCCGAACGAGCGCAGCGAGTGAGGATTGGGGGAGGGGTGATGCGGCACCGCCCCCTCCCCCAAATTCTC
>DATCOJ010000166.1:0-7730 GCA_036564785.1 Rhizomicrobium sp. | reverse complement strand
CGGCCGGATCGATGCGATGCAGCTTGTCGGCGGTCTCCACCGGCGGCGAGCCGGGCAACGCGGCGTGATCGACGATCACCACGATGCCGCCGGGCTTGAGCAGCGCGAACCAGCCCTTGTCCACCTGCGCCATGTCGACATGCACGCGCGACAGATGCAGGTCGTGGTAGTTCCACGAGGTCCAGATCGCATCCAGCGGTGCCATCTTGGGCAGCGGCTGGATCGGCACCACGGTGACGTTGGCGTAGCCCGGTTGCGCGGCGATCTCGGCGGCGGCCGGCTCGGCATCCTGCCCCTTGGGATCGGGCACGGCGGCGTAGAGATGGCCGCTCGGTCCCAGCACCTTGGAGAAGATGCGGGTGAAATAGCCGCCGCCCGGCAGCAGTTCGAGCACGCTTTGGCCCGGCTTCAGCTGTGCGAAGGCGATCATGTCCGCCGGCTTGCGCGCGGCGTCGCGCGCGGTGTCGGCAGCCGGGCGGCCCGGATCGGCAATGGCGGCAGCGGCCGGATCGGCCGGCATGGCCGGCGCGACGGGTGCGGCCGTCTCTGCCGCGAAGGCGCCGGCGGCGAACAGGGCTGAAGCGATGGCGGCGGACAGGATGAGCTTGCGAGACATGGTTCCCCCTCGAATGCGAGATTTGACGATGGCCGGCGCCATCCTGCACCGCATTGGCGCCGGGAGCAAAGCGCGCGCGCGCAACGCTGCCCTACAGATAGGTCAACCCGGATTTGCCGCGCTGGAAGCGGAAGAACGGAACGGGCCGGGCCGGATCGGGGCCCTCGCGCAGCCGGGCTTCCACTTCGTCGAGCACCAGACGCGTGACGCTGGGCAGATCGAGGGCGCGCGCTTCCGCCAAGGTCAACCAGCATGGCGTCAGCAGCTCGTCGGTATGGGCAGCGTCGAGCTGATGGGCGATGGCGCCGGCATCTGCCAGGAAGAAGCGGGCGTCGAAGCGGCGGGTGCGGTTGGGCGGCGTGACCGCGCGGGCGATGAAGTCGAGCGCGTCCAATCGGGGCGCCACGCCATGGGCGAAGAAGCGCGACCAGGCGCTGCGCGTGCGCGGGAGTTTCTCGGCCCGTTCACCGATGAGAATACCGGTCTCCTCGAAGGTCTCGCGGATTGCGGCCAGGCCCAACGCGCGGGCGCGCTCAGGCGTCGCGTCGTTCAGGAGTCGCGACTGCACATGCGGCTTGAACTCGCCGCCGACCGAAATGCGCAAGTCGCAAGGATCGAGGCGTCCGCCGGGAAAGACATATTTGTTCGCCATGAACACGGAATTGCCGTGGCGCTGGCCCATCAGCACGCGCGGACCTTCGCGATCGCGCCGCACCAGCACCAGGGTCGCCGCATCCTTCGGCCGCAGCCGGTTCTTGACGACCACCTCGTCCTTGTCGAAATCGGCGAGCGGCGCGGCCATGCTCAGCGCCGCCTTTGCTTGCGCATTTCCACCCGCGGCTTTGGCGCCGCGCCGTGCCGGGCCGGAGCATTGGCTTCCGCCAGCTCGAAGCGCAATCCGCCGGTCAGGGGTGCGGCTTCCATCAGGCGTACGCTCAGCCGGTCGCCCAGCTTGTACGCCGTGCCGCTGCGGTCACCGATCAGCGCGTGCTTCTTCTCGTCATGGCGGAAATATTCAAAGCCCAAGGTGCGCGCCGGGATCAGGCCTTCCGCGCCGCTCTCGGGCAGCCGCACGAACAGGCCGAAGCGGGTGACGCCGGTGACGCGCGCCTCGAAGGTGGCGCCGACGCGGTCCTCCATAAAGGCGGCGACGTAGCGGTCGGTGGAGTCGCGTTCCGCCGCCATGGCGCGGCGCTCGGTCATGGAGATGTGGTCGGAGATGTCGCCCAGCTTGGCCGCTTCGCGGTCGCTCAAGCCGCCCTCGCCGAGCTTCAGCGCGCGGATCAGGGCCCGATGCACGACGAGGTCGGCATAGCGGCGGATCGGCGAGGTGAAATGCGCATAGCGCTGCAGGTTGAGTCCGAAATGGCCGACGTTCTCCGGCGCGTAGACGGCCTGCGATTGGGTGCGCAGGACGACGTCATTCATCACCTCGGCATTCGGGCCATTCTTCACTTGCGCCAGGATGCGGTTGAAGGTGGCGGCCTTCACCACCTGGCCCTTGGCGAAGCTGATGCCGATGGTGCGCAGATAATCGGAGAAGGCGTAGAGCTTCTCTTTCGAGGGCGCCTCGTGAATGCGATAGATGAGCGCGGCCCTCGCCTTCTCCAGCGTCTCGGCGGCGGCGACGTTCGCCTGGATCATGCACTCCTCGATCAGCCGCATGGATTCCAGCCGCTCGCGAAAGGCGATGGAGGCGATCTTGCCGTCCGCTCCGATGACGATGCGGCGCTCCGGCAGATCGAGATTGAGGGGATCCCGGCGGTCGCGCGCCTTGCCCAGCGCCTGATAGGCGTTCCACAGCGGCGCCAGCACGTTGCGGGCGAGCTCGCCCTTGTCCTGTCCCTCGAAGGCGCGCTGTGCCTGCTGGTAGGTCAGCGACGCAGCCGAGCGCATGATGCCGCGCAGGAATTCGTGGCGCCTCTTGTTGCCTTCACGGTCGATGACCATACGCACCGCCAGGCATGGTCGGTCCACATTGTCCATCAGCGAACACAGGTCGGCCGACAATTTCTCCGGCAGCATCGGCACCACGCGGTCGGGGAAATAGGCGGAGTTGCCACGCTTCAAGGCTTCGCGGTCGAGCGCCGAGCCGGGCGTCACGTAGTGTGCCACATCGGCGATGGCGACGATGACGACATGGCCTCCGGGATTCTTCGGATCGGGATCCGGCCCCGCCCACACCGCATCGTCGTGATCGCGGGCGTCCTCCGGATCGATGGTGACGAGCGGGATCTTGCGCAGATCGGTGCGGCCGCGCGCGTCGATCGGCTTGGCCTGTTCGGATTGGTCCAGAGCCTCCGTCGGGAATTCGGTGGGAATGCCGTGGGCATGAATGGCGATCAGGCTGACGGCCTTGGGCTCGTTCATGGAGCCCAGTCGCTCGATCACGCGGGCGCGCGGATTGCCGGAGGCGCGCCCCGAGAGCGGCTCGCACAGCACCAGCTCGTTCGATTGCGCGCCGCCGCGGTCGCGCGCATCGACGACGAACTCGTATTTGGTCTTGCGGTCGATCGGCGCGATGCGGCCGCCGCGCTCGGTCGCGTGATATACGCCCAGCACTTTGTGAACGCTGGCGCCCAGCCGCTTGATGACGCGCGCCTCGTAGCCCTCGCGGGTTTGCGTGAGCCGCGCCAGCACGCGTTCGCCGGCGCCCAATGCGGGACCGCGCGCTTCGTCCTCGCGGCCTGGAACGACGATGATCTGTGGCGGCGCATCCTCCCGCTCCCAGCGCTGCGGCCGCGCCAGCAATTCGCCGTCGGGGTCCTGACCGGTGATCTCGAGCACCGACACTTCGGGGATGGTGCCCGGCCGCTCGTAGCTGCGCTTGCGCCCGCGCGCGACGTCGCCCTCAGCCTCCAGCTCTTTCAGAATGCGCTTCAGCGCGATGCGCTCATTGCCACTGACATTGAGGGTGCGTGCCAAGTCGCGCTTGGTGCCGCCGGGACTGGCCGCCAGCGCTTCGAGCACGCGCGCTTTGTCGAGCTTGGGGCGGTCGCCTTTGGGCTTACGCGACAACTAGGCGTCCTCGGCCACGGGAGCTTTCGCCTTCTTCTTGGCGCTCTTGGCGCTCTTGGCGCGGCCAGCGCCATTGTCTTTGGAGGCGGCTTTCTTGGCCGGTTTTTTCGGCTTGGCCGGTTTCTTTGAAACACCGCCCTTGGCTTCGCGCTCGGCGATCAACGCCACGGCTTGATCCAGCGTGACGCTCAAGGGCTCGACGTTCCTCGGCAAGGTCGCGTTGACCGAGCCGTCCGTGACGTAAGGTCCATAGCGTCCGCGCATGAGCTTGATTGTGGCGCCGCCGGCCGGACTCGCACCGAGCTCCTTCAGCGGCTCCGGACCGCGCCGCGCCCGCGAACTCGCTTTCTTCTCGGCCAGCAGCGTTACCGCGCGGTTGAGGCCGACGGTGAAGACATCGTCCGCGGATTCGAGGGAGGCATATTGCTTGCCATGCGCGATATAAGGCCCGTAGCGGCCGAAATTGGCGAGGATCGGTTCGCCGTCCTCCGGATGCTTGCCCACTTCGCGCGGCAGCGACAGCAGCCGCAGGGCCAGCTCAAAATCGACGGCCGATGCATCGGTGCCCTTGGGAATGCCGGCGCGTTTGGGCTTTTCGCCTTCGCCGAGCTGCACATAGGGGCCGAAGCGTCCGCTCTTCAGGGAGATCGGTTCGCCGGTTTCAGGATCGTTGCCCAGCACCCGCGGCTGGCTGCTACTGGCCTCGCTGGCGCTTTGGCCCAGCTGCCGGGTGTAGCGGCATTCGGGATAGTTCGAGCAGCCGACGAAGGCGCCGAAGCGCCCGAGCTTGAGGCTCAGCCGGCCCGCGCCGCAAGTGGGACATATGCGCGGATCCTCGCCGGCCGTGCTGGGCACGAAGATGTGCGGCCCCAACACTTCGTCGAGCGCGGTGATGACGTCCGACACGCGCAAATCCTTCGTCTCGCCAATGGCGGCGGAGAAGTCGCGCCAGAAATCGCGCAGCAGCTGCTTCCAGTCGAGTTCGCCGGCGGAGACTTCGTCGAGCTTCTCCTCCAGATCCGCGGTGAAGCCGTACTCGACATAGCGGCGGAAGAAGTTGGTGAGGAAGGTGGTGACGATGCGCCCCTTGTCCTCCGGCACGAAGCGATTGCGATCCATCCGCACATAGGCACGGTCGCGCAAGGTGGAGAGGATGGAGGCGTAGGTCGAAGGACGGCCGATGCCGAGCTCCTCGAGCTTGCGCACGAGAGTGGCCTCGGAATAGCGCGGCGGCGGCTCGGTGAAATGCTGCTCCGGCGTGACCTTCTCGACCGCGGCGGCGTCGCCTTCCTTCACCCGCGGAAGTCTGGCGCCGTCCTCGTCGGATTCGTCGTCCTTGCCCTCCTGGTAGAGAGTGAGGAAGCCGTCGAACAGCGTCACCGAACCAGTGGCGCGCAGCGTGATCTTGCCGTCGCCCGAGATCACATCGACCGTGGTGCGCTCCAGTTCCGCGCTTTCCATCTGGCTGGCCAGCGCCCGCTTCCAGATCAGCTCGTAGAGCTTGGCCTGGTCGGCATCGAGCGCGCGCAATACGCTGTCCGGCCTTCGCGCGAAGCTCGTCGGACGGATCGCCTCGTGGGCTTCCTGCGCGTTCTTGGCCTTGCTGGTATAGGCGCGCGGCGCATTGGGCAGGTAGCGCTGGCCGTAATGCTCGCTGATGACACGGCGCGCTTCGGAAATTCCCTCCGGCGCCATCTGGATGCCGTCGGTGCGCATGTAAGTGATGAGACCGACCGTATCGCCGCCGACCTCGACGCCCTCGTAGAGCTGCTGGGCGATGCGCATGGTGTGCTTGGCGTTGAAGCCGAGCTTGCGCGAGGCCTCCATCTGCAAAGTGGAGGTGATGAAGGGGGGAGCAGGGTGGCGCTTGACCGGCTTGCTCTCGACGCTGCCGATGCGGAAGGTTTGCCCACGTATAGCCTCCACCGCGCGTGTGGCGTCCGCTTCGCTCCCGATCGACAGTTTGTCGAGCTTCTTGCCGTCCAGGTGGGTGAGATGGGCGGTGAAGTTGCCGACTTCGGTCAACACAGCGGTATCAACTGACCAATATTCCTGCGGGCGGAAGGCTTCGATCTCGGCTTCGCGCTCAACGACGAGACGAAGCGCCACCGATTGCACACGGCCGGCCGAGCGTGCGCCCGGCAGCTTCCGCCACAGCACCGGCGAAAGCGTGAAACCAACCAGATAGTCGAGCGCGCGCCGCGCCAGATAGGCGTCGACCAGCTCGGCGTTGATCTGGCGCGGATGGGCGATCGCCTCCAGCACCGCGTTTTTGGTGATGGCATTGAAGACGACGCGCTCGACCTGGGCCTTGCCCAGGGCCCGCCTCTGCTTGAGCAGCTCCAGCACATGCCAGGAGATGGCCTCGCCCTCGCGGTCCGGGTCGGTCGCGAGAATCAGCTTGTCGGCGCCTTTGAGGGCGTCCGCGATGTCCTTGATCCTTTTCTGCGCCTTGGGATCGACTTCCCAAATCATGGAGAAGTCCTCGTCCGGTTTGACCGAGCCGTCTTTGGGCGGCAGGTCGCGGACGTGGCCGAAGCTGGCAAGAACTCGGTATCCCGGGCCCAAATATTTGTTGATGGTCTTGGCCTTGGCCGGGGATTCGACGATCAGGACGTTCATATGGCGCTTTAAGTAAGCCTCGGTCGGCGGTTGAAAAGGGGCCCGCGCCGACCTCCAAGGGGGCGGCTTAGGCGGCGGGACACTGTCCGAAGCCTGCCGCCGGTGTCAACGCCAAGGCCGCTCCCTACATATCAATAGTTGTATTTCGTTCAGAAAATACTCTAGCTTGGAGAAGGCGATTCCACCAAATGGTCTAAGTAACCGATGGTTAGGCCGACTTCAGCATTGAGAACTCTACCTACAGTTGCAACTAGGTGTTAGGCTGCGATAGAGATTCGATTTCAATAGAACAGGTCTCCGGAGATGCACTCAGCGGACAGAGGACAGGACAGCGGCGGCCCAGGGCGAAGAGTTCCGTCCATCTCGCCTCGCGACAGCGCCGCCTATACCCAGGACCTCCTGGGGCAGCTGCGGGAAATAGCCCGGGCCCAGAACCAGGACCGTCTGGCATCTCTGTTGGAGGCTGCACGGCGGGAGGCTGAATCGCTGACTGACAGCGAAGTCCCGCCGAGCCCAACGAATCAGTAGGTCAGGGAGACCCGGTTGCCGGAATGGCGGACCGCCTTGCCGGCCAGCTCGAGCTCCAGGAGCAAGGTGATGACGGCGGCGGTCCTGCCTCCGCATTGACGGATCAGTTCATCCAGGTCGACCGGACTCGGTCCCAGCAATTCCAGCAGGCGCTTGCGCAATTCGTCGCTTCCCTCGTCGGATGTTGCGGGCGGCGGCGGGGTGCGCGAATGCCTGTCCGGTTCGTCGAAGGTGCCACCCAGCATGGGCCGCAACACGGCGAGCACGTCCTCGGCGCTTTCGACCAGCGTGGCACCTTCGCGGATCAGTCGATTGGTTCCGCGGGCACGCGGATCGAGCGGCGAGCCGGGAACGGCGAAAACTTCGCGGCCCTGTTCCAGCGCATAGTTTGCGGTGATCAGCGAGCCCGAGCCTTCGGCTGCTTCCACCACGACCACGCCGCGCGACAGGCCGGAGATGATCCGATTGCGGCGTGGGAAATGGCGGGCCTGCGGCGATTGCCCCAGCGCCATCTCCGACACGATGACACCTTGCTCGCGGATTCGCGCATAGAGGCCTTCGTTCTCGGGCGGATAGATCACGTCGACTCCGCCGGCCAGGACGGTGCAGGTGCCTGTGGCGAGAGCGGTTTCATGCGCCGCCGAGTCGATGCCGCGCGCCAGGCCCGAAACGACCACCAGACCCGCTGCCCCGAGGTCTCTTGCCATCTGACCGGCGAGCTTGCGGCCGAGCGCGGAGGCGTTGCGCGCGCCCACCACCGCCACCATCTCTCGCGCCAGCAGGACAGGGTGTCCCAGCACCGCCAGGATCGGCGGCGGCGGATCCAGCGCGGCCAGGCTGCGCGGAAATGACGGTTCGCCGGACGCGATGAAGCGGCCACCCAGCTTCGCCAGCGCCTCGATCTCGTCCTCGGCTTCGGCCAAGGAGGGGATGGCCAAGCGACCGC
>DATCOJ010000165.1:0-9668 GCA_036564785.1 Rhizomicrobium sp. | reverse complement strand
CCCGTGGCGCGCGGGAAATTCTCAGCGGTCTTCTTGCTTCTCTCACTACAGATTCTACGTCGCGACCGGATTGATCTCCGATCGATAATGGAAGCAGGAAAGAGAGCCGCCGGTACCAGCAGCGAGAATGTGTCAGAAACTTAGGCATCGGCAAGGCTGGTTTGTCTTGGTGATGTTCGGTGGCCTCCTAGCTATCTCGGGAGCGTGGCGCCTTATACGCCAAGTCCTGGATCCTCGCCCGAATTAGGGACACTGCCGCAATGCCAGGAAAACCCTCGATACGCCTTCCTATACCCGGGAGCGCGACCCCGTTACTTCTGTCAGGGGTCCAAATGGATGGGTTTCGCGGGGCTGCTCCCTGAATGCAGCTGCGGCACCTAATCACACGGGGGAAACGCTTTCATATCAGTCCAGCAACGTGATTGTAGCCAGCAGTTCGCGAGTAACTGGCGGCAGGGCAAGAAATGCCGGAAATGCCCCCTATATCCCTCTCGCGCGCGAGATCGCGAAATTATTTCAAATAATCATCTGGACGCGGTAGCGGCGAGATTTGGCGGTCGAGCTATTCAAAAATGTCTTGATTAAATTCAAAGCGCTGGAGGTGAAAGAACATCACCAAGTCCGTATCTCTTGAAGATCAGGAATTTCGGACTCATTGTTTCGAGTCAACGTGCTCTCTCAATAGCAGCCGGGATAATATTGCCGCCAGATGCTGTCGATTAGAGCATCCGGTCCCCCTCCTGATGCGGAAGCCTGCGCAGGCGGAGATAGCAGACGCCCATCCGGCGATGAGTGCGCAACAAAGTGCGTGAAGCCCACATATCCGCCGAAGCTATTCTTGTCATTGATCTCTCCGCACACCAGCAATCCGGTCTGACTTTCAAACGCATGCCAATTTCGGAACTCGGCGCTGTTCGGGTCTTTCATCTGCTCGGCGACGGATTGCGCCACAACATGCTGCGCCGCTGGTGGCAAAGGCACTTCCGGGCCAACTTTATCGACACCAGCACACCCGGCCAGCAATAGAGCTGCGAGCGCGAACGAAGCTTCTTTGGATAATGACATGGCTCTCACTCCCATCCTGGTGATCGGGGAGTTGATAAGCCTCGCATGGAGAGCCGCGTGCATCTTTAGGCCTTGCGGCCCTGAACATTCATGCACGCCTCCCCGACCATAGGGTCGAGGAGCGCTTTGCGGCAGCGCTGAAACGCCGCCATGCGAGGGGTTATCAAGCCCCAGGCCGGGATACGGCCCGAGGCGAAGCTAGGGCCTGGAATGGCCGTAGGCAAACCGGAATAGGGGTATGAATAGGGGAAAGCGGGGAGGGCAAAAGCTAAGGCGTTGAGTTGAATCGTCTTTTTGGTGGGATATGGCGGAGCCGGAGGGATTCGAACCCTCGATACGGCTCAACACCGTATAACGGTTTAGCAAACCGCCGCCTTCAGCCTCTCGGCCACAGCTCCAGATCGTGGGGCGTTTTAAGCCCTCAAGCGGCGTCTGTCATGCCCGAGATTGCCGTCGGGCTCAAGTCGCAGTCGAGCAGGTTGGTCGGTGTGAGGCCGCGGCCGCCGCCGCCGCACCGGACACGCTATTTCTCGCGCATGCCGCGGCGGAACACGTCGCGGATGGGCTCCACGAAATAGGCAAGCGCAGTGCGCTGGCCCGTGTCGATGGCGACTTCCACCGGCATGCCGGGCACGATCTTGGCCTCCGGAAAGTCCTTCAGGCTGGAGCGGTCGACCGTCACATTGGCGGTGAAATAGGGCTGGCCGGTGCGCTCGTCCACCAGCCGGTCGGCGGAGAAATTCGACACCACGCCGGTGATCATCGGCAGTCGCCGGTTCTGATAGGCGCTGACCGAAACCTTGGCCGTCATGCCGACATGCACGTCGCCGGCGTCGTCGGGGCGGACATGGGCCTCGACCTCCAGCTGGTCGTTGTCGGGCACGATCTCCAGCACCGTCTCGCCCGGCTTGATCACGGCGCCCTTGGTGTGCACCGCCAGTCCCACCACGCGGCCTCCGACCGGCGCGACCAGCACCAGCCGCCCGAATATGTCGCGCACCGCCTGGATGCGATCGAGCGCGTCGTAGTGCCGGGTCTGCACGTCCTGCAGAATCTTCAGCACGTCGCCCAGCTGCTGGTTCTTGAGATTCATCATCTGCATCTCGTTTTCGCCGGACTGCTGATTGACCTCGGCGATCTTCTGCTCGAGCTGGCCCTGCTGGCCGGTCAGGTCCGCGGCTTGGCGCTGCAGCTCCAAGAGGCGCGGCAAGGTGGAGAGGCCTTCTGCCAGAAGCTTCTCGACCGAATCCGCTTCCCGCTGGATCAGCGCGAGCTGGCTTTCGACGCTCGTCTGCTGCGCCTTGAGCCCGGCGATGATGCTGGTGTTCTCGCTGTTGCGCTGGCTGAGAATCTCCAGCTGCTTGGAGAGCGTGGCGCGCTGGCTGTCGAAGGTCGTCTGCTCGCCCTGCAGGATCTTGGCGACTTTGGGATTGGCGGCGCGCGCCACAAGGTCGGGCGGAAAATCGATATGGTCCTTGCCGTCGCGCTGCGCGATGAGGCGCGCCTCCTGCGCCCCCAAGGCATCGGCCTGGTCTTCCAAGAGGCTGAGATTGGCGCGCGCCTGCGCCTCGTCCAGCGCGATGAGCTTTTCTCCAGCCGTGACGGTCTGGCCCTCCTTGACGAAAATGTCGCGGACGATGCCGCCTTCCAGATGCTGGATGGTCTTGCGGTGTGAGGCGACCACGATGGTGCCCGGCGCCATCAGCGCGCTGTCGAGCGGCGCGAAGGCGGCCCAGCCGAGAAACCCGACGACGAAGAGCAGCACGATGGTGCCGCCGGCGGTGACCACGCGGCGGGGGCTCATGAACGTCGCGGGATCGGAATCGTCGGCCGGAGACGCCGCGGCTTGCGTTTCGTCCGCTTCGACCGTGGTCCCATCGGACACGCGCGTCAGGAACCGCGCCCACCACGCGCTCAGTCCGGCGAAGAAATTGTAGCCGCGCGCCGCGGGTGCCGTGCTCACGCGTCCGCACCCTGCTCGGCGACGCGCGCCTCCGAAGTCAGCGGAACGACATTGGTCTGCGGACGCCCAGCGGCGCCCCGCTGCTGAAAGCGGGCGAACACTTCGGCGCGTGGCCCGAACGCTTCCACCGCGCCCTCGCGCAGCACCAGGATCTTGTCCATGCCGGCAAGAATGCTGGGACGATGGGCGATCACCACCACGGTCACGCCGCGCTTCTTGAGTTCGGCCAGCGTGGCCGTGAGCGCGTCCTCGCCGGGGCCGTCGAGGTTGGAGTTGGGTTCGTCCAGCACCACCAGCCGCGGCTCGCCGAACAGGGCGCGCGCCAGGCCGACGCGCTGGCGCTGGCCGCCGGATAGGCGCTGCGCCCGCTCGCCGATGTCGGTGTCGTAGCCCTTGGGTAGGGTCAGGATCATGTCATGCGCATTGGCGAGCTTGGCTGCGGCCACGATGTCGGCGGGATCGCCTTCGGTCAGGCGCGCGATGTTCTCGCGCACCGTGCCGCCGAACAGCTCCACGTCCTGCGGCAGATAGCCGATATAGCGGCTGATCTCTTGCCGCGGCCACGAATAGAGATCGGCACCGTCGAGGCGGACGACGCCGGCCATGCAGGGCCAGGCGCCCACCATCAGCCGCGCCAGCGTCGATTTGCCGGAGGCGGACGGTCCGATCACGCCCAGGAACTCGCCCGGCTTCAGTTCGAAGCTGACATTGGCGAGCACCGGCTTGGTGCCCTGCCCGAAGGAGAAGCCGGCATGCTCGGCTTGCAGATGCCCCTTGGGCCGAGGCAGCGACATGCCTTCATCGCGCTTGGGCGCGTAGTCGAGCAGGGCGTCGACGCGCTGGCGCGCCAGCCTGACCGCGATCACGCTCTTCCAGGTGCTCACCACCGCTTCGATGGGCGCCAGCGCGCGGGCGCCGATGATAGAGGCGCCGATCATGACGCCGCCGGTGGCATGGTAGTCGAGGATCAGGATGGCGCCGACGCCCAAGAGCGCCACCTGCAGAATCAGCCGCGTCGTCTTGGTCACGCCGGTGAAGAAGGTGTTGCGGTCGCTGGCGCGCAGGCTCTGCTTCAGCGAGTTCAGCCATTGCGAGCGCCAGCGCGACACGAAGGTCGAGGACATGCCGAGGCCTTCCAGCACGTCGGCATTGCGCAAGCCGTCGTCGGCGAAGGCCTGGGCGCGGATCGAGCTGCCCATCGACTGCGTCGTCAGCCGGTTGCTGTAGATCTGGTCGGCCAGCGCCAGGCTGATGAGGATCAATCCGCCCACCAGCACCATCACGAAATAGATCCAATGCAGCAGGAACAGCACGATGAGGAAGAAGATGAGGAACGGCGCATCCATCAGCGCGCCGGTGCTGGGGCTGCCGATGAAGTTCTTGACCGTCTCGACGTCGCGCAAGCCCTGCCGCGCGTTGGTCTCGCTGCCGCGCGAGGAGAGCGCCACGCTGGCGCGCAGCACTCGCGCACCGAGAATGTCGCCTACCCGCATGCCGATGCGGACCAACAGTCTCAGCCTGAGGGAATCGAGTGCGCCGAACACGCTGACGCCGGCCACCGCGATAAGCGTCAGCAGCATCAGCGTATCCAGGCTGCGGCTGCTCAGCACCCGGTCGTAGACCTGCAGCATATAAAGAGAGACCGTCAGCGAGAGCAGGTTCATGGCGGCGGTGAAGGCAAACGCCACCATGAGCAGGCTCCGGTTCGCGGTCAGAGCCTGCCAGACATGGCCGCGCGAACTGGACGCGGACGCGGGTAAAGACGCCATCAATCAAACTTCGAAAAGAGCGGCCCCAGGGCAAGTCTAGCACAAAGGCGGAACCGGGGCTTATACGCGCAATCCTGCTTGCGGGACAACCCGCCGATATGTGAGGGATTGCGGGGGGTTAATCCATGTTGACCTTGCTTGGCGTGGCGGTGGTCG
Organism: Rhizomicrobium sp.; assembly: GCA_036564785.1. Lineage (GTDB taxonomy): Bacteria > Pseudomonadota > Alphaproteobacteria > Micropepsales > Micropepsaceae > Rhizomicrobium. The sequence goes on along the minus strand of DATCOJ010000165.1, from coordinate 4,715 downwards.
TGATCGGCTTCCTGATCCGGCTGAACCCGCTTCTGGTGATTGCGGCCGCCGCGCTGGTCACCGGGCTGGCGGCCGGCCTAAATCCGGTCGACATCCTTGCGGCCTTCGGCAAGGCCTTCAACGACAACCGCTACGTCAGCGCCGTCTGGCTTATCCTGCCGTTGATCGGGCTTTTGGAGCGATATGGATTGCAGGAGCGGGCGCGGCTGCTGATCGCGCGGCTGCGCGGTGTGACGGTCGGCCGTCTGCTGCTCGTTTACTTTATCATACGGCAAGCGGCGGCGAGCCTCGGCCTGACCTCGCTGGGCGGGCAGGCGCAGATGGTGCGTCCGCTGATCGCGCCGATGGCGGAAGCGGCGGCGGAGCAGGAGGCCGGTCCCTTGCCGGCCGAGACGCGCTTCCGCATCCGAGCGGAAGCGGCGGCGACCGACAACGTGGCGCTGTTCTTCGGCGAGGACATCTTCCTCGCCATCAGCTCGATCCTGCTGATCAAGGGTTTCCTCGAACAGAGCGGTGTCATCGTGCAGCCCTTCGAGCTTTCGGTGTGGGCCATCCCCACGGCGGTGCTGGCGCTGCTGATTCACGGCACCCGTCTGCTGCTGCTCGATCGCAAGCTGCGGCGCGAGGCTGCCGCGAAGAGCGGCGGTGCCGAATGATCACGCTGGATTTCGTCTATCTCCTTGCCGGGCTCGCCTTTGCCGGGTTCGCGGCGCTCAGCTTTTTCGATCGCGCCAACCGCAAGCGGCTCGGCAATGCCGCGTTCTGGGGCTTGCTGGCCGCGAGCTTCCTGTTCGGCTCGCGTCTCGGCGACACCGCCAACGGCGTGCTGGTGCTGGCGCTGATTCTGCTGGGCGGCTTCGGCGCGCTCGGCCAGGGCAAGCCTGCGACGACGTCCACGGAAGAGCGCCGCGCCAGCGCCATCCTGCGCGGCAACTGGCTGTTCGTTCCCGCGCTCATCGTGCCGGCCGTGGCGCTGCTAGGCACCTTGTTCCTCAAGACCGCGCATCTCGGCGCCGCGCCGCTGCTCGATGCCAAGCAGGTGACGCTGATCTCGCTCGCCATCGGCATCGTGCTGGCACTGGCTGTGGCGATGCTCTGGCTGAAGCCCAAGCTGATGGCACCGCTGCAGGAAGGCCGCCGCCTGATCGACACCATCGGCTGGGCCGCCATCCTGCCGCAGCTGCTCGCCTCGCTGGGCGCCATCTTTGCGCTGTCCGGCGTGGGCCAGGCGGTGGGCATCGTGGCGACGCGCTATCTGCCGCTCGACCGGCCCTTCGAGGCCGTGCTGGTCTACTGCGTCGGCATGGCTGTCTTCACCGCGGTCATGGGCAACGCCTTCGCGGCCTTTCCGGTGATGACGGCGGCCATCGGCTTGCCGCTGATCGTGCACAAATTCGGCGGCAATCCCGCCATCATGGGGGCGATCGGCATGCTCTCCGGCTTCTGCGGCACCTTGACCACGCCGATGGCGGCCAATTTCAACATCGTTCCCGCGGCGCTGCTGGAACTTCCGGACAGGAACGGCGTGATCAAGGTCCAGCTGCCGACGGCCGGGTTGATGCTGATGGCCAATACCGCGCTGATGTACGCCCTGGTGTTCAGATTTTAAGGATCGAGAAGGACGCTGAGTCATGGCCGCGCCGAAGGGCTCGTCGAAAAGGAAGGCGAGGAAGCAGAAAGGGACCGCCGCAGCTGGCGATGTGCGACCGACAGGTCAAATTTCCGCCGCCTTCGGGCTGCTCAAACATCGGGGGGCGAAGCGACTATCTGTCGAGGACATCGGCAGAATTGCCGCTAACGGTTGGGCCGGGAAGCGATGAAGGTCGCCCAACACGAAGGTCCTCGCCATGCCGCGATTGTACTATCTGGGTTTCCGGTTTTGAGAGCGCGTGGTAGGATAGTCCAAGACGGCGTCGCCAACTCGCCCGCGACATCGGAAGATTCGAGGGATTCAAGATGGGGTATTTGCACGGTCCGGATGACGAGGCGAGGGGAAAGAACATCTTGCGGCGCCTGAAGGTGGCCGCCACGGCGCTGGCCGGTGCGCTGTTCGCCGGCACCGCCACGGCCCAGGCCGGATATATCGGCATTCTGGGTGGCGGTCCGGTCTACAAGCACAACTCAACCAATATCGCGGAACTGAGGAAGGCCGGGTTCACCGAGCTTCTCGTCTGGAGCGTCGAGGTGGGCGCGACCGGCGATCTGAATCTCAACGGCGAATTTCCGCTGACCTCGAACGGAGACTATATCGGCGCGCAGACCTGGCCCCATTTCGCGCGCGATCTTCAGAACATCAAGATGGGAACGGTCACGCGGATTACGTTCAGCATCGGCTCGTCGAATTTCGGGGATTTCCAGAACATCAAGGCGCTCGTCGATTCCCAGGGCACCGGGCCGGACAGCATCCTGTACAAGGATTTCGCCGCGCTGGCGCAAGCCCTGCCGGTCGATGCGATCGATCTCGACGACGAGAACGGCTACGACAGCGAATCCACGATCAAATTTGCGCTGATGCTGGGCGGGCTCGGCTATCACGTGACGATCGATCCGTACACAAACAATACCTATTGGAAATCGCTTGTTTCCGATATCAACGCTCAGATGCCGGGCGTGGTGGACGGCGTCCATTTGCAAACCTATGCCGGCGGCGCGGGCAACAACCCGTGCTCGGCCACCTGGCAATTCGGCGACGTGCCCGTTCTCCCCGGGGTGTCGGATCAGCATTCCGCGCCGCCTTATCTGACGCCCCAGCAAGCGAAGGAAAAGCTGAAGACCTGGCACGCCACCTGCGGAATCCCGGGCGCCTGGCTGTGGGTCTTCGATGAGATCGCCGGCACCGATCTGCCCAAGAAGTACGCCCGCGCGATGAGGAAGGGCGTGAGCGATAGCGCGGCCGAAAAGTAGCAGCGCCGTCCAGCGAATCGTGGGCGGGTTGCTGGGGACGGGCCTCCATGTCGTAGACTGTTCCGATGAGCCCAACTCTCACCGGGGACCTTGCCTCGCATTTTGCGCGCACCGCGCTGGGCCATGTGACGCGCGAATATCCCAACAAGCTCGATCACGTGCTGACCGGGCCGGACGATTTGCACGGGCCGCGGGATCTGCATCCCATCTTCTACGGCAGCTTCGACTGGCATTCCTGCGTGCACGGCTATTGGACGCTGGCGCGATGTCTGCGGCGGTTTCCCGGTCTTCCCGAGGCAGGCGCGATCCGCGCCTTGTTCGATGAGCAACTCACGGCCGAGAAGGTCGCGGGCGAGGTCGCCTATCTGGCGCGTCCGGCGGCACGCGGGTTCGAGCGGCCCTACGGCTGGGCCTGGGCGCTGAAGTTGCAATCCGAGTTGCTGCTGCATCGGAATGCCGACGGCGAGCGCTGGTCTGGCGCGCTGCGGCCTTTCGCCGATGCCTTCGTCCGGCGCTTCAAGGATTTCCTCCCGATTGCGACCTACCCCATCCGTGTGGGAACGCACGGAAATACGGCTTTCGCGACCACGCTGGCGCTGGATTACACGCACACCATCGCTGACACGGCATTTCAGACTCTTCTCGAGGACAAGGCGCGCGGCTGGTACGCGGGCGACATTGGCTATGGTGGTTTCGAGCCGTCGCAGGATGAGTTTCTGTCGCCGGCGTTGATGGAGGCCGCCTGCATGCGGTCGGTCCTGGGGGCCGACTCGTTTCCAACCTGGTTCGAATCGTTCCTGCCGCATGCCGGACACGGCGAACCCGCCTATCTGTTCGAGCCGGCAACGGTGAGCGATCGCAGCGACGGCAAGATTGCTCACCTCGACGGGCTCAATCTGTCACGCGCCTGGTGCTGGCGGCTGATCCTCTCCGGCATGCCAGAAGGTGAATTGCTCAATGTCGGGCTGGTCATCGATCGTCACATCCAGTCGGTGCTGCCCCATGTCGCCGGCGACTACATGGGCGAGCACTGGCTGGCGAGTTTCGCGCTGCTGGCGCTCGATCCTGACCTGCCCTGAAAATTGCTGCAGCAACGCTTATCTCTCCGGCCTCTGCGTTAGAGTGTGAGCGAGGTCCCCGTTGCCCAAGCCTGAATCCATCCTGTGCCCGTCGCCGGCCGGCCTCTATTGCCCGCCGGGCGATTTTCATATCGATCCCACGCGGCCCGTGGCCCGCGCAGTAATCACTCACGGCCATTCCGATCACGCCCGCGCCGGCCACGGCGCCGTGATGGCGACCGATGACACGCTGGCCATCATGGCACTGCGCTATGGGGCGGAGTTCACGAGGTCGCAGCAGATCGCCATTCTCGGCGAAGAGGTCCAGGTCGGCGACATCCGGGTGTCGTTTCATCCGGCCGGACACGTGCTTGGTTCGGCGCAGATCGCCCTGGAGCGCGGCGGGTTTCGCCTGATTGTCTCCGGGGATTACAAGCGAGCGCCCGACCCGACGTGCCTGCCCTTCGAGGCCATTCGGTGCCACGCCTTCATCACTGAAGCGACCTTCGGCCTGCCCGTGTTTCGGCATCCGGACGCCTTCGGCGAAACCGAGAAGCTCCTGGCTTCGCAGAGGCTCTTTCCCGATCGGACCCACATCGTGGGGGTCTATGCGCTCGGCAAGGCCCAGCGCATGATGGCCCTGCTGCGTCGAGCCGGCTACGAGCGGCCCATCTACATCCATGGGGCGCTTGAAAGGCTGACGGGCTACTACCGGGGCGTCGGCATCGATTTGGGCGACATCCGCCGGGTCGT
>DATCOJ010000164.1:0-1517 GCA_036564785.1 Rhizomicrobium sp. | reverse complement strand
CGCGGCCACCTCGCGAAGAATCTCGGGATGGTAGGAGGCATGCTTGCCAATCGAGAAGAACAGGCCCTTGGTGCACTGGTCGGCCAGCGCCTTGAGCACAGCCGGCGTGTTGAGCGGCCACGGACCGTCATCAAATGTCAGTACCACCTCCTTGTCGGCGAGGAAATCGAGCTGCTTGAAATGCTCGAAGCCGAAGCCGGGTCCGCCGGTGGTGTCGATCTCGACCACGCGGCTGACGCCGAGCGCATCCGGATTGCTGCAAGGGGTTTTTTGCGGAACTGCAGCCGGCGTGGCTGCAATAGAGCCTGTGACCTCGACCGGCGCCGCGGGCGCAGGCCTTGCCGCCGCGAACTCGGCCGGTTCCGCGGTTGCGGCGCTGGCGGTGCTCGGCGAAGCCACATCGGGGCGCGGCGAGCAAGCCCAGAACCACACCCCGGCGATCACCACCGCCGCCACGACACTCGCCAACATCAGGCCTAACGCATTACGCATCTTGCTCTTTCCACCTCTGCTTGCCACCGAACGCGGCACCGTCGCGCCGGGCCATTAATGCGAAGGAAGTCTTAACGCCGCACCAACAGGGCGGCGTTTCACGCATCATTTCCGCCGGATGTGGCTGTGTGACGCTGGTCACGCGGATCGGCGGCGTCGGCACAACGCCGGCCATGGATCGGAACGGCCGCACCGGATCGCCGCAGCGGTCCCGCCTTCACAAATGCATTGCGAGCCGGATTGGCGCGGCCTATCTAGAACCCGCCGGGCTCGCGCGTGTGAAGGCGGAACAAGATGGTCAGGTTACTTTTCGTCATTTCGTTGCTGCTGATCGCCGCACAGGCCTCGGCGCAGCAGGGGCACGATGCCTGCGCGCGTGACGTGGTGCGCCATTGCCGCACGGTGATGAACAACGGCGATTCCGCCGTGCTCGCCTGCCTCAAGCAACACCGCACCCGCATCAGCAAGGCCTGCGACAAGGTGCTGACCGAACACGGGCAATGACTGATCCGGCGCTGTCAGGTCGTGGCTTCATCCTTCGAGACGCGCGCAAGCGCGCTCCTCGGGATGAGGTCCTCGCGCCCGGAGCCGTCATTGCGAGGAGCCCTTGCGACGAAGCAATCCATCGCGCGTGATGTCGGACTCTGGATTGCTTCGTCGCTGTCGCTCCTCGCAATGACGGGCAGCGGGCCGAGACGCGCGCAAAGCGGGCTCGCCCGGATGAGGTCTCCTTATTGCTTCCCCGGAATGACGCGGCCTATTACGTGCTGCTGCCCGCGGCGGTGGCGACCACCGGCAACACCTCGCTGGCGGCGCGGTCGGGGGTGTCTTCCTTCCAGCGCACCGAGCCGAACGGCCGTTCCAGCATGCGGCGGATGCGCACTGGATCGGGGCCGAGATGAAAACCCATCGCGCGCTGATGCAGCGCGCGTTCGGATTGGGTGGAGCGGTTGCGCTGGCGCAGATAGTCGAGCCAGGTCGGGCAGTGATAGCGCTCGGTCCAGAGTTCGGGATCGGCGATGTCG
>DATCOJ010000163.1:0-2510 GCA_036564785.1 Rhizomicrobium sp. | reverse complement strand
GAGACAACCGCAGCATCGGAAACTGCCCTATGGCGTAGCGCAATATCGCAGGTGGCCGCACGCTATTCTTCGATGTTGCTCGCAAATGCAGTCCGGCACCGCGAACCGGCCGCCGGCTATTTGACTTGACGGCGGATGGCTCTCGTTATATTCTACCCAGATATTCTAGCTAGTGAGAAACCGGGCATGGCCCAGCGCAGTTGGTCGGTGCAGGACGCGAAGAACCGCTTCAGCGAGGTCGTCGAGGCCGCGCGGCGATTGCCGCAGACGGTCACCAAGCACGGCAAGGCCGCCGTGGTCGTCATGGACGTGGTGGAATACGAGCGCTTGCGCCACCTTGAACGGGCGCGGGCGCCATCCTTTGTCGATGCGCTGCTCGCCATGCCGCAGGATAACGGCGAATTTCCGCGTCGTAATGTGCGGATGCGCGATCTCGATCTCTGATGTTCCTGATCGATACCGTCACGCTATCCGAGCTGCGCAGGCGGAAGCGCGATCCGTTGGTCGTTAAATGGTTCGAACGGCAGCGAACGACCGATCTTTTCCTCAGCGTCATCAGCATTGGCGAGATAGAGCGCGGCATTGCGCGACGGCGCACAACGGATTCAGGCTTTGCGGGCGCTCTTGCGGACTGGCTGGACCGGGTCCTGACCCTGTACGGCGAGCGGGTCGTACCATTCGACCTGCGAACTGCGCGGCGCTGGGGCGCCCTGAGCGCCGCTCTCGGCAATGACAGTGTCGATCTCATGATCGCGGCCACGGCGCTTGAATACGGGCTCACCGTCGTAACGCGCAACGTATCGGATTTTGAGCCTTCCGGGGTCGCCGTCCTCGATCCGTTTAGTCGCCGGCCGAACCGGAAGTCATAGCAGCAATGCTTCCGGCAGGACCTTGGGTGATTTGAGCGCAGTGCCGTAGTAGGGGCGGGTGCCATCCACCTCGCTAAATAGGCAAGCCAGCCGCCGGTGAGGCGCAGTACAAAATCGCAGGCAGTCGCGGTTTCTCGAGGACTAGCGACGTGGTGGGTTCCACGTCATAGCGCCACGGCGAAAGAGTAGTGCCCATGTTCATCGGCCTCGCACAACCGCGGGCCACCGATCATTTCGACCGCCATGGGGTCATCCGCGGTATCCAGCGCGGGACGGCGGCGCGGAACGCCTCGTACTCTCTCCCAAACGTCCGCTCGAGCGTGGGTTCTTCGAACGCCACGACGAAGACGTGGAAGAAGAGCCAGAGCAGCGCGCCGTAGACGATGAGGCGCCAATCGCCCATCAGCACCGCTTGACCCAGGATGATGGCAACGACCGCAACGTATATTGGATTACGCACATAACGGTAGAGACCGGTCACCACGAGATTCCGGGGCGGCGCGATGGGCGCGGGGGTGCCGAGACCCTGCAGCGCGAAACGCGCAAATGCGTCAACGAGCCCAGGCACGCCTGCGAGAATCATTATCGCGCCGATGCCGCGCGTCAGCTCCAGACCAAGGAACGGCGGCCGGAGTTGCCAACCCGTGATCGACCATGGAACGAGCCCCGCCAGCGTACATGGGGCGACCACGAAGAAAACCGCCGAGCCCAGGACGGCAATGGTTCGTTGCACGGCGGCTCCCGACACTCCCCGTCGCTGCGAGCTCATTCCAACCTCCCCTTCATGGTTTCCCGTCGTCATCCGGTGTGATCGAGGCGCCGGCTCACGCACGCAAACAACTATCTGATCGTTGAATCGCGACGGCCTTGCGAAAGCGTCTCGACCAGGCCCACTGTCCAGCACATCGGGCATCCGCGTAGCGCGACGAGGGCGGCAACGCCCGCGCCCAAGGATAGCCAAGGGTGCGCGGTCTGGTGGACGATGGCCCAAGCGAGTAGCGCCGCCGCAGCTGCGCCGCGCATCAGGTGTGCGCCCAGGAAGGCGCTCCCGAACATGCCGACTCCACGAAAGTAATTCATGTGCTCTCTCGTCCGCTGTCCTTTGTGCCGAGCAGGTATTCGCGCACCAGTGTGCGGGCGCGGCGCAGGCGGCTTTTGGCCGCTTCGCGCGTCACGCCGAGCCGCCCGGCGATTTCCCCAATCGTCAGATCTTTGAGATCTCGCAGCAGCAGCACTTCGCGATGGGACGGCGAAAGCGACTCGATCGCATTGACCAAGTCTATGCGTCGTCCGGCGGGACCTTTGCGAGCTCGCGTGACTCTTCCAGGCTGGCGAGCTCCTCGACTCCGCGCATCAGCATCAGCGCCGGCAGCATGCAAAGGCGGGCGATGACGGTCACCAGCCAGCCGGCGAGTGCGGCTGGACTGCGGATCGTGCCCACGCGCCGGTACACGACGATGAGTGCTTCTTGCACCACATCTTCGATGACCGAGGTGCGGTGGCAAAGGCGCCGGGCGTAGCGTCGAATGTCCGGCTGCAGCGCCACCAATAGCTGTGTCAGCGCGTGCCGGTCACCCGACTGTGCCGCGAGCAAGAGATCGTCTGATACGCGCGCCAAGGCGGTCACCCCTTCAGTGGCTC
>DATCOJ010000162.1:0-12963 GCA_036564785.1 Rhizomicrobium sp. | reverse complement strand
CGGCAATGCCATGCCGCTCGCCAATATTCCGGTCGGTACCATCGTGCACAATATCGAGCTCAAGATCGGCAAGGGCGGGCAGATCGCGCGTTCGGCCGGTTCCTACGCCCAGATCGTCGGCCGCGACGGCGACTACGTCATTGTCCGCCTCAATTCGACCGAGCAGCGCCTGGTGCATGGCCGTTGCATGGCGACCATCGGTGCGGTGTCCAACCCGGACAACATGAACACGACGATCGGCAAGGCCGGCCGTCAGCGCTGGCGCGGCCGCATGCCGCACAATCGCGGCATCGTCATGAACCCGGTCGATCATCCGCACGGCGGCCGCACCAAGGGCGGCAAGCACTGGGTTACGCCCTGGGGCAAGCCGACCAAGGGCGCCAAGACGCGCAAGAACAAGCGGACCACGAAATTCATCGTGCGCTCACGCCACGGCAAGTTGACGCAAGGGTAGGACATGACACGCTCGGTTTGGAAAGGCCCATTTGTCGACGGCTTTCTGCTCAAGAAGGCGGAGACCTCGCGCGGCAGCGGGCGAAAGGAAGTGATCAAGACCTGGTCGCGGCGCTCCACCATCCTGCCGCAATTCGTCGGTCTCACCTTCGGCGTCTACAACGGCAAGAAGCACATCCCCGTACTCGTCACCGAGGACATGGTCGGCCACAAACTGGGCGAGTTCTCGCCCACGCGCACCTTCCACGGCCATTCCGGCGACAAGAAAGCGAAGAGGGCGGAGTAATGGGCAAGACCTCTCGCGCCCGCGTGCTGGCGGACAATCAGGCCAAGGCGATCGGCATCAATATCCGCACCAGCCCGCGCAAGCTCAATCTGGTGGCGCAGTCTATCCGGGGCTTGCGGGCGGAAGCGGCGCTCAACGAGTTGAGCTTCTCCCATCGCCGCGTCGCCGGCGCGGTGAAGAAGGTGCTGCAGTCGGCCATCGCCAATGCCGAGAACAACCACGATCTCGACGTCGACGATCTGGTGGTGACGGAAGCCAGCGTCGGCAAGAACATGGTGCTGAAGCGCTTCCATGCACGGGCTCGCGGCCGCGGCGCGCGCATCGAAAAGCCGTTCGCACAGGTCACCATCGTGGTCGAGGAAAAGCGTCAGGCGGAGCTCGCCAAGAAGTCGACGCCAAAGAAATCGGCTGCTCAATCCGAGGCGAAGCCTGCGGCGAAGTCATCGGGCAAAAAGTCCTCGGACAAGAAACCGGCAGCCAAGGCTGCGGCCAGGAAATCGGCGCCCAAGGGCGCGAAGGAGAATGCCTGATGGGTCAGAAGGTCAATCCGACCGGCTTGCGGCTCGGCATCAACCGCACCTGGGATTCCAGGTGGTATGCCGGCAAGAAGGACTACGGCAAGCTGCTGCAGGAAGACATCAAGATCCGTGACCACCTGACGGAGCGGCTGAAACAGGCCGGCGTCAGCCGCGTCGTGATCGAGCGTCCGCACAAGAAGTGCCGCATCACCATTCACTCGGCGCGGCCGGGCGTGGTCATCGGCAAAAAGGGTGCCGACATCGAGAAGCTGAAGAACGAAGTCCAGAAATACACGCGCGACGAGGTGCATCTGAACATCGTCGAGATCCGCAAGCCCGAGATCGACGCCAAGCTGGTGGCCGAGAACATCGCCCAGCAGCTGGAACGCCGCGTCGCCTTCCGCCGCGTGATGAAGCGCGCGGTGCAGTCGGCCATGCGTCTCGGCGCCCAAGGCATCCGCATCAATTGCGGCGGCCGGCTGGGCGGCGCTGAAATCGCCCGCACGGAATGGTACCGCGAGGGCCGCGTGCCCCTGCATACGCTGCGCGCGGACATCGACTACGGGGTCGCAACCGCCAAGACCACCTACGGCACCTGCGGCGTCAAGGTCTGGATCTTCAAGGGCGAGATCATGGAGCACGATCCGATGGCGGTGGAGAAGCGCCAGGCGGAAACCACCGGCGGTCAGCAGCAACAGCAGCGCCCGCAGGCGGCCGCGCAGTAACGGACGAGAACCATGCTTCAACCGACACGCACCAAGTTCCGCAAGCAGCACAAGGGCCGCATCCACGGTGCCGCCAAATCCGGCACCGCGCTCAATTTCGGCGAGTATGGCCTGAAGGCGCTGGAGCCCGAGCGCATCAACGCCCGCGAGATCGAGGCGGCGCGGCGTGCCATCACCCGTCACATGAAGCGCGCAGGCCGCGTCTGGATCCGCGTGTTCCCGGACGTTCCGGTGTCGAAGAAGCCGGCGGAAGTGCGCATGGGTTCGGGCAAGGGCGCTCCGGAATTCTGGGTGGCCAAGATCAAGCCGGGCCGCATCCTGTTCGAGGTCGACGGTGTCGACGTGGACACGGCCAAGGAGGCCATGCGGCTGGGCGCGGCGAAGCTGTCGATCGCCACCAAGTTCGTGGCGCGGCTGCACGGCTGACGGAGAGACGTAAGATGGCCAAGAAAAAGAGCACGGCGGAAGATTTCCGCGTCAAGTCGACGGACGAGCTGGGCGATCAGCTCGGCAAGCTCAAGAAGGAGCAGTTCAACCTGCGCTTCCAGCGCGCCAACGGCCAGCTCGAGAACACCGGCCGGGTGCGCGCGGTGCGCAAGGAGATCGCGCGCATCCAGACCGTGCTGAGCGAACAACGCCGGAAGGCCGGCTAGAGGACGAGAAGGACAGGATATGCCCAAGCGCGTGCTGCAAGGCGTCGTGGTGAGCGACAAGAACGCCAAGACGGTGGTGGTGAAGGTGGAGCGCCGCTTCATTCACCCGATGCTGGGCAAGACTGTCCGGCGCTCGAAGAAATATCACGCCCATGACGAGAAGGGCGAGTTCAAGGCGGGTGACGTGGTGCGCATCCGGGAGTGCCGGCCGATTTCCAAGCTGAAGGCCTGGGAAGTGGTCGAGCGGGTTGGGAAATAGCGGAAGGCTCGAACCATGATTCAGATGACGACCGAGCTCGAGGTGGCCGACAATTCCGGCGCCCGCCGCGTGATGTGCATCAAGGTGCTGGGCGGCTCCAGGCGGCGCTATGCCGATGTGGGCGACACCATCGTGGTGAGCGTGAAGGAGGCGATCCCGCGCGGCCGCGTCAAGAAGGGCGAAGTGCTGAAAGCGGTGATCGTGCGCACGGCCCATGGCGTGCGCCGGCCCGACGGCAGCCTCATCCGCTTCGATACCAACGCCGCCGTGCTGGTCAATCCGCAGGGCGAGCCGATCGGCACCCGTATCTTCGGGCCGGTGACGCGCGAACTGCGCGCCAAGAACCACATGAAGATCATCTCGCTCGCGCCGGAGGTGCTGTGATGGGCGTGAAGATCCGCAAAGGCGATCGCGTGATCGTCACCACCGGCCGCGACAAGGGCCGCAAGGGCGAAGTGCTGAAGGTGCTGCCCAAGGAAAACCGCGCGCTGGTCTCCGGTGTCAACATGATCAAGCGGCACCAGAAGCAGACGGCGAAGCTGCAGGGCGGCATCGTCAACAAGGAAGCGGCGATTCATCTGTCAAATCTCGCTCATGTCGATCCCAAGTCCGGCGAGGCGACGCGGATCGGGTTCAAGGTTTTGGGCGACGGCCGCAAGGTCCGCTTCGCCAAGAAGTCCGGTGAGGTCATCGATGTCTGAGGCAGGAAAGGAAAAGCCCGCCAGGGCGCCCAAGGGCGATCCGCGCGAGGCTGCCAAGGCCGAGAAGAAGGCGGCGAAGAAGGCCGACAAGTCCGCTGGCACCCAGGTGGCCGTCGGCGAGGCGGAGCGCGATCCCAACTACGTGCCGCGCTTCAAGAAGCGCTACAACGACGAGATCCGCCCGGCCCTGATGAAGGAGTTCGGCTACAAGAACGTGCTGCAGGTGCCGCGCATCGAGAAGATCGTGCTCAACATCGGCGCCGGCGAGGCCGCCAGCGACTCCAAGAAGATCCAGCAGGCGCAGAACGACCTGACTGCCATTGCAGGCCAGAAGGCGGTCGTCACCCGCGCCAAGAAGGCGATCGCCACCTTCAAGATCCGCCACGGCCTGGCCATCGGCGCCAAAGTGACGCTGCGCAAGGATCGCATGTACGAGTTCCTCGACCGCCTCATCACCATGGCGATGCCGCGCATCCGCGACTTCCGCGGGCTGAACGGCAAGAGCTTCGACGGCCGCGGCAATTTCGCGCTCGGCCTCAAGGAGCACATCGTGTTCCTCGAGATCGACTACGACAAGACCGAGACGGTGTGGGGCATGGACATCATCGTCAACACTTCGGCGAAGACCGATGCGGAAGCCAAGGCGCTTCTCAAGGGCTTCCAATTCCCCTTCATGAACTGAAAGAGCGAAAGCATGGCAAAGAAGAGCCAGATCAACCGGAATGCCAAGCGCGAGAAGATGGTGGCACAATACGCCGCCAAGCGCGCCGCGCTGAAGGCCACGACCGAGAACATGCGGCTGCCGCCGGAAGAGCGTTTCGCGGCGCATTTGAAGCTCGCCAAGCTGCCGCGCAACTCGTCCAAGGTGCGCATCCATCACCGTTGCGAGCTGACCGGCCGCTCCAAGGGCTATTACCGCAAGACCAAGCTGTCGCGCATCGCGCTGCGGCAGTTGTCCAATTTCGGCCAGATCCCCGGCATGACCAAGGCGAGCTGGTAAGGAAGGAACGAAACCACATGGCGATCACGGATCCCATCGGCGATCTTCTGGCCCGCATCCGCAACGGCCAGCTGCGCGGCCTTGCCAAGGTCAAGAGCCCGAACTCGGGACTCAGGACCCGCGTGCTCGACGTGCTGCAGGCCGAAGGCTTCATTCGCGGCTATGCCGAGGTGGAGTTCAAGGACGGGCGCAAGGAGATCGAGATCGAGCTCAAATACCACGAAGGCCGACCGGTCATCCGCGAGCTGAAGCGCGTGTCCACGCCGGGCCGTCGCGTTTATGCCGGGGTGAAGGATCTGAAGCCGCACCGCCAGGGCCTCGGTCTGTCCATCGTCTCCACGCCGCAAGGCGTGATGACGGACATCTCGGCGCGCGAGAAGAACGTCGGCGGCGAAGTCTTGTGTCAGATCTTCTGACGGCGGAGGAAAGAGAAATGTCGCGTATCGGCAAGAAGCCGGTTCCTCTGCCCAAGGGCGTCACCGCCCAGTTGGACGGCAGGACGGTCAAGGTCAAAGGTCCCAAGGGCGAGCTCTCGGTCAGGCTGGTCGAGGAAGTGGAAGCCAGCATCGGCGATGACGGCGTCACCATCGCGCCGCGCGAAGGCATGGAGCGGGCCCGCGCCATGTGGGGCCTGTCGCGAACCCTGGTGAACAACCTTGTCGTCGGCGTGACCCAGGGCTTCCAGCAGAAGCTCGAGATCAACGGCGTCGGCTATCGCGCCGCGGTGGAAGGCAAGAACCTCAAGCTGCAGCTCGGCTTCAGCCACGACGTGATGTATCCCATCCCGGCCGGCATCGCGATCACCACGGAGAAGCCGACCGCGCTCACCGTCGCCGGTATCGACAAGCAGCTGGTCGGACAGGTCGCGGCCGAAATCCGCGGCTACCGGCCGCCGGAGCCCTATAAGGGCAAGGGCGTGAAATATGCCGGCGAGCACATCCGCCGCAAAGAAGGCAAGAAGAAATGACGTCGAAGCTGTTTCAGCGCCGCAAGTCGCGCACGCGCTACCATATCGCGCAGAACGCGGCCGATCGCCCGCGGCTGTCGGTGTTCCGCTCCGGCCGCCACATCTATGCCCAGGTCATCGACGACCGCCAGGGTTCCACGCTCGCCACCGCCTCGACCAACGAGAAGGAAGGCAAGGCGCCAAAGACCTGGAACGTCGATGCGGCGAAATCGGTCGGCCAGAAGATCGCGGAACGGGCGATCGCCAAGGGCGTCAAGCAGGTGGTGTTCGACCGCGGCGGCTATATCTATCATGGGCGCGTCAAGGCGCTCGCAGACGCGGCCCGCGAGGGCGGCCTCGAATTCTAGGGAAGGACGGAACACGTGGCGCGTGACGAAGGCAGACGGCGGGATCGCGGCGATCGCGAGGAGCGCGACAGCGAGTTCATCGACAAGCTCGTGCACATCAATCGCGTGGCGAAGGTGGTCAAGGGCGGGCGGCGCTTCGGCTTCGCCGCGCTCGTGGTGGTCGGCGACCAGCGCGGCCGCGTCGGCTTCGGCCACGGCAAGGCGCGCGAAGTGCCCGAGGCCATCCGCAAGGCGACGGAAGCCGCCAAGCGCGTGCTGATCCGGGTGCCGCTGAAGGACGGCCGCACCCTGCATCACGAGACCCGCGGTCATCACGGCGCCGGCAAGGTGATCGTGCGTCCGGCGCCGGCAGGCACCGGCATCATCGCCGGCGGCCCGATGCGCGCCGTGTTCGAGGCGCTGGGCGTGGGTGACGTCGTGTCCAAGTCGCTCGGCACCTCCAATCCCTACAACATGGTGCGCGCGACCTTCGATGCGCTGAAGCTGCAGCAGAGCCCGCGCATGGTGGCGCAGCGCCGCGGCCGCAGCGTCAGCGACATCATCCAGCGCCGCGAAGGCACCAGCAAAGGCGAGCAGGCTCCCGCGAGCTAGCAACCGGTCGAGACAAGCGAGACGTGCGATGGCAGAAACGAAGAAGACCGTGACGGTGCGCCAGATCCGCAGCGCCAACCGCAAGCCGGAGGTGCAGGCGGCGACTTTGCGCGGCCTCGGCCTCGGCAAGATCCGCCGCACCCGTACGCTCGAGGATACGCCCGCGGTGCGCGGCATGATCCGCGCCGTCAAGCACCTCGTCGAGGTCGTCGAAGAGAAATAGGAATTCCAGATGGCCGGCTCGCGCTGACGCTGGGCGGCCATGACGGAGAAGAAAATGAAGCTGAACGAAATTCGCAACAATGCGGGCGCGCGCAAGCGCAAGACCAAGCTCGGCCGCGGCTCCTCCTCCGGTCTCGGCAAGACCTCGGGCCGCGGCGTGAAGGGCGCCAAGGCGCGCACCGGCACCAAGGTCTATGGCTTCGAAGGCGGCCAGATGCCGCTCTACATGCGGCTGCCCAAGCGCGGCTTCAAGAACATCTTCGCCAACGATTTTGCGGAAGTGAATCTCGGCCGACTGCAGAAGGCGATCGACGGCAAAAAGATCGACGCCCAGGGAAAAATCACGGAGGAAACGCTCAGGAAGGCCGGACTTGCCCGCCGCAGCCGGGACGGCATTCGCCTGCTCGGCACTGGCGAACTGAAGGCGAAGCTCGACATCGAGGTGGCGGGCGCCTCTGCCTCCGCTCGTGCCGCCGTCGAGAAGGCTGGCGGCAGCCTCACGACGACCTTCCAGAAGAAGGTCTACATGAACAAGAAGGGCGAGGCAGGAAAGCGGCTGCAGCGCCGGCAGAAGTCCGCGGAAAAGCGGGCTGCGCGCGAAGGCGCCCCCGCCTAGCCGGCTCATTCACCGCATCGCATTGCCGGGTTTCGCACCTATATAGTCCGGGTGCCTTGGAGGATCGGAGCAGTTCATGCCCTCTGCAGCCGAACAATTGGCCGCCAATTTCAATTTCAGCTCCTTCGCCAAGGCGACCGAGCTGCGCCAGCGCATCTTCTTCACCCTGGCGGTGCTGGTGGTGGCGCGGCTGGGCACCTACGTCCCCATGCCCGGCATCGATGCGAGCCGGCTCGCCGATCTGCTCAACCAGCAGCATGGCGGCATCCTGGATGTCTTCAACGTGCTGGCCGGCGGCGCCATCGGCCGCATGGCGATCTTCGCCCTCGGCATCATGCCCTACATCTCGGCCTCCATCATCATTCAGCTGATGACGACGGTTATCCCCGAATTGGAGCAGCTGAAGAAGGAAGGCGAGGCGGGGCGGAAAACCCTCAATCAATACACTCGCTACGGCACGGTGGGCCTCGCCGCCCTGCAGGCGCTCGGCATTGCCGTCGGGCTCGAGCATATGGGCGGGGTGGTGATCGATCCGGGCCTGTTCTTCCGCTTCACCACCGTCATTACCTTGACCGGCGGCACCATCCTGCTGATGTGGCTCGGCGAGCAGATCACGGCGCGCGGCGTCGGCAACGGCATCTCGCTCATCATCTTCGCCGGCATCGTGGCGCGGTTTCCCACCTATATCGCGCAGATTTTCGAATCCGGCCGCACCGGCTCGATCTCTTCGATCGAGATCATCGGCCTGATCGTCGGCGCGATCGGCCTGGTGACGGGCATCGTCTTCATGGAGCGGGCGCAGCGCCGTCTGCCGGTGCAATATCCCAAGCGCCAGGTGGGCAACCGGATGTTCGGCGGCGAGGCCTCCCATCTGCCGCTCAAGATCAACGTCTCCGGCGTGATCCCGCCGATCTTCGCTTCTTCCATTCTGCTGATGCCGGGCACGGTCGCCAACTTCAACGCCCAGAGCATCCCCGACTGGCTGCAGACCATCGTCACCTATATCAGTCCCGGCCGGCCAGCCTATGAGATCCTCTACGCGGCGATGATCATCTTCTTCGCCTTCTTCTACACCTCGATCATCTTCAATCCCGAGGAGACGGCGGAGAATCTGAAGAAATACGGCGGCTTCGTTCCCGGCATCCGCCCGGGCAAAAAGACGGCCGAGTACATCGACTACGTGCTCACCCGCATCACCGTCATCGGAGGCATCTATCTCGCCGTCGTCTGCCTCATTCCCGATTTCGCGCGCAGCGAGCTTGCCATTGCGCTGGGCGGGACCTCGATCCTGATCGTGGTGAGCGTGATGATGGATACCGTCGCCCAGATTCAGAGTCATCTGATCGCGCAGCAATATGAGGGCCTGATCAAGCGGGCCAAGCTCCGCGGAGCCCGGCGGTGAACCTGGTCCTGTTCGGGCCTCCGGGCGCCGGCAAGGGCACGCAGGCCAAGCTTTTGAGCGAGCAGCGCGGCCTGCCGCAGCTCTCGACCGGAGACATGCTGCGCGCGGCCATCGCCGCGGGCACCGAGCTCGGAAAGCGCTGCAAAACGATCATGGATCGCGGCGATCTGGTGCCGGACGAAATCGTCATCGGGATCATCGCCGAGCGCTATGACCAGCCCGATTGCCGGGGCGGCGCCATCTTCGACGGTTTCCCCCGCACCATTGCCCAGGCTGAGGCGCTCGACCGCATGCTGGCGCAGCGGGGCTTGAGGATCGACCACGTCATCGAATTGAGGGTCAATGACGAGATCCTGCTCCGGCGGGTGGAGCAGCGAATCAAGGAATCGGGCGGGACCACGCGGGCCGACGACACGCCGGAGACCCTCAAGGCCCGCCTGGAGGTCTATTACAAGAACACCGCCCCGCTGATCGCCTACTACCGCAACCAGGGTAAGCTGAAGACGGTGGACGGCATGGCTCCGATCGACGAGGTCGCCAAGGCGGTCGCAAAAGCAATCGGTTGATTGACCAAGTGTTTGTTGGTCAAAACGCCAACCGCCGCTCATAGCGCGAAGAGTTAACCATAACTATACGGTTGCAATTCGTTAAACGACTGCTAATCATACCATTCGACTGGGGATCTGGGGACCTCCTGATGAGAAACGCGGCGATTCAGCAAGAATTTCTGCACTACGTTCTTTTCCTAGTAAGTGATCCATTTGTGGCTGGACTAATTGTCGCTGGAATGTTGCTAGTTGGCGTGATTACTAGAAACGCCTTGACGGAGAAGAGGAGATTTATTGAGCAAATAATGGTCGGATCGCATATGTCCCTATCCTTCTTTGGTCTTGGTTTGGCTACGTTCTTTCTAGTATTTCGCATGGTATATCTTGGAGAACTAGACTTCCAGTCAGCCTTTACTATGATGGCTGCGTCTGGCGTAGTATTTATGCTGTTTCTAGTCGCGTTTGGAGCGACGGTTGTTGTGGAACGAATCGTCGCCGTCCATAAGACACGATTTGCCTTGATTTACTTGGTTTTTAACCTTATTATGGGAGCATTCCCGCTAGTGGGAACAGTGTGGTTTGTCGCGCGTTCTCTCGGGGAGGTTCCGCAATGAAGCTCATTCGCAATCTTGCCTGGTTTTCCGGGCTTGGGATGAGTATCATAACTTTTATTGTGACGATAGCATTGCTGACCGGGCGAAGACTTTGGATTCCACCGATGCATTTCGGTATGAATGGTCAAGCCAAGCCGGTGGCGTATCTTGTCGCAGGCTCGGCCGACAGGTCGATTGGCGGAATACCGGATCTGATTGGTCAGGTTGCATCCGTATTTCCAGTTGTTGCACCGCTTGCAATCATTACCCTTGTTCTGCTTCTTGTAGGCTACACTCGATACTGGCGCTTCTAAATTGGTGAGGTCGCCAAGGCCATCGGGGCCGCGATCGCTGGGCCCATGTAAGCCCTTCGGCCCCTTGAAAACCCCTGGAAATTCTCCATTTACCTGTGTTGACTGGGCCACGCGGATTCCTATAATCCGCGCCCTTGCGGCGACTCCACCCCGTCCCTTTATAGGCCAGCGCCCTGAACCGGGCCGGGGAGGGGTTGTTTCCGCGCGAAAGTTGTTAACGAAATCAGCAGCTTAGCTGCGACCAGGAGAAATCGGTGGCCCGTATCGCCGGCGTCAACATTCCGACCCAGAAGCGCGTGGAGATCGCATTGCGTTACATCCACGGCATCGGCCCGACCAAGGCCCGGGAAATCATCAAGAAGGTGGGCATCGCCGAGAATCGGCGAGTGTCCGACCTGACCGATTCCGAGATCATCCAGATCCGCGAGGCCATCGACCGCGATTACCTGGTCGAGGGTGACCTGCGCCGCGAAGTGGCGATGAACATAAAGCGGTTGATGGATCTCGGCTGCTACCGGGGCTTGAGGCACCGCAAGGGCCTGCCGGTGCGCGGTCAGCGCACGCACACCAACGCGCGCACACGCAAAGGTCCGGCGCGCGCGATCGCCGGCAAGAAGAAGGTCACGAAATAATGGCGAAGCCGGCCGGCGCGGGACGCGCGCGCAAGAAGGAAAAGAAGAACGTGGTGGTGGGCGTGGCCCATGTCGCCGCAACCTTCAACAACACCATCGTCACCATCACCGACGGTGCGGGGAACACGATCTCGTGGTCCAGCGCCGGAATGATGGGCTTCAAGGGTTCGCGCAAATCGACGCCCTATGCCGCGCAGGTCGCGGCCGAGGATGCGGCCAAGAAGGCGATCGAGCACGGCATGCGCACGCTGGAAGTGGAGGTTTCCGGTCCCGGTTCGGGCCGCGAATCCGCGCTGCGTGCGCTGCAGGCCGTTGGATTGACGGTGACGTCCATCCGCGACGTGACGCCGATCCCGCACAATGGCTGCCGGCCGCCGAAGCGCAGGCGCGTTTAGAGAGTTTCGGGAGCATCGGCCAGGAAAAGTGTGAAGCGGTTTTCCGTCCGGCCGTGCGACCAGAAGAGAGCTTTATTCGGAAGTAGCAACCCGTCGAACGCAATGGGCGTGATCCGACACGTCCGGGAAACGATGAGGACAGGATGTTTCAGAAGAACTGGCAGGAACTGATCAAGCCGCAGAAGCTCAAGATCGACGGCGGCCACGATGCCGGCCGCTCGGCCATCATCACCGCAGAGCCGCTGGAGCGGGGCTTCGGCCTCACGCTCGGCAATGCCATCCGCCGCGTGCTGCTGTCGTCGCTGCAGGGCGCAGCCGTGACTTCGATTCACATCGAGGGTGTGCTGCACGAATTCTCCTCCATCGCCGGCGTGCGCGAGGACGTGACGGACATCGTGCTCAACGTGAAGCAGATCGCGCTGCGCATGCATGCCGAGGGACCGAAGCGTCTGTCGCTGCGCGCCACCGGTCCCGGCGAAATCACCGCCGGCCAGATCACGCCCGTCGCCGATGTCGAAATTCTCAATCCGGACCTGGTGCTCTGCACCCTGGACGAGAAGGTCGATTTCCGCATGGAGCTGACGGTCGCCACCGGCAAGGGTTATGTGCCGGCCGATCGCAACCGCCCCGAGGATGCCCCCATCGGCTTGATCCCGGTGGACTCGCTGTTCTCGCCCGTAAAGAAGGTTTCCTACAAGGTCGAGAACACCCGCGAGGGCCAGATTCTCGACTACGACAAACTGACTCTGTCGGTGGAAACCAACGGCGCCGTCACGCCGGACAACGCGGTGGCCTATGCCGCGCGCATCCTGCAGGACCAGCTCCAGGTGTTCATCAACTTCGAGGAGCCGCGCGAACGCGTCTCCGAGGAAGCCAAGCCCGATCTGGCCTTCAATCCGGTCCTGCTCAAGAAGGTGGACGAGCTGGAACTCTCGGTGCGCTCGGCCAACTGTCTGAAGAACGACAACATCGTCTATATCGGCGATCTCATCCAGAAGTCGGAAGGCGAAATGCTGCGGACGCCGAATTTCGGCCGCAAGTCGCTGAACGAGATCAAGGCGGTGCTGGCGGAGATGGGGTTGCATCTGGGCATGGAAGTGCCGGGCTGGCCGCCGGAGAACATCGAGGATCTGGCGAAACGCTACGAGGATCAGTATTGACCCTTCGCGGCGCGCTCACGCGCGCTCCTCGGGGTGACGGTATGCCGTCGTCATCCTGAGGTGCGAGCCGAAGGCGAGCCTCGAAGGATGACAGACCAGGTAGAACGCAGAGGCGTCGGGGTTTAATGGGCAAGATAACAGGTTTTCTGGAAATCGACCGGCACGACCGCAAATACGCGCCGGTCACCGAACGCATCAAGGGCTATCGCGAATTCGTCATTCCCCTGAGCGAGAAAGACACCCGCGACCAGGCGGCGCGCTGCATGAATTGCGGCATTCCCTATTGCCACGGCACCGGCTCGGTGCAGCCGGGCACCCCGGGCTGCCCGGTCAACAACCAGATTCCGGATTTCAACGATCTGGTCTATCAGGGCAACTGGGAAGAGGCCTCGCGCAACCTGCACTCGACCAACAATTTCCCGGAATTCACCGGCCGCATCTGCCCGGCGCCGTGCGAAGCGTCCTGCACGCTCAACATCGACGACAACCCGGTCACCATCAAGACCATCGAATTCGCGATCGTCGATCGCGCCTGGGACAATGGCTGTATCAAGCCGGAGATACCCGGGAACAGGACCGGC
>DATCOJ010000161.1:0-10340 GCA_036564785.1 Rhizomicrobium sp. | reverse complement strand
CGCAAGGGGAGGGGGGACCAAGACCTCTCCGCTGCTTCGAATTCATCTCCCAACGAGAGGAGTCCGATGTCGCGTTCGTAGGCGCGCGCGTTACACTGGCACCATGAGCCCGCGCAGCTTCGACAAGAAATCCGGCCTTGCCTTCATCGTCGCCTTCGGCGTGGTCAGCCTGTTCGCCGACGCCGCTTACGAAGGCATGCGCGGCATCACCGGACCCTATCTGGCGCTGCTCGGCGCCAGCGGCACGGCGGTGGGCATCATCTCCGGCGCCGGCGAATTGTTCGGCTATGTACTCCGCCTTGGCTCGGGCCGCTTGGCCGAGAAGACCGGCGCCTATTGGGCGATCGCGCTCATTGGCTACGTGGTGCAGATGGCGGCGGTGCCGCTGATGGCTTTGGCCGGACTGTGGTGGATGGCGGCCGGTCTCATCATCCTGGAGCGCACTGGCAAGGCGATCCGCAACCCGGCGGCCAACTTCATGATGTCGCGCGCCGGCTCGCAGATCGGCCAGGGCTGGGCCTTCGGTCTGCACGAGGCGCTCGACCAGACCGGCGCGCTGGCGGGACCCTTGATCACCGCGCTGGTGCTCGCCCATCATGGGCAATACGCGCATGCGTTTCTGTGGCTCGGCATTCCCGCCGCACTGACCTTGATCTCGGTCGCGGCCCTCGCGCTTCGCTTCCCCTACGCCGGTGAAGTCTCGCGCGCGGCCGAAGACAAGCACGGCGGTGGCGGGCTCTCCCGCGCCTACTGGCTCTACGCCGCGAGCGCCGCACTCGTCGCCTTCGGCTTCGCCGACTGGCCGCTCATCGCCTACCACTTTGCGCAAGCCCGCATCGTTTCGGCCGCGACGGTGCCGATCCTCTATGCCGTGGCGATGGCGGCCTCCGGTGCCGGCGCGCTGGCGCTGGGACGATTGTTCGATTCGCGCGGCTTCATCGCGCTGCTGCCGGGAATTCTCGTCGCCGCGCTCGCGGCGCCGCTGGTATTTCTCGGCGGCGCGACGGCGGCCATTGCCGGCGCCGTCGCCTGGGGCCTCGCCATCGGCGTGGAGAATTCCGTGCTCACCGCAGGCGTGGCGCACTTGGTGCCGGAGACCTCGCGCGCGCGAGCCTATGGAATCTTCTCGGCCATCTTCGGCATCGCCTGGTTCGCGGGCAGCTCGCTCTTGGGCGCGCTCTACGACGTGTCGCTCGGCGCGCTGGTCGCCGTCTCCATCGCCGCGGAACTGGCAGCGCTGGTGCCGTTCCTGATGGCCACGCGGCTGCTGAAAACCGCCTGAATCCACGGCGTTGTTCGCGCCCGGTATGAGCGCCCGCGCGGGGATGCCGGGGCGGCCGCAAGATAATTGTTTGAATTGTCCGGAGGAGCACCCCGGAGGGAGGGGGGATCCCCTTTTCGTCTCCTTATCAATGCGCAGGCCGCTGGATTCGTTCGGTTTTCCTGTTTCTAGAGGAGCGAAACGGCGCAGGGTTCGCGCGCGCGCGGCGGCCCGTTCGGCCCCCGCCGCCGCACTGAAGCGACCGTGCTTGACGGCGTTGCGGCTGCCAAGCGGCGCGACTGCCCGCCGCTTGGGCGGTTCGCCCGCTTCGGCCAAATCCGGCAAGTGGTCGGCTTTGATTGCGGAATTCGATTCGCTCATGACGCACAGTCTACACCCGCCCCGTAGCGCGGTGGATGGATTGGGCAGTAATGCTGCCTATAAAATGACAAGCGGCTGGAATCAGGGCGGTTTTCCGGACCTTGAATCATCCCGATCCGGTCCTTCGTCCCGAACGGGTTCCCACCCCCACCATACGGGCCGTGGCGGACCCCATCTTCTTTACGGACCACCGCGCCGCCGTCTTATGCATAACTCTGTGATTGGGCCCTAGACGCCGGCCCCGCGCCGCGCCTCCGGGCGTGGTGCTTCTGGCGCCGGAATCCTCGCGCGCGCGGGCCTATGGAAACTTCTCGGCCATTTTCGGCATCGCCTGGTTCGCCGGCAGCTCGCTCTTGGGCGCGCTATACGACGTGTCGCTCGTCACGCTGGTCGCGGTCTCCATCGCCGCGGAGCTGGCGGCGCTAGTGCCGTTCGTCACGGCTACGCGGCTAGAAGCCGGCTGATTGAGGGTAAAATTCCTCTCCTTTCACTTGGGGGTTGGCCAACAAATGCATTTGAGTTTATTCTTGCAGTGAGGCGCAGCGCGAAATGCAATCAGATCGATTTGGAATTTGGACTATAATAGTAGCAATTGCGACAGTTGCGGGAAGCATTGTCGCATTGCTGGCCTACACCCTCCCCCGTTCCGGTCCGGTAGTGATATCGAGCATGCCTCAAGTACAAGTTCGTATTGTTCAGCCGCAAATCCCGGCCCAAACTGCGCCACCTCCGATTTCAAAGACCATGTCTCGTCCGCCACTTGCAGAAACAGGACCCAACGACAACTCAGCCCCGAGCGTGGCTCCGCCACCAGCACCTGTATTCGATCAAACTCCATCATCAACCGAGCCGTTGGCGATGCCTGCAAAAAAAGTCTTGCCAAGAAAACTCGAATTCACTGAGCAACCAACCGATAGACCATGAACCGCACCCCGCTGGCACTAATAGTTTTGGTCGGATTGCTTTCGACACCGCTCGCCGCTCAAGTGATGCCGAACGCAGGCGTCCCCGTTTCTCACGGTGCAACCCTGTTGAAGGTCACGGCGACAAAGCCGTATTTGCTCGGCCCTGCTGAGCGTTTCAGTTTGGGGGGGAGTTCGCAGGGGCGGTTCAGGTTGCTATTTCGTATAGTCTCGGCGGTCAATGAGGACCTTCCCATTACGCTTGTTAGCTATGGGGGATTGCGATCAGACTATCTGTTCCATTGGACAGCTTACAGTTCAACCGGGGCGCGGTGCTTCGCCCTAAAGGAGGATGCGAGCGGTATCAGCGTCTTTGGTCACTTCGTCCCCGCCGATAGCGAGATAAGTGCCCTACAGAAGGAAGATGACTCAGAAACGAGGGCCAGCAGAGAGCGTCCAACCATCATCTCCATCGATTTCGATTGCGATACTCCGATACACCCAGGCGATGCGGTGTCTGTGCAAACCAAGGTGTTTGTATTGAGCAATTACCGATGGGTAGAAGCAGACTATACTTTTGAAAATCTGGTCCTCGGCGAGCATTGATCTCATCGAACTAGACAGCTCGCGCCGCCCCACATCCGCAATTTCTCCATCATCGCCCATATCGATCATGGGAAATTGACCCTGGCCGACCGGCTGATCCACGAAATCCTGATATCCGGTGCCAGCCTACGTATCCTTCAATGCCGCGATGCCCGCTTGGGTCGCTGGGGGGTTGCGTTTCGAGATGCTACCGTACACTCGGCTGAACGAGCGGAACTGCTTCGGCTTGGCCGGATCGTTGCGGCGGGCTTGCCGGTCAGCGGGTCGAGAATTTCGCGCATGGTGTCGGGCCGCTGGCCGATGGCCCACAGATACATGCGCGCGGCCTGATCGGGCGCGCGGCGCTTCTGCTCCCAGTCCCGCACGGTTCCAGCCGAAAATCCGAACGCGCCGGCGAAGGCCTCCTGCGAGAGGCCGGTCTTTCGCCGCACGGCCTTCACATCGACCTCGAAAGGGACGTGCACGCGGTAGGTGACAGGATCGGCCTCGCCCCTGGCAATGCCGATGGCGTGGTCCAGTCCCTCCACCATCGAGGCGAAGATTTCATCGTGTGTCTTTGCTGCGGGGCGCGCTTTGCGGGCCATGCGTCATCGTCCTTTTGTCATTCCGTATGATTCCAACAGCCTCTTCGTACGGCCCTTCAGGACGTTCACCTGTTTGTCCGTCAAATTGCCAAGCCTGCCTTTTGCGTACACGGTCAACAGAAACACCGGGACATTCTCGCCCGAATAGAACGTGATAACCCGATAGCCGCCGCTCTTACCCGTTCCCGCCTTGGCAAAGCGCACCTTCCGGCAGCCGCCTGATCCCTTGATCACGTCCCCGGCGTCCGGGTTCGCGCCAACGAAATTTATCAGGGCAAACCGTTCATCTTCCGTCATGCCGGCGGCACCGGCATCGCGGATAAAAGGACCGGTTTCGATCACCGTTTGCATTGTGCTATATACGGCAATGCCGTATCTCGTGCAAGGCGCTCCCGGGAGAAATTGTCGTCCCTCGACGTGCTCTACGACGTATCGCTCGGCGCGCTGGTCGCGGTCTCCATCGCCGCGGAACTTGCGGCCCTGGTGCCGTTCCTGATGGGCACGCGATTGCTGAAGGGGGGTTAGCCCTCCCGCTCTTCGCGGAATCAGGACTCCACCGAGCTTACCCTTCGGAAGCCGTCTTCAGTGTGCGTTCGCCGCGTCTTCGATGACTTTCGCGACCGCGTCGGGATGGGAGATCATCACCACGTGCGAGGCGCCCTTGACGACCACGATTGCCTTTGGGTGAGCGCGCTGGGCCATGAACGCGTGCGCCTTGGGCGGGATTGCGGTGTCGTGGTCGCCGTAAACGAACCATGAGGGAATCGTCTTCCAGGCCGCTCCTTCCGAGGGCTCGCCGAACGCGATATCGGTGATCGGCCGCTGCGTCGCCGCGGCCACGCTCGCGGCGGCCGCCGGGAGATCCGGCGCGAAGGCGTCGTGGAATTTGTCCTGGACGACATAGAGATCATGACCGCCGCCGGGGAGCGGCACGGGCGGCAAGAGCGCCGTGCCCAGCAGGCTTCCCGGAAACTTGTTGTCGAGCCCGCCTGCGTTTTCGCCCGCATCCGGCGCGAAGGCGGCGACATAGACCAGCGCCTTCACGTTTGCCTGGCCGGTGGCGGCGTTGCTGATCACCATGCCGCCGTAGGAATGCCCGACCAGCACGACGGGCGCCTTGATCGTGGCGAGCAGGGCGTGGACGTAGGCGGCGTCGCCCTTCACGCTGCGCAGCGGATTGGCAGCGGCGATGACGCGATAGCCGTCGCGATGGAGAATCGAAACGACACCGTTCCAACTCGAGGAATCGGCGAACGCGCCATGCACCAGCACGATGGTCGGTTTTTCCGGCTGCGCCAATGTTGCTGTGACGGCCGTCACGGCCAATACCAATCCTGCGATGAAGGCTTTCATCGAATGCTCCCTTGCTCGATTTACGACAGACGATTCACGGCACCCGTCCCGCTCAACGCAGCGTTTTGAACGAGGCGCGCATTTCCTCGACGAACAATTCCGGCTGTTCCCACGCCGCGAAGTGGCAGCCCTTGGAGAATCGGCCGTAGTGGATGAGCTTCGGATAGGCCTTCTCCGCCCAGCTCTTCGGCGCCTGGTAGATCTCGTCGGCGAAGGCGCTGACGGCCACGGGAATTTTCACGCCGCGCACATCGAAGAAGCCGCCTTTCGCCGGAAACTGCCGCGTGTCCCAATAGAGCCGCGCCGAGGAGATCGCCGTATTGGTCAGCCAATAGAGCGTGACATTGTCGAGGAAATCGTCCGGCGTGATGCCCTCAGGCTGGCCGTCGAAGGAGCGGGCGATCAGCGCGTGGCTGGCGGCATCGTGATCCAGCATCCAGGCCGCAAGCCCGACCGGCGAATCCACGATTCCATACAGCGTCTGCGCGCGGTTGTTCATCTCGATCGCGTAGCCGAGCCCCTTCTTGTAGAAGAAATCGACCTGCTCGTAGGCGCGCTTCTCGTCGGGCCCGAGGTCTGCCGGCGGCGGGGCGCCGGCGTTGAGCAACTTTGAAATATCGGGCGGCAGCGTGGCTGCCATGTTGGTGTGAATGCCGAGCAGTCCCGGCGGCTCCTGCAACGCCATGCTCTCCGAGACCGCATTGCCCCAGTCGCCGCCTTGCGCCACGTATTTCGTGTAGCCGAGGCGCTGCATCAGCACGGCCCAGGCCTTGGCGATGCGCGGAGGGTACCAGCCGGGCGCCGTCGGCTTGGCGGAGAAGCCGTATCCCGGCAGCGACGGGATGACCAGGTGGAACGCGTCCGCCTCCGTGCCGCCATGCGCGGTGGGGTCGGTGAGCGGCTCGATAATCTTCAGCTGCTCGATGATCGAGCCCGGCCAGCCGTGCGTCACGATCATCGGCAGCGCATGCTCGTGCTTCGACTTCACGTGGATGAAATGGATGTCGAGCCCATCGATTTCGGTGATGAAATGCGGGTGCGACATCATCCGGGATTCGATCTTGCGCCAGTCGTGCTGCGCCCAATGCGCCGCGATCTTCTTCGCGGTGGCGAGCTGGACGCCCTGGGATTGATCCGGCACCGTTTCCTTGTCGGGCCAGCGCGTGGCCGCGGCACGCTTCTTCAGGTCCGCAAGGGCGTCATCGGTTGCATGAAAATGGAAGGGGCGGATCGCGTCGGCCTTGGCCATCGACGATTCTCCTTGTTGCGAGGATTGGGTGGAAGGCGCATCGCTGCGCCTTGCCGCGGATTGCGCCGGCAGGAGACCGATTGCACCGGCGGCGGCCGAGGCGGCCAGCAGGTCTCGCCGAGTCGGTGTGCGAAATGGCGGCATGAGCATCCTCCGCTGTCTGTGGCTACGCAGTGAAAACACGCGTATGCAGTGATCAGGGGGCAGATGTCGTCTGTCTGAGCTGTGCTGTGCTCTCGAAACGGGCGTATCCACGACGCCACGCTTTACGCGCCTCGCACATATCGAGGCTTACTCGACTTTACCTGCGTTATTTTATAGTTCGGTGACGGCGCCATCAAGGCCAACGCTTTCGGGCCGGTTGAGCCCTATAAGTCATTGTTTTGGCACGGCACTGCCGCTAAGAACGCGCCACCCATGCCCGATCTCGCCCACATCCGCAATTTCTCCATCATCGCCCATATCGACCATGGGAAATCGACCCTGGCCGACCGGCTGATCCAGGTCACCGGCGGGCTCACCAGCCGCGAGATGAAGGAGCAGGTGCTCGATTCCATGGAGATCGAGCGCGAGCGCGGCATCACCATCAAGGCGCAGACCGTGCGCCTCGACTACCGCGCCGAGGACGGTGAGAGCTACGTCCTCAACCTGATGGACACGCCGGGCCATGTCGACTTCGCCTACGAGGTCTCCCGCTGCCTTGCCGCCTGCGAAGGCGCGCTCCTGGTGGTGGATGCGAGCCAGGGTGTGGAGGCGCAGACCTTGGCCAATGTCTATCAGGCCATCGAGGCCAATCTCGAGATCGTGCCGGTGCTGAACAAGATCGACCTGCCGGCGGCCGAGCCCGAGCGGGTGCGCCAGCAGATCGAGGACGTGATCGGGCTCGACGCCTCCCACGCCATCCCCATTTCCGCCAAGACCGGCCTCAACATCGCCGAGGTGCTGGAAGCGATCGTCCATCGCCTGCCCCCGCCCAAGGGCGACGCGGCCGCGCCGCTCAAGGCGCTCTTGGTCGACAGCTGGTACGACTCTTATCTGGGCGTGGTGGTGCTGGTGCGGGTGGTCGATGGCGAGCTGAAGAAGGGCCAGAAGATCCGCATGATGGCGGCCGACGCCGTTTACCAGGTCGAACGCGTCGGCGTGTTCACCCCCAAGCAGGTGCCGGCGGAGTCTCTGGGGCCGGGCGAAATCGGCTTCATCACCGCCGCCATCAAGGAAGTCGCCGACACCAAAGTGGGCGACACCATCACCGACGAGCGCCGCGGCGCTTCCGAGGCGCTGCCGGGATTCAAGCCGGCGCAGCAGGTGGTGTTCTGCGGCCTGTTTCCTGTCGATGCGGCGCAGTTCGAGGATCTGCGCGATGCGCTGGGCCGCCTGCATCTCAACGACGCCAGCTTCACCTACGAGACCGAGACCAGCGCTGCGCTCGGCTTCGGCTTCCGCTGCGGCTTCCTCGGCCTGCTGCATCTGGAGATCATCCAGGAACGGCTGCAGCGCGAATTCAATCTCGAGCTCATCGCCACCGCGCCTTCGGTCATCTATCGCGTTCACCTGACCGACGGCACGATGAAAGAGCTGCACAATCCGGCCGACATGCCAGATCCGGTGCGCATTTCCTTCATCGAGGAGCCGTGGATCAAGGCCACCATCTTCGTGCCGGACGAGCATCTGGGCGCGGTGTTGAAATTGTGCGAGGACCGCCGCGGCCGCCAGGTGGAGCTGACCTATGCCGGCTCCCGCGCCATGGTGGTCTATCGCCTGCCGCTCAACGAAGTGGTGTTCGATTTTTACGACCGGCTCAAATCGGTGTCGCGCGGCTATGCCAGCTTCGACTATCACATCGAGGACTATCAGGAAGGCGACCTGGTGAAGATGTCGATCCTGGTCAATGCCGAGCCGGTGGACGCGCTCTCCATGATCGTCAACCGGGCCCGCGCCGAGACCCGCGGCCGCGCCATGGTGGAGAAGCTGAAGGAGCTGATCCCCCGCCACCTCTTCCAGATTCCCATCCAGGCGGCGATCGGCGGCAAGATCATCGCGCGCGAAACGCTCTCCGCGCTCAGGAAGGACGTCACCGCCAAATGCTACGGCGGCGACATCACGCGGAAGCGAAAGCTCCTCGACAAGCAGAAGGAGGGCAAGAAGAAGATGCGCCAGTTCGGCAAGGTCGACATCCCGCAACAGGCCTTCATCGAGGCGCTGAAGATGGATGGGGATTAGATTTCGTACACGCTAGGGGCGTCATCACCCGGTCGCGAGCGCTTTCCGCGAGCGATCCGGGTGACCCAATTTCTCACCGAACCTGCCTTTCCATCCGCAATCGCCTGAACCAAACTGGCGGGATGTTGCGAGAAATTCCCTCGTCCATGGATGCGCAAGCCGTCGCCGGGATCGACGGCCGCCTGCGGATGATCGCAGCGGAACACCGGGTCGCGATTCCGCTCGCCATCGAAAGCGGCAGCCGGGCATGGGGCTTTCCCTCGCCCGACAGCGACTACGATTGCCGGTTCATCTTTGTGCGGACGGTCGAGGACTATCTCTCGCTATTTGCCAAGCGCGACGTGATCGAAATGCCGCTCGAGGGCGAGCTCGATGTCAACGGCTGGGATGTCGCCAAGGCTTTGCGGCTGATGCTGAAGGGCAATGCGGTGGTCATCGAATGGCTGACGTCGCCGATCGTCTATGCCGCCGACCCCTGGTTCCGCGATGAGTTCCTGGCGTTGGCGCGGCGGTGGGCGATTCGCGAGCGCATCGCACGCCACTATCTGCATTTGGGCGAGCGGCAGCGCAAAGCCTATTTCGCCGACCGCAAGCGGGTGGAGATGAAGAAAATCTTCTATGCCCTGCGCCCCGCGGCTGCACTTCGCTGGCTGCGACTTCATAAGCACGAGTCGATCGCGCCGATGCACTTTCCGGCTCTGATGGAGGAATGCGATCCACCTTCGGAGGTCCGCGCCATCGTGCTCGAACTCACAGCCAAAAAGGCGTTGACCCGCGAACTCGGCGTAGAATTCCTTCCAGCACCGGTCTCGCAATTCATCGATGCCGAATTCGCGGCCGCGCGCGAGGCGTTCGCTGAGGAGGTTCCCGCCGTGGCGGAGGAAGCCAAGACGGAGGCCGAGCGTTTCTTCCACAGTGTGCTGTCGCGGCTTTCACGATCCGGCGATAACAGCACCCGGAATTCGGGAGCCAGTTCATGACCGAACTCGATCTTCTCAATCTTGCGCGCTCGGCGACCCAGAACGAGGTCAGCTGGTTCGCCCAGATGATCACCGTCAATTTCGCCATGGTGGTGGCGATCTACTACTTCCTCAGCCAGGCCCGGATCGGGCTCAAGATTTTCGTGTTCGTCGCCTACACGATCGGCATGATGGTGTTCCTGGGCGAGATGCTGATCGAGGCCAATCTCAAGAGCGCGGCGCTGGCCGCGTTGGGGGCGCTGCCGGCCGCCTCGCTCGCCCGTCCCACCGCGCAATATGTCGGCGTCAGCGGCAGCTGGCTCGGGGTCGGCACCTCGGCGGTGTTCACCTCGGCATCGTTCGTGCTCTGGCTCGGCATCTTCTATCTGATGTTCTTCTGGAAGAAGTCGGCGCACGAGCCGGCCGGGTTTCGTCCTTAGGCGGCGGCAATGGCGACCGTCGCCCTGATCGATTACGGCTCCGGAAACTTGCGTTCGGCGGAGAAGGCGCTGGCGCGGGCGGCGCGCGAGGCGGGCACCGGACAGGACATCGTCGTCACCAGCGATCCAGCCGCGGTGGCCGCAGCCGAGCGCATGGTGCTGCCGGGCGTGGGTGCCTTCGGCGATTGCATGGACGGATTGGGCGCGATCCCCGGCATGATCGAGGCGCTGGAGGAGGCGGTGCTGGCGCGCGGTGTTCCGTTCCTCGGCATCTGCGTCGGCATGCAGCTTCTGGCAAGCGTGGGACACGAATTCGGCGATCATCCCGGCCTCGGCTGGATCGAGGGGGAGGTCACCCGACTTCACCCGGTGATCACTCCCCTCC
>DATCOJ010000160.1:0-5690 GCA_036564785.1 Rhizomicrobium sp. | reverse complement strand
GGCTGATCGTAATTGTGCGCGGTCGGCGGCACCTGGTTGTCCGGCACGATCACCTCCGGCGAACTGTCGGGCGGCCGCGGCGGCGGAGCGGACTCCACGGCAGGCGGCCGGGCGGCATGCGGAGCGGCGGAAGCGCGCGAGCCGCCTTCGCGGCCGAACAGCCAATCCCACCAGGATTGATCGCCGCTCCGGCCTCTGGGGCCGCTGCCTTCGTCGCCCGACTCGCGGGATTCGCCGCCGGCTTCGTCGTCCATGCTGGTGATGCCGTCCGAACCCTCGATGGTGGTGGAGCCGGACTCCGCGGTGATGATACCGTTCTCGTCGTTGGCCGGCTGCGGCGGCGATTTGTCGAGCGGTTGGCCCGGCAGATCCTTCTCCGCGTAGGTCATCACCGACTTCCACACCTGCGCCGGCAGGGTGCCGCCGGTGACGTTCTTCATCGGCGAGGAATCGTCGTTGCCGATCCACACGCCGGTCACGTAATCGGTGGTGAAGCCGACGAACCAGGCGTCGTGATAGTCCTGGGTGGTTCCGGTCTTGCCGGCGGCTTCATGGCCGGCGAGTGCGGCGCTGCGTCCGGTGCCCTCGGCGATGACGCCGTAGAGCATCTCGGTGAGGTCGCGGTCGACATGGCTGGCGATCACGCGGGTCGGCGCCGGCGGCTGTCGCTTGTAGAGAACGCGGCCGCCCTGATCGTCCACCTCGGTGACCAGATAAGGATAGATGCGCACGCCGCCGCTGGCGAACGCCGCATAGGCCGTGGTCAGCTCGAGCGGCGTGACTTCGGACGTGCCGAGCGCCAGCGACGCGTTGGCGACCAGCGGCGAAGTGATGCCGAGGCGCTGGGCCGCCTCCATCACGCTGGTCACGCCCACTTCCTGCGCCAGGCTCGCGGTGATGGTGTTGACGGAATGCGCCAGCGCGCTCGCCAAGGTGATGGTGCCGTAGGAGCGGCCGCCGTAATTGGTCGGAGCCCAGCCGTCGATATCGACCGGCCCATCCTCGCGCACGTCCCACGGGCTGATGCCGTTCTCCACCGCCGCCAGATAGACGAACGGCTTGAAGGCGCTGCCGGGCTGGCGCTTGGCCTGGGTGGCGCGGTTGAACACGCTCTCGTCGTAATCCCGGCCGCCGATCAGCGCGGCGACGGCGCCGTCCGTCTTCATCACCACCACGGCGCCTTCGCTGGCATGCGCCCTGGCGCCGTATTTGGCGAGCACGCGGTTGAGCCCATGGCGGGCGGCTTCCTGCAGCTCCGGCTCGAGCGTGGTGTGCACGGTCAGATCGGCATTGGGCACCTGGCCGTTGACGCTGGCGAGCTTCAAGGCTTCGTCCGCCGCGGTATCGAGAAAGAAGTTGCGGGCATCGACGCTGGAGCGGTCGGTGACCACGGCGGGATGGGCCTTGGCCTCATCCGCCTGCTCCAGGCTGATGGCGCCGGTCTTGACCATCGCGTTCAGCACACGCGCGGCGCGCGCCTGGGCGGCGGCGAGATCGCGCCGGGGCGAGAACACGGTCGGCGCCCGGGTGAGCGTGGCCAGCATGGCGGCTTCGGGCAGCGTCACTTCGCGCGCGCTCTTGCCGAAATAGACGCGCGCCGCGCCGTCCACGCCGTAAGCGCCGGAGCCCAGATAGATACGGTTCAGGTAGAGCTGCAGGATCTCCTGCTTGGACAGCGACTTCTCCAGGCTCTCCGCGTCCACCAGCTCTTCCAGCTTGCGGGCGTAAGTGCGCTTGGGACTGAGGAACACGATCTTGGCGGTCTGCTGGGTGATGGTGGAGCCGCCCTGCACCACGTGATGGGCGCGGAAATTGGTCCACATCGCCCGCACCAAGCCGCGGATGTCGATGCCCCCGTGCTGGTAGAAGCGGCGGTCCTCCATGGCGATGAAGGCGGCCGGCAGGTAGGCCGGCATCTCCTCGAGCTTGAGCCGGTCGCCGACCACGGCGCCGCGATGGCCGACGGTGCGCCCCTGGCTGTCCAGGAAGGTGAAGGCGATGGGCCGGTTGATGGCGTAGAGGTCCTGGCTGGTGTCCAGCGGCGGCGCGAACACGCCCAGAATGTCCGGCAGCAGCAGGAGCCCGATCAGGGGGGCCGCGAGGGCCACGGTGGCGAAGGCCAGCACCTTGCCGAAGCCGCCGCGGTGGCGCGACAGCCACTCGCGCAGCGCGAAAAGGTTTTCCAAAAGATAATCGCCGATGTTCATGGAGTGCGTCGCCCGGGCCCTTCCCTGTGGGTTTCCCTCGCCAATCTTTGCGGCAGATTCAAGACCTTAGCCTAACGCGCCGGCAATGTGATCGGCTGCGGGAATATCGCGAACCCTACCGCCTGGTTCGCTTCCTGGGAACCTTGGGAGCGAATTCCGGCATTACGCGGCGAAGGTAGTCGTCGAACATGGGAACAGTGAAGGCGGTGCCCCCGTGCGAAGGAGCATACGCCATGCCCTTGGCGATGACACCAGCGCGTATTGGGGCGACCTGCTCGACAGGCCGATTCAACTTCGCAGCAATGTCGCCGGAACGATGCGGGCCGCGGCCGAGTTCGGCCATGGCCCGGAGGTAATCGCGCTCACTGGGTGTCAGGCGGTCGAAGCGAACCCTGAAGAAGCCCTGATCCAAAGCTGCAACGGCGCTCTTGCGGGCGACGGCGACGTCGAGCGGCGTAATCGGCGATTTGGTTGCAACGCGCCATGCATGCGAGCCCCACTCCTGCAGAAAGAATGGATAGCCCTCCGTCACCTGAACGATTTCTGTGAGCGCCTCACGCGCAATTCCGACACCCTCACGCCGGATGGGCCCCTCGATCGCCTCGGTCGCGTCCTTTGCGCCAAGCGGCCCCAGTTC
The DNA here is from genome assembly GCA_036564785.1 of Rhizomicrobium sp. GTDB lineage: Bacteria > Pseudomonadota > Alphaproteobacteria > Micropepsales > Micropepsaceae > Rhizomicrobium. Next base: position 2,846 of record DATCOJ010000160.1, on the reverse strand, counting down.
CTCGAAGATAAAGAGTCGTTCCGCGTAGGATTTCGCCTTCCCTGTCAGACCGACCAGTTGCGGAAGTCCCGCCCCAAAAACTACGAGCGGAAGATTGAGCTGCCCGATGCGGTGCAGACCAGCAAGAAGCGCCGCAAGGTCGTTCGATTTGACATATTGCAACTCGTCGATAAGCAGTGCGACGGAGGTCCTGCGCTCGGCGGCTGCCTCGGCCGTGGCCGCCAAAAGGTCGGCGAGGTCGTTGTCTAAGCGTCCGCTGTCGGCAACCCCTGGCTCGGGACGGACGCCGACGCCGATGTCGCCGATTTTTATTTCGAACGTAGCAGCGAACGCTCGGAGCGCAGCCAGCGCTTTGTGAAGCTTGTCCTTGGTTCCGGCGATACGATCGAGCTTCAAGAGCAGCTGCCGCAGCGGCGGCGCGAGAATCTCTGCGAGCGCTTTTTCTTCCGGCGCTTCGAGAAAAGCGGAAAAATAACCGTCTTGTTCCGCCAATGCCTGAATGCGATTTAGCAGGACGGTTTTTCCGACGCCGCGCAAACCAACAAGCAAATAGCTGCGATCGTGTTTTCGCGTCTTTATGCGCTCGAGTATGACGCGGCTCCGATCAAGAATGGCGGTTCGGCCGGCCAGCTCGGGCGGTTGCGTTCCGGCTCCCGGTGAAAACGGGTCTCTCGCCTCATCCATATTGATAGTTCTTATCCCATCTTATGTGGAAAGGTAATAAGGTCGGCTAAGAATTATCAAAATCGGGTCTTTGGCGGTGGCCGGGGCCCTTTACCCTTCCGCTTGGCAAAGGGCTTGCAGCGAGTGGGTTGCCCCGGCAGGCGCGGAAGCAAGCCGTCCCGAAACGGAACGTCCTTCGCCCCTCGCGTGCCACAAACGAACGCGGAGGATACCCATGTCAGCGAAATATTTGCGCGCAATCGCGGCCGCCGTCGGATTTGCGCTCGCCGCACCCGCGGCGGCGCTGGCCGACGAGGTCGACCACGCCACGGTCGGCGCCGAGTGCACCGGCTACACGTTCTCGACCGTCGGCAAGCACCTCAAGGCCACCGACAAATACGAAGTCAAATACTGGTTCGGCCTCAAGCTGGCCGACGGCACGGTGTGGGACGTCAACGGCTCGCTGCCGGTCACGGCACAGGACGACGAAGGCCACTTCACCGCCAATCTCTTCGAAGGCTGGGGGCCGCTGCCCAAGGCGCGCTACAAATTCAGCTACGGTCACGCCACCCTGGTCGACGACACCAGCGGCGAAACCCTGAACACGGCCTATATCGTGTTCACGCCGAAATGCTTCCGCTGCGGCAAGCTGTGCGCGACCCAGACCGAGAATTCATCCGACTTCAACGGCACGGCGATCGCGGCCGGAAACTACATCTGGTTCAATTCGAACTTTCGCGGCCTGCACGTCCCCAAGAGCGGGGCCACGCTCTACTTCACCCATCAGACGATCAACTTCACCGCGGGCGGCAAGAGCTACAGCCTGCCGGTGCCCAACGCGCAGGTCGAGTTCTCCCTCACCGCCACCTGCTCGACCACGACCTACGATGCGCAGACCGACACCTGGCTCACCACCGTGCCGGCGCGGCGCGAGAATGAAGCGTGGCTCTCGGGCCTCAGCTATCAGGTGCCGGCGGACTTCGGCCAAGTGGAGGGCAACGTGACCTGGAACGGGACGCTTTCGACCACCGACAAAGGCGTCGGCGCGCAATGGAAATGGGGCGCGGCGGTCTATTCCAAGCTCACCGGCGACTACAACAAGGTCATGCCGAAAGCCGGACACCGGACCTCGTGCCAGTTCCCCGACGGCGCGCACGCCGGAACGCCCGAAGGCAGCGATGAGACGGGCACGCCGTGGAAGAGCTACCTCGTCACCGGCGCCATGGGACATGGCGGCTCCAACTACACCGGCAACTTCAGCGCCGAGATCGCAGCACTTCCCGTGTGCAACGACTAGCGCAATCCAAAAGCCGACGATCGCGGGCCCGGGCCACTCCGGGCCCGTTTTCGTTCAAGGACTCCGCGATGGACCGGCTCAGCCGATGAAGTCGTCGATATTGAAGTCCGACATGTTGAGCGCGCCGGAAAGCTCGATGACCAGGTCCGAGCCGTCGAGATAGCCGGAGGTATGGCCGCCGTCGGACACCACCAGGAAGACGTGGCCGGCCAGGTCGCCGGAGGTGGCGGTGATCAGCTCCGCCCAATGCTGCGAGTGATGATCGCCGCAGGCGGCCGAGATGTCGGCATCGAAGGTCGAGGCCGAAACCGAGGCGTCGGAGTTGACGCCGGTCGCGTTCACCTTGCCGAAGCGGATCAGGTCATTGGCGAAGTCGAAGCCGGTGATGACGTCGCGGGTGTCGCTGGTGAGCGCGATGCCGCGGTAGTCGAAGGTATCGGACAGCGCCCCGCCCGACAGATGATCGGCGCCGTTGCCGCTCATGAAATAGAACTGGCCGTCGGATTCCGCCGAGCCGTCGAAGCTGAGGCTGCTGCCGGCGCCGAGCCCGTGCGCGTTCACGGTCAAGGTCTGGCCCGCGCCGACATTGGCGTCGTCGAGCGTCAGGTTGTAGTTGAAGCCGTCGCGCAGCACCATGTTCTCGATGTTGGTCATGGTGTCGGCGGAGAAGAACACGCCGGCGGAATAGTCGCCGTCCAGCACCAGGGTGTCGTTGCCGTCGCCGCCGTCGATGCGGTCCACGGTCGAGAAGACCGAATCCAGGCGGAACAGATCGTCGCCCGCGCCGCCGCTGGCGATGTCGTTGCCGCCGGCGCCCAGATCGAAGACGTCGCGCTGCGCGCCGCCGGTGATCACGTCGTCGCCGCCGCTGCCGACGACATGGAAG
>DATCOJ010000159.1:0-25889 GCA_036564785.1 Rhizomicrobium sp. | reverse complement strand
GTAGGCAGTAGGCAGTAGGCAGTAGGAAGGCCATTGGGCGACAAGCTGGAATCCTATCGAGACCTGAAGGTCTGGCAGGCTGCCATGACACTCGCTGAAGCCTGCTATACCCACACCAAGGGCTTTCCCCGGGAGGAGATGTTTGGGCTTACGTCTCAAATCCGACGAGCTGCCATTTCCATCGCTGCCAACATTGCGGAAGGGTATGGGCGCGATCAGACAGGAAGCTATGTGCAGTTCCTGAAAACATCGCAGGGCTCACTCAAGGAACTGGAGACGCACTTGATCCTTGCGCAACGTGTGCAAATTGCCGATGGCGGAAAAACCGAAGCGCTCTTGCATCAATGCGACGAGGTCGGACGCATGCTGCGAGCGCTCATCCGGAGTTTGCAGGATTGGAACGGCTGATCAAACGCCTCGCCTACTGCCTACTGCCTACTGCCTACTGCCTACTGCCTACTGCCTACTGCCCAAGCCACGCGAAACACTATAGGACCAAGCACATGAGAGAAGCCGTCATCGTCTCTGTCGCCAGAACGCCAATCGGCAAAGCCTTTCGCGGAGCCTTCAACAACACCAACGGCGCCGAACTTGGCGGCCACGTCATCGCGGCGGCCGTCAAGCGCGCCGGGATCGAGCGCGGCGAGGTGGAAGACGTGGTGCTGGGCTGCGCCATGCAGCAGGGCACCACCGGCGGCAATATCGCGCGGCAATCGGCGATGCGGGCGGGCCTGCCGACCTCGGTTGCGGGCATGACGGTCGATCGCCAGTGCTCCAGCGGGCTGATGGCCATCGCCACCGCGGCCAAGCAGATCGTCGACGACGGCATGACGGTCACCATCGGCGGGGGGCTCGAATCCATCTCGCTGGTGCAGAACGACAAGATCAACCGCTATCGCGCCGGCGATCCCTGGCTGCGACAGCACCTGCCCACGCTTTACATGTCGATGATCGAGACGGCCGAAGTGGTGGCGGAGCGCTACGGCATCAGCCGCGAGGCGCAGGACGAATACGCGCTGCAGAGTCAGCAGCGCACCGCACAGGCGCAAAGCGAAGGCCGTCACGAGCGGGAGATCGCGCCTTTGCCCGCTCACATGCTGGTGACGAACAAGGAGACGGGCGAGACCAGCGAGAAGTTCGTCTCTCTCAGCCTCGACGAAGGCAACCGCCCGCAGACCACGCTGGCCGACCTGCAGAAGCTGCAGCCGGTGTTCAAAGGCGGGCAGACGGTGAAGGAGGGAAAGTACATCACCGCCGGCAACGCCTCGCAGCTGTCCGACGGCGCGGCGGCCGTGGTGCTGATGGAAGCGAAGGAAGCGGAGCGCCGCGGGCTGAAGCCTTTAGGCGTCTATCGCGGCATGGCCGTGGCGGGCTGCGATCCCGACGAGATGGGTATTGGCCCGGTGTTCGCCGTTCCCAAGCTGCTCGAGCGCAACGGGCTCAAGCTGGACAACATCGGCATCTGGGAGCTGAACGAGGCCTTCGCCAGCCAGACGCTCTATTGCCGCGACCGGCTCGGCATTCCCAACGACCGGCTCAATGTTTCGGGCGGCGCCATTTCCATCGGCCATCCCTACGGCATGTCCGGCGCGCGCATGACGGGGCACGTGTTGATCGAAGGCAGGCGGCGCGGCGCCAAATATGGCGTCGTCACCATGTGCGTCGGCGGCGGCATGGGCGCGGCCGGTCTGTTCGAGATATACGGGTAGAATGTCCGCCGTCTTCCACATCTTCCCCATCGCGTTGGCGACTCTGTTCGTCGCCATCGGGCCCATCGAGGTGGCGTCGATGTTCCTGGCGCTGACGGCCGGCATGACGCCGCAACATCGGCGCAAGCTCGCGATCCTCTCGGCGACCACGGCGCTCGGCGTGCTGCTCGCCTTCGCGCTGGGCGGAGTTCAACTGCTGTCGCTGATCGGCGTGGGCCTGCCGGCCTTCCGCACCGCGGGCGGGGTTCTGCTGCTGATGACCTCGGCCGAGATGCTGCTGCGGCGTCATTCGGGCCTCACCTCGATCACCAGCCCGGAAGAGATGGAAGCCAAGGAGCGGACCGACATCGCCATCTTTCCGCTCGCCATTCCGCTGACCGCGGGACCCGGCAGCATGACGGCCATCGTGCTCTTGATGGGCCGCGCGCATACCGTGATCGCCGACGCACTCGTGATCGCGGCGCTGCTGATCGTCATCGCCATGACTTTCGCCGCGATGCTCTTGTCAGACCGGTTGATGCGGGTGCTGGGCATCACCGGCGCCAACGTCATCGCGCGCGTCTCCGGCATCCTGCTCGCCGCGCTGGCGATGCAGTTCATCTTCGACGGGCTGACGGCGAGCGGATTGTTTCGCTAGTCCGCCGCGTAGCGCTCCGTGCCGACGATGGCGATGCGCCGGACGCCGAGGCGCTGGGCATCGGCCAGAACCTTGGCCACCGCATCGTATTTCGTCAGCCGGTCTGCAACGACGCGGATCTCCGGCTGCTGTTCCTGACGCGCCGCCCGGTCCAGGTAGCGATCGAGCGTGGCATGATCGACGCGCCGTCCGTTCCACTCCACCGCGCCGTCAAAATCGACATTCAAGGTCACCACCGGCGGTGGCGGTGCGCTGGTCGGCATGCCGTGCGGCAGATCGATCTTGATCGCATGCGTGCCCAGCGGCAGCGTGATGATCAGCATGACGAGCAGAACCAGCATGACGTCGATCAGCGGCGTCGTGTTCATGTCGGAGATCACCTCTCCGTTCGGCTTCCCGGCGCTCATGGCCATGGCAAACCCTCCCTCTTGATAGCGATTTGTCGCGCGCAATTGTGGGGAGTTTGAGGCGGGCTAGGCGCTGCGCCGTCCGGCCGCGAACCGTACCGGCAAGTGCTTGGGCCCGGAGATGAAGTTGGAGGGCAGCCACTCGGGTTGGCCGGAAATCTCCAGGTCGTCGAGACGGGTGAGCACTTCCGTCAGGATGGCATCGATCTCGATGCGAGCGATGTGCTGGCCGAGGCAGCCATGCGGGCCGGTGCCGAAGGCGATGTGCTCGTTGGGCGCGCGCGACAGGTCGAGCGCCTCGGGCCGCTCGAATTTCTCCGGGTCGCGGTTGGCGGAGCCGAAATACATCACCACCTTCTGGCCTTCCTGGATTTGCTCGCCGGCCAGCACGGTGTCGTGCCGCGCGGTGCGGCGCATGTAGATCACCGGCGTGGTAAAGCGCAGCAGCTCCTCGCGCGCGCTCGCCAGGCGGCCCGGCAGATCCGCCTTCAGCCAGGCCAGCTGATCGGGATTGTCGAACAGCGCGATGAGGCCCGCCGAGAGCAGGTTGCGGGTGGTGTCGCCGCCGGCGTCGATCAGCAAGAGAAAGAACAGCAGGAACTCGATGTCGTCGAGCCGCTTGCCGTCGACTTCCGCCTCGAGCAGCTTGGTGGCGAGATCGTCGGCCGGCCGCGCCCGCTTCTCCGCGATCACGCCGCGTCCGTATTCGAACATCTTGAACACCGCGGCGGCGCCCGCGCCCGGGGCTTGGGCTTCCGGCGAGGTGTGGATGATCTCGGTCAGCTTGTAGAGCTCGCGGCCGTCGTCCAGCGGGAGGCCCATCAATTCGGCGATGACGTAGGACGGCATCTCGCCCGCGATCTCATTGACGAAATCGCATTCCCCCCGCTCGATCACCGCATCCACGATCTGGCGGGCCAGCGCCTGCATTCGCGGCGTGCGGTCGGCCGAGATCGGCACGGTGAATTCGTTGCGGATGAGCCGGCGATAGGCCGTGTGCTGCGGCGGGTCCATCATCAGCATCATCTTGTAGGGACCGAAAGAGTTCTGCTGCTCGGCCAGCGGATCGGTGATCATGATGGTGGGCTCCGACGAGAAGGCCTGGAAATTGCGATCGACCTCCCACACGTCCTTGTAGCGCGTCACCGCCCAGAAGCCGCTGCCATTCGGCTCCTCGTGCCAGAACACGGGCGCGTTCTCACGCAGCCATTTGTATTGCGCCAGGGGATGGCCGCTGGCGAAGCTTTCCGGCGAGAGCAGATCTATTTTCATGGCGCTATCGCTCTCCGAGATATCTGCCGAACCTTATCAGCGCGTATCCGAGAAGGATCGCCACCGCCATGATGACGGCGGCCAGGATTGGCATCCTGACGTCGGCGGCAGTCATGATTCCATTGCTGGAAAGATTTTTTCCGCTGATGAGCAGGTAGACCTTGAAGGCGCTCATCGATAACGCAAGCAGCAGAGCCGGCACGCACAGGAGGAACCCGAGCAGGCTGACGGCTGCGCCGAGGGTCATCGAGCGAGAGCGCTGCCAAGGCCGGTGTAGGCGCTCAATTGCCACGACGCACCTTGAACGCGGCATAGACCAGCGCCGCGCCGACCAGGACGAAGGGGCCGCCCACGAACAGCACCATGGAGAGAAAGCCTCCGCTGTCGCTCGATCCGCTGCTGAACGCCTCGAGCAAGGCGCCCACGCCCATGATTCCGGTGCAAAGCCCCGATGGAATGAGGATCAGCAATCCGATCACCAGGAGCGTGATGGCGAGCGCGCTCCAATGCGGCTTGCGCGGCGGCGATTGAGGCTCAGGCATGGGCAGGCTCCCGCAGGCGAGGATCGATGCCCTCGCGATAGAACAGGTTGTATGTGTCGAAGGGGATGATCTTGCGCTCGGGCGTGACGAAATGGATGCAGGAGCGCTTCACCGCGCCGATGCAGAAATTGTAGCGGTCGAGGAACTGCACGATGACGACGCGGAACACCTTGTCGTAGCCCAGATCGCTCGGCACCTCGACCTTGGGCAGGCAGCACAGCAGATCGCCCAGCGCCGTCTTGGTCGCCTCGCCGGTCGCCGACAGCGACATCAAGTTGAAGATGCGCTTCTGCAGTTCGGGATATTTCTCGAAGGAGATGGTGTTGGGCGCTGCGGACAGCAGCTCCTGCTTGGGGATCAGCTTGGTGATCGGCGTGACCTTGGTGCCGTCGCGCAAGCCATAGGCGATGGCGATCTCGTCGGGATTGCAGGGCAGGGGAATGACGTCGTCGAGATCGAACACATTCGAGGTGAGCCCGACCTCGCGGCGGATGTCGGTCAACAGGAAACGGTCGCGGTTCTTGTCGAAATTCTCGTTGCGGCCGGCATCCTGCACCGGCTGGAAGGTGACGCCGCGCACGCATTTGTAGGTGAGCGCATGGCGCACGATGGCGCCGATCTCGTCGTCGTTCTGGCCGCGCTTGATGACGCAGACGAGCGTGGTGGAGATGCCGGCTTCTTCCAAATTGGCCAGCGCGGATTGGCGGATGCGCCGCAGGTCGGCACCGCGCAGATTTTCCAGCGCGCTCTTCTTCAACGAATCGAACTGGAGATAAACCTCGAAACCCGGCGTCAGCTTCGCCAACTCGTCCACGAAGGCCTTGTCGCGGGCGATGCGGATGCCGTTGGTGTTCAGCATGATGTGGCGGATGGGCTTGGATTTCGCCAGCTTCAGGATCTCGAGAATCTGCGGATGGATGGTGGGCTCGCCGCCGGAAATCTGCACCAGGTCGGGCTCGCGCTCGCTCGCCACCAAGGTTTCGAGCATGCCGTCGATTTCGGCGAGACTGCGGTTGCGCGTCTTCTTGGGCGAGGAATCGGCGAAGCACACCGGACAAGTCAGATTGCATTCGTCGTTCACTTCGATCAGCGCGAGGCACGAGTGCTGTTCGTGATCGGGGCAAAGGCCGCAATCGTAGGGACAGCCCAGATGCGTGCGGCTTTGATGGACGAGCGGCCGATCGCCAGGCTTGAGCCAGTCCTTCTGGCTCTTGTAGTAGGCCGCGTCACTGGCGACCTTGGTCTTCTGCGCGCCGTGCTCGCCGCAGCGCTTGAGAAAGAAGACATCGTCGCCCTCGAACACGATCTTGGCCGGCACCAGCCGCAGGCAGGTTTCGCACAGCGAGGTCGTCTGCCCGTAGAAGATGTAGTCCTTAGACGGCCGGACGAAGCTCATGGCTGCCCCTCAGCATGAAGAGACTATAGGCGAAAAGGCCGATGCAAATCAGGTGGAAGATATTGAAGGGTCCTGCGACCGCTGGATAGGGCTTCAGGAATTCCCAGGCGAAGCGCTGCGCCGCGTACCAGGCGACGAACAGATAGAAGCCGTTGCGCAGCACGAATTCGGAACCCCGCGCAATCTCGCGCAGGAACACGATCAGGAACGCGACCATCGCCGCCGACTCGTAAAGCTGCACGGGATGGCGCGGGACGCCGTCGCCGAAATCGTGTGCCCAGGGAAGCGCGGTCGGCGTGCCGTAGGTGTAGTCGGGCAGTCCGGCGAAGAAGCAGCCGAGCCGCCCGATGGCGATGCCGAGCGCCAGCGGCGCCACGAACGGCAATCCCGTCGAGCCGCGAATGCCGCGCGCCCACTTGTAGAGCTCGACCGTGACGATGCCCCCCGCGATGGCGCCGGCGATGGAGTGGCCCAAGGTCCAGATACCGGCGAAGCCGAGATTGAAGCTGCCGGCGGCCAAAGCCCCGGCGATGGCGCCGGCGGCCAACGTGGCAAAATAGTAAGGATCGCTCTTGAAGCGGGGCCGCGCCGAGGCGCCGTCGAGCCAGCCTTGGCGCGAAATCCACCAGCCGAGCAATGCGGCGCTCGCCCAGGCAATCAGGTCGAATATCGTATGGACCAGCATTTGATCGGCAGAGCCCCGGGGTGGTGCTTTCGCGACGCCTTCTGTAGAATGACAACAAATCCAGCGTTTGGAAGGAAAAATGGTCGCGATCGCTGCCGAATCGCCCGTTCCCGGCAGCGCCAAGCGCTTCCGCGTGATCCTGATCAAGCCGTCGCATTACGACGACGAGGGCTATGTCATCCGCTGGTGGCGCTCCACCATGCCGTCCAATTCGCTGGCCAGCGTCTATGGCCTGGTGATGGACGCGCTCGACCGCGGCGTGCTCGAGGGCTGGACGGTCGATGTCGTGGCCATCGACGAGACCAATACCCGCGTCCGCACCGACAAGATCATCGCCGAATTCCGCGACCCGGACGTGACCGGCTTCGTCGGGTTGGTGGGCGTGCAATCCAATCAATACCCCCGGGCGCTCGATATCGCGCGGCCCCTGCGCGCGGCCGGCATCCAGGTCGTGCTGGGCGGCTTTCACGTCTCGGGCCTGCTGTCGATGTTTCCCGATCTGATGCCGGACCTGCAGCAGGCGCTCGACATGGGCGTCAGCCTTTTCGCCGGCGAAGCGGAAGGCCGCACCGACGACATCCTGCGCGACGCGGCCGCCGGCAACCTCAAGCCCATCTACAATTACATCGAAGACCTGCCGGGCCTCGAAGGCACCGTCACGCCGTTCCTGCCTTACGAGCACGTGCGCCGCACCATCGGCAACATGACGAGTTTCGATGCCGGCCGCGGCTGCCCGTTCCAATGCTCCTTCTGCACCATCATCAACGTGCAGGGCCGCCAGTCGCGGCGGCGCAGCCCGGACGACGTGGAGCGCATCCTGCGGCAGAACTGGGCCCAAGGCGTCGATCGCTATTTCATCACCGACGACAATTTCGCCCGCAACAAGGACTGGGAAATCATCTTCGACCGCATCATCGAGTTGCGCGAAAACGAAGGCATGGACGTGCGCTTCATGATCCAGGTGGACACGCTGTGCCACAAGATCCCGCGCTTCATCGAAAAGGCCAAGCGCGCCGGCGTCACCCGCATCTTCATCGGGCTGGAGAACATCAATCCCGACAACCTGATGGCGGCCAAGAAGCGGCAGAACAAGATCACCGAATACCGCAAGATGCTGCTGGCCTGGAAGGCGGCCGGCATCTGGACCTATGCCGGCTACATCCTCGGTTTCCCCAGCGACACCTATGAATCGATCCAACAGGACATCGAGATCATCAAGCGCGAGCTGCCGCTCGACATCCTGGAATTCTTCTTCCTCACGCCGTTGCCCGGCTCCGAAGACCACAAGGTGTTGTGGACCAAGGGCATCGCCATGGATCCCGATCTCAACAAATACGATCTGGAGCACGCGGTGACGGCGCATTCCAAGATGAGCCAGCAGGAATGGGAGCGCATCTACTGGGATGCTTGGCAATACTACTACACGCCGGAGCACGTGGAGACCATCTTCCGCCGCGCCAAGGCCAGCGGCATCGACATCTACCGGCTGATGGTGATCGTGCTGTGGTTCGCCTCGTCGCTGCGCGTCGAGAAGGTGCATCCCCTGCAAGGGGGCATCCTGCGTTTCAAGAACCGCTACGAGCGGCGGCCCGAGCTGCCGATCGAATCCGTGTGGTCGTTCTATCCGAAATTCGCCGGCGAGTTTCTCTCCAAGCATGCGCGCATCCTGCGCGAGGCCTGGCGCATGCGCGCGATCTGCCGCCGCGTCGACCGCGATCCCGCAAATCTCCGCTATACCGATCTGGCGATGACTCCCGTGGCCGAGGACGAGGTCGAGAATCTCGAGATGTTCACCCACAATGCCGGAGCGCGCGGCGCCGTCGCCCACGCCCGCAAGATCCGCGAACTCACCCACGCCGCGGAGTGATTGGCGCGACGGATGGATTGTTCGCTGGAGTAGCGATTTACCTCCCCACCTCCCAAATCCGTCATCACCCGGTCGCGACCCCGGACTTGATCCGGGGGAGCGATCCGGGTGACCCAATTTGGCGACTCCTATACCAAAATGGGTCCCCCGGACCGCGCTTCCGCGCGGCCGTGGGATGACGGGAACCGGAGCCTTTCCCGTCGCGTTCAAGAAGTGTTCCGAAGGCGCGTCCGGATGCCCCGGCCGCTAGCTTGGTGTCGCCGAGGCGCATAGTGTCGATACCGACCACCCTTCGATTCCGATGATGAGCGCGGCATGAATCGTCTCAAGCAACTCGAGCAGCTCGGCCAGTCCATTTGGCTCGACTTTCTAAGCCGCGAATTTCTCGCGGGCGCCGAGTTCAAGCGCCTGATCGACGAGGACGGGTTGAAGGGCATGACCTCCAATCCGTCGATCTTCGAGAAGGCCATTGCCCACGGCAAGGAATATGACGCCGACGTTGCGCGGATGGTCGGCGACGGCCTCGATCTCGGCACCATCTTCCGCAAGCTCTCCATCGCCGATATCCGCACCGCGGCGGATGCCTTCCGTCCCGTCTACGACCGGCTCGCCGGGGCAGACGGCTTCATCAGCATCGAAGTGTCGCCCTACATCGCCTACGACACGGACAAGACCATCGCCGAGGCGAAGTCACTGTGGGAGGAAATCAAGCGGCCGAATTTGATGGTCAAGGTGCCCGCGACGCAGGAAGGCCTGCCCGCCATCCGCGACCTGACCGGCGCCGGCCTCAACATCAACATCACCTTGCTGTTCTCGCGCCAGGTCTATGAGCAGGTGGCCGAGGCCTACATCGAGGGCCTGGAGATGCGGCCCAAGGGCGAAGACCTCAGCCGCATCTCGAGCGTTGCCAGCTTCTTCGTCAGCCGTATCGACACCAAAGCGGACGCCGCGATCGACCAGCGACTTAAGGAAGGCGGCGATGCCGCGCTGGCCGAGTTGCGCGGCAAGGTGGCCGTGGCCAACGCGAAGCTCGCCTATCGGCAATACAAGCGCATCTTTTCCGGCCCGCGCTGGGAGGCGCTGGCCAGGCGCGGCGCACGGCCGCAGCGCCTGCTATGGGCCTCTACCGGCACCAAGAACAAGGCCTATTCCGACGTCCTCTATGTCGACACGCTGATCGGTGCCAACACGATCAACACCCTGCCGCGCGAGACGCTGGAAGCGTTCCGCGATCACGGCACGCCGCAATTGTCCATCGAGAAAGGCCTCGACGAGGCGGAGCGCGTCCTGAGGACGCTGGAGAGCGCCGGAATCTCGCTGGACCGGATCACCGCGGAATTGGTGGAAGAGGGCGTCGCGCTGTTCGCCGATGCCGCCGACAAGTTGTTTGCCGCACTCGCCGAAAAGCGCTCGAAGATTTGCGGCGCGTCTCTGCCGACCGTAAGCGAGAAGCTTGGCGAGGCGGAACAGGCTGTCGCGGATGAAATCAAGAGCCGCACCGCGCGCGGCGACGGACGCCGGCTGTGGGGCAAGGACGCCGCCTTGTGGACCGGCGCCGACGAAAGCCGCTGGCTGGGCTGGCTGGACATCGCTCAGCGCGAATCGGAAGACCTGGCGACATACGAGAGCTTCGCCCAAGCGGTCCGCGCCACCGGCTGGGACGACATTGTCCTCCTCGGCATGGGCGGCTCGAGTCTCGGGGCGGAAGTCCTGTCCCGCACGCTCGGTTCACAAAGCGGCTGGCCGAAATTCCACGTGCTGGATTCCACCGACCCAGAGCAGATTGCGGCGCTGGAGCGGCGCATCGTCATCGCCAAGACCGGCTTCATCGTGTCGTCGAAATCGGGCACCACGCTGGAGCCCAACATCCTGCAAGATTATTTTTTCGACAGGGTCTCGACGGCTTCGTCCGGCGGGCACGCCGGCAAGCAGTTCATTGCCATCACCGACCCCGGCTCCGCGCTCGAAAAGACCGCGAAGAAACTCGATTTCGCGCACATCTTTCACGGCGATCCGGAGATCGGCGGCCGCTATTCGGTGCTTTCCAAATTCGGGCTCATCCCCGCGGCAGCCATGGGCCTCGACGTCGCCCGGCTCTGCAAAGAGACGACCCGCTTCATACTTGGCTGCGATTCCTCGGTGCCGGTCGGCTCCAATCCCGCCATGCGGCTGGGCATTGCGCTCGGCGTGCCGGCGACGAAATTCGGCCGCGACAAGATCACCATCGTGACGTCTCCGCGCCTGGCGAGCCTCGGCGCCTGGCTCGAGCAGCTCGTCGCCGAGTCGACCGGCAAGCAGGGCAAGGGCTTGATCCCGGTTGATGGCGAAGCGCTTGGCGATCCATCGGTCTACGGCAGGGATCGCGTGTTTCTCAATATCCAGCTCGCAGGCGACGACAGCCAGGCGCCAAAGCTCAACGCCCTGGAACAGGCGGGACACCCCGTCATCCGCATCGCCATCGGCGATGCCTATCAAATCGGACAAGTCTTCTATCTCTGCGAGATGGCCATTGCCGCCGCGGGCGCCGTCATCGGCATCAATCCGTTCGACCAGCCGGACGTGGAAGCCGCCAAGGTCAAGGCCCGCGAGTTGACGGAGCAATTTGAAAGCGGCGGCGGCCCGGAGGAGAAGCCGGTCTTCGCGCGGGACGGCATCTCGCTCTTTGCCGACGCCGCCAATGCCGCCGCGCTCGGTTCTGCCGGCTCGCTGGCGCAATATCTCAAAGCCCATCTGTCGCGACTCTCCCCCGGCGACTACTTTGCCTTGCTCGCCTTCGTCGAACAGTCGGATGAGAGCGAGAAGAGTCTGCAGGGCGTTCGCTCAAAGGTGCGCGACCGCTTCAAGACGGCGACCTGTGTCGGCTTTGGGCCCCGTTTCCTTCACTCGACTGGACAGGCCTACAAGGGCGGCCCCAACACGGGCGTGTTCCTGCAGGTCACCTGCGATCATGCGCACGACCTGAAAATTCCCGGCCGCAAGGCGAGCTTCGCTCTGGTGGAGCACGCCCAGGCGCTGGGCGATTTCGCCGTGCTGAACGAGCGCGGGCGGCGGGCGCTGCGCATCCATCTGGAGGATTTGCAGAACGGATTGAGCAAGCTGAGCGCTGCGTTCGACGAAGCGCTGTCATAGGGACGACATGCAGATCGGAATCGTGGGATTGGGCCGCATGGGCGGCAACATCGCGCGCCGCCTGGCCAAGGGCGGCCACCGCGTCGTTGCCTTCGATCGCAATCAACAGGCCGTCGCGGCGCTGTCCGAAGCGGGAATAGCGGGCGCCAGCGGGCTGGAGGACATCGCGCGACAGCTCGATGCGCCGCGTATCGTTTGGGTGATGCTGCCGGCGGGCGAGCCGACCGAGGCGACGATCGCGCAGTTGGGAGAAATCCTCACCGGCGGCGACATCGTCATCGATGGCGGCAACACCTTCTTCAAGGACGACATCCGCCGCGCCAAGGCCCTCGCCGCGAAGAAGATTCACTACGTCGATGTCGGCACCTCCGGCGGCATTTGGGGGCCGGAGCGCGGCTATTGCCTGATGATCGGCGGCGACAAAGCCGTGGTCGAGCGGCTCGATCCCATCTTCGCGGCGCTGGCGCCGGGCCTGGGGCAAATCCCCCGCACGCCCAACCGCGAATCCCGCGATCCGCGGCCCGAGCAGGGATACATCCATGCCGGACCGAACGGCGCCGGCCATTTCGTCAAGATGATCCACAACGGCATCGAGTACGGATTGATGCAGGCCTATGCCGAAGGCTTCGACATCCTGCGCGGCCGGAGCCATGAGAATCTTCCGGAGGACGAGCGCTTCGCTCTCGATCTCACCGACATCGCCGAGGTCTGGCGGCGCGGCAGCGTCATCTCCTCCTGGCTGCTCGACCTCGTCGCCATTGCGCTCGCGGAAAGTCCCAGCCTGGAGAAGTTCACCGGGCACGTGCAGGATTCCGGCGAAGGCCGCTGGACGGTGAACGCCGCCGTCGAGCAGGCGGTGCCCGCGACCGTCTTGAGCGCTGCGCTCTATGCCCGCTTCGCCTCGCGCGTGGAGCACGATTTCGCCAACAAGCTGCTGTCGGCCATGCGCAACCAGTTCGGCGGGCATGTGGAGACGCCCATCGTCAAGGGAACGGCGGAAGGCGAAGGAAGCGGTCCGGCATGAGCAAAGCAGGACACAGGCCCTGCGCGCCGTGCTGTGCGCTGGTGATCTTCGGCGCCAATGGCGACCTCACCAAGCGGCTGATCGTTCCCGCGCTCTACAATCTTGCCAGGCAGAACCTGCTGCCGGAGCGCTTCGCCATTATCGGCTTCGATCACAACCAGAAGACCGCGGAGAGCTGGAGCGGCGAGCTGCACGATTTCCTCGAGCAGACGGTGAAATCCGGCCAGGGCGAGTTCGAGGACAAGCAAATCGACGAGAGCATCTGGCAGCGGCTGGCGCGCGCCATGAGCTACGTCTCCGGCGATTTCCTCGAGCCCGACTCGTATCGGCGCCTGAACGAGCATCTGGCTGAGCGCAACGAGAAGGAAGGCCTCGAGGGCAACGCGGTGTTCTATCTGGCCGCCGCCGACCGCTTCTTCGGGCCCATCGTCGACGCGCTGGGCGAGGCCGGAATGCTGAAGCAGCAGAGCGGCTGGCGCCGCGTCGTCATCGAGAAGCCGTTCGGCCACGACGTGGACTCGGCCCGCGCGCTCAACAAGCGCATCCGCAAGGTGCTGCGCGAAGAGCAGATCTATCGCATCGATCATTTCCTCGGCAAGGAGACGGTGCAGAACATCATGGCGCTGCGCTTCGCCAACGGCCTGTTCGAGCCGATCTGGAACCGCGACCGCATCGACCACGTGCAGATCACGGTCGCGGAATCCATCGGCATCGAAAAGCGCGGCAATTTCTACGAAGCGACCGGCGCGCTGCGCGACATGGTGCCCAACCATCTGTTCCAGCTGCTGGCGATGACGGCGATGGAGCCGCCGACGTCCTTCGAGGCCGACGCGGTGCGGGCGAAGAAGGCCGAGGTGTTCCAGGCGGTGCATCCGCTGTCGCCGGACGATGCCGTGCGCGGCCAATACGGCGCCGGCGAAATCAACGGCGAGCCGGCGCGCGCCTATCGCGAGGAACCCGGCGTCGATCCCAATTCGAATGTCGAGACGTTTGTCGCGATGCGCCTGCTGATCGACAACTGGCGCTGGGCCGGCGTGCCGTTCTATCTGCGCACCGGCAAGCGCATGACCCGGCGCTCGACCGAGATCGCCATCCATTTCAAGCAGGCGCCCTTGGCGCTGTTTCGCGATACGCCGGTCGATGCGCTGAGCGCCGATTGGCTGATCCTGCAGATCCAGCCCGATGAAGGCATCCGCCTGCGCTTCAATGCCAAGCGGCCGGGGCCGGAAATGACGCTGGAAAGCGTGGCGATGGACTTCAAATACGCGGACTGGTTCAAGCAGGCGCCCGCGGTGGGCTACGAGACGCTGCTCTACGACTGTTTCGCCGGCGACCAGACGCTGTTCCAGCGCGCCGACCAGGTGGAGTCGGCCTGGGCCGTGGTGCAGCCGGTGCTGGACGCCTGGGCCGCCGAAAAGCCCACGGACTTCCCCAACTATGCGGCGGGAAGCGAGGGTCCGGACTGCGCCGGGAGGCTCATCGCGCGCGACGGCCGCTCCTGGCGGCCGATCCGGTAGCGCGTTGCATGATCGAACCCCGTCTCGAAATTTTCGAATCGCCTGCGCAAACGGCCGAGCGCGCCGCGAACTGGATCGTGGCGCGGATCGGGGCGACCACTGGCACCTTTCGCCTTGCTTTGTCCGGCGGCTCGACGCCGAAGCTGCTCTATCGGGAGTTGGCAACGTTCGGCGCCCGGATCGCGTGGGACCGACTCGAGTTCTATTGGGGCGACGAGCGCTTCGTTCCCCATGACGATCCGCGCAGCAATTGCCGCATGGCGCGCGAGACGATGCTCGATGCGGTCCCGGTCGATCCGGCGAAGGTCCATCCCATTCCCACCGACGGCGATCCGCAAAGCGCAGCGCGGCGCTACGAAGAGACTCTGCGACAAGCCTATGGTGCACCGGTGCTAGGCGAGCGGCCGCTGTTCGATCTCGTGCTGCTCGGCTTGGGAGAAGACGGACATACCGCGTCGCTGTTTCCCGGCAGCCCTCTTCTGACTGAAACGGAGCGCTGGGTCGCGGCGGCGACGGGAGCAACGGCCGAGCCGCGCATCACGCTGACCTTCCCCCCGCTCGAATCGAGCCGCGCCATCCTGTTTCTCGTCACCGGAGAGGAAAAGGCGCGCGCGGTGCAGCGGGTGCTGGCGGGCGATCGCGCTATGCCCGCGGCCCGGTTGGCGGCCCTGGGCGAGGCGATCTGGCTTCTCGATTCCGCGGCGGCGAGCCTGCTGCCGCAACGCTCCGCCGCAGGCCCCTAGCATGGCCGCCCGCATCGAAGACTATGCCATGATCGGGGACATGCGCACCGCGGCGCTGGTCGGTCGCGACGGCTCCATCGACTGGCTGTGCTTTCCCCGCTTCGATTCCGCCGCCTGCTTCGCCGCGCTGCTGGGCACCTCCGACAACGGCCGCTGGCTGATTGCGCCCGTCGGTGAGGCAAAAGTCAAACGCAGCTATCGCGACGGCAGCCTCGTTCTCGAAACCGTCTTCACCACGAAAACGGGCCAGGTTTCGCTGATCGACTTCATGCCGGTCGAGGGCGAGGATTGCAGCGTCATCCGCCTGGTGGTCGGTCGCAAGGGATCGGTGCGCATGGCGACCGATCTGGTGATCCGCTTCGACTATGGAATCTCGGTCCCCTGGGTCAACCGCCGCGACGACACCACCGTCACCGCCATCGCGGGGCCGAACATGCTGGTGCTGCGCAGCCCGGTGCGGGTGCGCGGCAAGGATCTGCGCAGCCAGGCGCGCTTCACGGTCAAGGCAGGCCAGACGGTGCCGTTCACGCTCACGCATGCTTCCTCGCACCTGCCGCCGCTGCCTCCGTTCGACACCGCCGAGGCGCTGGCTTCGACCGATGCCTTCTGGAAGGAGTGGAGCGGCCGCTGCCGCTACAAGGGCAAGTGGCTTCCCCAGGTTCGGCGCTCGCTGATCACGCTCAAGGCGCTGAGCTACCGGCCGACCGGCGGCATCGTGGCGGCGGCCACCACCTCGCTGCCGGAACAGCTCGGCGGGCCGCGCAACTGGGATTACCGCTATTGCTGGCTCCGGGACGCCACCTTCACGCTGCTGGCCTTCCTCAACGCCGGCTACAAGCAGGAAGCGGACGCCTGGCAGAACTGGCTGCTGCGCAGCGTCGCCGGCAGCCCGCAGCAGATTCAGACCATGTATGGCGTGGCCGGCGAGCGAAGGCTGGACGAGTGGCAGCTCGACTGGCTCTGCGGCTACGAGAACTCCACGCCGGTGCGCGTGGGCAACGCCGCCGCGCTCCAGCTGCAGCTCGACATCTATGGCGAGATCGCCGACGTGCTGGCGCAGGCGTCGAAGGGCGGCCTACCGGAAGCGCCGCGCCAGCGGGAAATCCGCAATGCCTTTCTCGATCATCTGGAGAAGACTTGGCATGAGCCCGACGAGGGCATTTGGGAGATCCGCGGCCCGCCGCAGCATTTCGTCTATTCCAAGGCGATGGCCTGGGTGGCATTCGATCGCGCCGCGCGCAGCAACAGCGGCCCGATCCCCGCGCAGCGCCGCCGCCATTGGCAGAAGGTGGCCGATGAAATCCATGCCCATGTTTGCCGCCATGGCGTCGATCCCGAACGCCGCTGCTTCGTGCAGAGCTATGGTTCCGACCGGATGGACGCGAGCCTGCTGCTGCTGCCCATCGTCGGCTTCCTGCCGCCATCCGATGCGCGCCTTCGCCGGACCTTCACGGAAATCGAAAGGCGGCTGATCTCCGGCGGACTGGTCAGGCGCTATGAGACGGATTCCGGGGTCGATGGACTTCCGCCCGGCGAAGGCGCCTTTCTCGCCTGCAGCTTCTGGTTGGTAAATGCCTATCTGCTTTCCGGCCGTCCCAAAAAGGCGCATGCCCTGTTCAACCGCCTGCTTGCCCTTTGCAACGATGTGGGTTTGCTGGCGGAGGAATATGATTCGCGGTCCAAGCGGATGCTCGGAAACTTCCCCCAAGCGTTCTCTCATGTGGCGCTGGTGAATGCGGCGTTGAATCTGGCGCGCAAGACGGTCGTGCCGAGAAGCGGAGCAAGGAGCGGACGTGGTAGCGGCAAGCATGCTTAAGCGGCGAACCGAGCGCGAGCCACCGCCCGGCGAGTTGCCGGCGCTCGACCGCGCGCGCGACGCGCTGTTCCTCGATATCGACGGCACCATCGTCGATATTGCGCCGACGCCGGAAGCCGTGAGCATTCCCGAATCGCTGAAGCGGAATCTGTCCCGCCTCAACGCCCTCCTGGATGGCGCCATTGCGCTGGTCAGCGGGCGAACGCTGGCCTCCGTCGACGCGCTGTTCGCGCCGGTCGAACTTTCCGCCGTCGGTTGTCATGGCGCGGAGATCCGCCGCCAACCGGGAAGCGGAATCGAATCGCGCGGCGAGCCGCTTTCCGCTCCCATCAAGGCCGCCTTCGCCGATATCGCCAGGCTCGATCCCCGCATCCGCCTGGAAGACAAGCACTTCACTTTCGCCATTCACTACCGTCGCGCGCCGGAGCTGGAGAACCAGCTGTTCGGCATGGTGAACGAACGGCTCGCCGCGCTCGATGCGAATCTGGAAGTGATCTGCGGCAAGGCCGTCATCGAGATCAAGGAGCCGGGCTTCAACAAGGGCACGGGTCTCATGGACTTGATGGGCCAGGCCCCATTCCGCGGCCGGCACCCGGTCTATTTCGGCGACGATTCCACCGACGAAGACGCTTTCGCGGTGCTCGCCGGCCTCAAGGGTCTCGGTATCTCCGTCGGCCGCCTGCTTCCGGGCGCGGCCTCGTGCGTGTTCTCGCCTGCCGAAGTGCGCGATTGGCTGGGGCGCAGCGTGGAGGGAGGCGAGCGGACATGACGGTACAAGGCTTGGACCTGGCCGTGATCGGCAATTGCCGCACGGCGGCGCTGGTCGATTCCAATGCGCGGATCGTGTGGTGGTGCTTCCCGCGCTTCGACGGCGATCCGGTGTTCTGCCGGCTCCTGGCAGGCGACGAGGAGAAGGGATTCACCGACGTGGTGCTCGACCGCCAGGCTGAATCCCAATCGGACTATGTCCGCAACACAGCCACAGTCTCCACCACGCTCACCGCCGAAGACGGCGCCGCGGTGCGCATCACCGATTTCGCGCCGCGCTTCCGCAATTTCGGCCGCATCACCCGCTCGCCGCAGATCTTCCGCATGATCGAGCCGATTGCGGGACTGCCGCGCATCACCATCCGCTTCCGCCCGGCCCATGATTACGGCGAGCCGATGTCGCAGCGCTCGCTGGGCAGCAACCACATCCGCTACTGGAGCGGCGAGACCGTCATCCGCCTCACCACCGACGCGCCGCTCGCCTATGTCGAGAAGGAAACGCCGTTCCTGCTGAACCGGTCGGTCTACATGGTGTTCGGGCCGGACGAGCCGTTTCCCAGCGAGCTTGCCTCCACCAGCCGCGAGATCTGCGACCGCACCCGCGACTATTGGCTCGACTGGGTGCGCCGGCTTTCCATCGGTTACGATTGGCAGGAGGCGCTGATCCGCGCCGCCATCACGCTCAAGCTTTCCAATTTCGAGGAGACGGGCGGCATCGTGGCCGCGCTCACCACCTCCGTTCCCGAAGCGCCGGGCTCGGGCCGCACCTGGGACTACCGCTATTGCTGGCTCAGAGACGCCTATTTCGTGGTCAAGGCGCTGAACCGCATCGGCGCCACCAGGACCATGGAAGATTTCATCGCCTATACGCTCGGCATCGCGGCCGCCGAGACGGGGGAGTTGAAACCGGTCTACGGCATCGTCCCCACCGACACGCTCACCGAACGCATCGCGCCGAAGCTGGCCGGCTATCAGGGCCACGGGCCGGTGCGGGTGGGCAACGCGGCCGCCGACCAGGTTCAGCACGATGCCTATGGCAGCGTCATCCTCGCGGCCACGCCGATGTTCTACGACAAGCGCCTGCCGCGGCCCGCCGGCGATGCGGAATTCCCGATCCTGGAAAGGCTCGCGAGCAAGGCCGCGGAGCTCGCGCTCGAGCCCGATGCCGGCATTTGGGAATATCGCGGGCGCAAGCGCGTGCACGTGCACTCCGCCGCCATGTGCTGGGCCGGCGTCAGCCGTGTCGCGGCCATCGCCGGCAAGCTCGGCCATGCCGATCGCGCCGCGCATTGGGGCAGGCTCGCCGACATCATCCAGAGCGCCATTCTCGAGCGCGGCTGGAACGAGAAGCGCAAGGCCTTCACCGCCGCCGGCGATTGCGACGATCTCGACGCCAGCGTGCTCCTGATGCCCGAACTCGGGCTGATCGATGCCAACGATCCGCGCTTCGTCTCCACCGTCGCGGCGATCGATCGGGAACTTCTGCGCGAACAGCACGTTATGCGCTATGCGGGCGAGGACGACTTCGGGCTGCCGGAAACCGCGTTCCTAATCTGTCGCTTCTGGCTGATCGATGCTTGGTGGTCCCTCGGACGCATCGAGGAGGCGCGCGGGATGTTCCATCAAGCACTCAGCATCCGCAATCGCTACGGCTTGTTGTCCGAGGATGTCGATCCGCGGACCGGCGCCTTGTGGGGCAATTTTCCCCAGACCTATTCCATGGCGGGGTTGATCACGACCGGGATGCGCCTGTCACGCAGTTGGGAGGACCGTTATTGGCACGCGTCGTAATCATCTCCAACCGCGTGGCGGTGCCGGCGCCCGGCCGGGCGATCCATGCCGGCGGCCTGGAGGTGGCGCTGCGGGCCACGCTCAAGCGTCACGATTGCGTCTGGGTGGGATGGAGCGGCGAGGTCAGGCCTAAGGGACAAACGCGCACCCGCACCATCAAAGCGGGCGGCATGACCTACATCGTCACCGACCTGAGCGAAGAGGATTACCACGAATATTACAGCGGTTTCGCCAACCGGGTGCTGTGGCCGATCCTGCATTATCGCCTCGACCTCGCGGAATTCACCCGGCGCGACCTCTCCGGCTATTTCCGCGTCAACGATCATTTCGCCGCCGAGCTCGACAACATCCTGGAGCCCAGCGATCTCGTCTGGGTGCACGACTACCATCTGTTTCCGCTGGCCAAGGCGCTGAGGGATCGCGGCCACACCAACCGCATCGGCTTCTTCCTGCACATTCCGCTGCCGCCGCCGGAGATCATGACGGCGATGCCCAATCACGAAACGCTCATTCCGGCGCTCTGCCACTACGACCTGGTCGGCTTCCAGACCGACGGCGACGCGGCGAACTTCGCCCGCTATCTCGCCACCGAGCGCGGCATGCCGTCTCACATCGGCCGCGGCGGCATCGGCATAGACGACCGCAAGATGCGCATCGGCGTGTTTCCCGTCGGCATCGGGACCAAGGAATTCAACAAGAGCGCGCGGCGCGCGGCCCGCTCGGATTTCGTGGTGAAGACGCGGGAGAGCATTCCCGGCATGCTGATCATGGGCGTCGACCGGCTCGACTACACCAAGGGCATCATCCAGCGGCTGGACGCCTTCGAGCGCTTCCTCATCGGCAATCCCCAATGGCGCCGGCAGGTCACCTATCTGCAGATCACCCCCAAGAGCCGCTCGGACATCCCCGAATACTCGGACATGGAGCGCGACATCGACACCGCCGCCGGCCGCATCAACGGCACCTATGGCGACGTCTCGTGGTCTCCGGTGCGCTACATCAACCGCGCCTACAGCCGCACCGCGCTTTCCGGACTCTATCGCCAGGCGCGCGTGGGTTTGGTGACGCCGCTGCGCGACGGCATGAATCTGGTCGCCAAGGAATACGTGGCCGCGCAGGACGAGACCGATCCGGGCGTTCTGATCCTGTCGCGCTTCGCGGGCGCCGCGGCGGAATTCCGCTCCGGCGCGCTGCTGGTCAATCCCTACGATCCGGAATCGGTGGCCGCGGCGATCGCGCGCGCGCTGGACATGCCGCGCGAGGAGCGCATCCGGCGCCATCGCACGCTGTTCCAGGCGCTGCTCGACAACGACATTCGCTATTGGGGCGACCGCTTTCTCAGTTCCCTGGTGGGACAGGTCAAAGGTGCTCCCGGCACCGTGAGGGCGGCGAGCAGATTGCAGCGCCTGGTGCGCTCCGTGCGCGAGGGCGAAGGCTCCGAACCCAAGGCATCCGAGGCCGCACCCCCGGCCTGAGCCCCGCCGCCGCCGGAACTTTCTGGCGGTCCGGACAGTTTATCATTCAACAATTTGCAATGGGGAAATCCATGCTCGGCACCATTCTCATCATCGTCTTGCTGCTGCTGCTCCTGGGCGCCTGGCCGTCCTGGCCCTACAGCCAAGGCTGGGGCTACTATCCCAGCGGCTTGCTCGGTGTCATTCTGGTCGTCATCCTCGTCCTGGCGTTGATGGGACGCATCTAGCAGCGGACGGAATTTGGCTCGACTCGGCGCGTATCATCGCAAGCGACATTTCGACGTCACGTCGGAGCCGCGCGGGCGCGTCGGTCCGGCGGCCGTCAAGACGCGCCGCTTCGTCATCCAGCGCCACGATGCGACGCGCCTGCATTACGACTTCCGCCTGGAGCTCGACGGCGTCTACAAATCCTGGGCGGTGACCAAGGTGCCGTCGCTCGATCCCACCGTGCGGCGTCTGGCGGTGGAAGTGGAAGATCATCCGCTCGAATACGGCACCTTCGAAGGCACCATCCCCAAGGGCCAATATGGCGGCGGCACGGTGCAGCTGTGGGATAGCGGCACTTGGACGCCGCAATCCGAGACGCCGCCGTCAAGAGATCTCGCCGCCGGCCACCTCAAGATGGTTCTCAGCGGCAAGCGGCTGAAAGGCGGCTGGGCCCTCATCCGCCTGCGCGACCGCGAGGAAGGCCGGGGCCGCATGCCACGGCACAATTGGCTGCTCATCAAGGAGCGCGACGGGGAAGCGCGCGACGGCGATCCCGATGCGCTGCTTTCCGAAACCACTTCGGTCAAGACCGGACGCACCTTGGAGGAAATCGCCAATCGCTCGCGCAAGGTCTGGCAGTCCAATCGCGCGTCGGACGACCAGCCGCAAGCGGCAGCCAAGCGCTCCCCCGCCAAACACAAACCCGCGAAGCACGCCAAAGCCGCGCGGCCGGCGAAACGCAAGCCGGCGCGGGCCTCGAAACGGAAAGCGCGCAAGCGGTGACCGTACGCAAGGGGGCGCTGCCGGATTTCATCGAACCGGAGCTGTGCCGGATCGTGGCATCGCCGCCCCGCGGCGAGCGCTGGATTCACGAGGTCAAGCTCGACGGCTACCGCATGCAGCTGCGCGTCGAGCGCGGCCATGCGGCGCTGCGCACCCGCAAGAGCCTCGATTGGTCGCATCGCTTTGCCGAAATCGTGCGCGAAGGAGAGGCTCTTCCCGATTGCATCGTCGACGGCGAAGTCGCGGCGCTCGATGAGGACGGACTCTCCAGCTTCGCCGATCTGCAGGCGGCGCTCTCCGACGGCGACACCGCCAAGCTCGTCTACTTCGCGTTCGATCTGCTGTTCCTCGAAGGCAGCGATCTGCGCAACGAGCCGTTGGCCAAGCGCAAGCAGGCGCTCAAGCAGCTGCTGCGACGCGCGCTGCCGAAGTCGCGCCGCATCCGTTACGTGGAATCCTTCAAGCCCAACGCTGGCGAAGAGCCGCTCGACGCCGCCTGCCGGCTCAAACTCGAGGGCCTCATCTCCAAGCGCGCCGAGTCCCCCTATCGCTCCGGCCGCAGCGACGACTGGGTGAAATCCAAATGCCGCGCCGGCCAGGAAGTGGTGATCGGCGGCTGGTGGGGCGATTCCAGCAAGCTGCGCTCGCTGCTGGTGGGCGTGCACTACCAGGGCCAGTTCGTCTATCTCGGCCGCGTCGGCACCGGCTTCAACACCCGCTCCGCCGCCGAAGTGCTGGCGCGGCTGAAGCCGCTGGAGCAGCCGCGCACCCCGTTCGCGCCGCACGCGGAGCTTCCGCGCGGCAGCGGCATTCATTGGGTGAGGCCGCAAGTGGTGGCCGAGATCGAGTTTGGAACCTTCACCACCGCCGGTCTGTTGCGGCAGGCGAGCTTCAAGGGCTTGCGCGAGGACAAGCCGGCGCTGAGCGTGGTGCCGGAGCCGCAACCGGCGGCCGCGCGGCAAGGCAGTGGAACGATGACGAGCAAGGCGAAGACGAAAAAAACGACGGTGACGGTCAGGCCCTCAGCCAAGCAGAATCTCGTGGTGGCCGGCATCGCCATCAGCCATCCGGACAAGGTGCTGTGGCCCGCCAGCGGCAAGAGCAAGGCGCTGACCAAAGCCGATCTCGCGCGCTACTACGAGATGGCGGCGCCGCGCATTCTTCCGCACGTCGCGGGCCGGCCGATCTCCATCGTGCGCGCGCCGGACGGCATCGGCGGCCAGCGCTTCTTCCAGCGCCATCTGATGCAGGGCTCCGACCGCCATCTGCTGCCGGTGAAAGTCTCCGGCGAGAAGGAGCCTTACATCACCGTGAAGGACGCCGAAGGCCTGGTGGCGCTGGCGCAGGCCGCCGGGCTGGAGCTGCATCCCTGGGGCTCCAAACCCGGCGAACCCGACGTGCCGGCGCGCATCATCTTCGATCTCGATCCGGCGCCGGACGTTGTCTTCGACGACGTCATCCAGGCGGCGAAAGACATGGGCGCGCGGCTGAAGCGGCTGGGCTTCACGCCCTTCGTGAAGACCACCGGCGGCAAGGGCCTCCACGTCGTGGTGGCGATCAAGGGCACGCCGAAGAAGCAAGCGACCTGGGCGGACGCCAAATCCTTCGCCCGCGACGTCTGCCGGCAAATGGAAGAGGAGGAGCCGCGGCGCTTCACCACCAACATGTCCAAGAGCGTGCGCGGCGGAAAAATCTTCCTCGACTTCCTGCGCAACGACAAGACGTCGACGGCGGTGGCGCCATGGTCGCCGCGCGCGCGAGCCGGTGCACCCGTCTCGGTGCCGCTGCCCTGGTCGAAGCTGAAGAAGGGCCTCGATCCGCAGCGCTTCACCTTGGCCGATGGCAAGATGCTGTTGCGCGGCGCCGATCCGTGGAAGGACATCGACCGCACCGCGCTCGCGCTCTCCACCGCGCGGAAGAAACTCGACAAGAACTGACGCGCTTCATCTCCGTCATCACCCGGTCGCGAGCGCTTCTCGTGAACGATCCGGGCGCCCCATTTTTCTCTATCCCAACCCAACAATCCGTCATCACCCGGTCGCGAGCCCTTTTTGCGAGCGATCCGGGTGACCCAATTTCTGCGGCTAATTCCCCAACCCGTCTCGCCCGGCTTGTCTGGGCGCCCCAATTTTCTAATATCAAGCTTTCCGAACAGGCTAGGCCTATGCGGTTCGAGAAAAACTTCTTCGTCTACATTCTGGCGAGCAAACCCTGGGGAACGCTTTATACCGGCGTAACCGCAATCCTCGAATGGCGCATCTATCAGCACCGCGAAGGCCTGCTTGAGGGCTTCACCAAGAAATACAACGTGAAGCAACTCGTTTATTTGGAGCCGCATGAAACGGCCGCAGGCGCCATCCATCGGGAAAAGCGCATCAAGAAGTGGCCGCGCGCCTGGAAGATCAATCTGATCAGGACCGACAATCCCGATTGGAAGGATTTGGCGGCCGATTGGTATCCGAAAATGCCGACGCCGGAAGAAATAGAAGATTGGCTGGCCCGGACCAACCGGGCGCTTGCGGAATTTGGATTGAAATAGAGGAGTGCGGGAAATTGGGTCACCCGGATCGCTCGCAAAAAAGGGCTCGCGACCCGGTGATGACGGATATCGGGGATAGTGATGAAACGTTAGAGAGAATTTACCGCGCGCGCTTGCGCTTGGCGGAAGCGGGAGCCTTCTGCGGCGCCGCGCCCTTGCGCTTCAGGCTCTTCTGCAGCGCGTCCATCAGGTTGATGACGTTGGTCGGTTCCGGCGCGGGCGGCGCCACGGTCGGCTTCTCGCCCTTCTCCTTGCGCCGGATCAGCTCGCGCAGCGCCTCCTCGTAGCGGTCGCGGAATTCCTTCGGCTCGAACGGGCCTTCCTGCTGCTCGATGATCTTCTCCGCGATCTCGATCATGCGCTTGTCGGGACGCTCGTCGGGAATGTCCTCGAACATGTCCTTGGGATCGCGCACTTCGTCGGCCATGCGCAGCGAATAGGCAATCAGGCCCTTGCCGCGCGGCTCCACCGCCATCAGCCGCTCGCGCGTGTGCATCACCACGCGGCCGAGCGCAATGCGCCCGGTGTCCTTCATGGCCTCGCGGATCACCACGTAAGCGTCGATGCCTTCCTTGCCGTCCGGCACCAGAAAGAACGGATCGTTCCAATAGAGCCGGTCGATGGTATCGGCGTCGACGAAGCGGTCGATCTCCAAGGTGTGCGTGGTCTCGAGTTTCACCTCGTCGAGCTCCTCGTTGCTCACCAGCACGTAATGGTTCT
Source organism: Rhizomicrobium sp. (assembly GCA_036564785.1). Taxonomy (GTDB): domain Bacteria; phylum Pseudomonadota; class Alphaproteobacteria; order Micropepsales; family Micropepsaceae; genus Rhizomicrobium. The sequence continues at coordinate 862 of DATCOJ010000159.1, read as the reverse complement.
TCGAAATCTCGTAGCCCTTGACCAGGTCCTTGCGCTCGACCGGCCCGGTGTCCGGATCGGTTGGGATCATGCGCACCCGGTTGTTGGTTTCCGGATTGAGCAGGTGAAAGGAGATGTCGTGCGCCCGCGTGGTGGCGTTGTAGAGCGCCACCGGACAGCTCACCAGCGACAGCCGCAGGCTGCCCTGCCACACCGGGCGCGCCGAGCGCGCGCGGGGCGCTTGCAGGTTCTCGTTCGAAGCCTTGGCCGCGCGATGCGCCGGCCGCGCGGTCTTCTTGCGTGTTTTCGGCATGATTTTCCCTGCATCCCCTTGAAACGGAACGCGTTCGGCGAGCGAAACGTTCTCTGGTCAGTTCCGGAGTTGCATCATTATGAAGAATTCCAGGCTTGTCGAGGAAGCAAAGCTGGCCCCGGACCGGATCTATTCGCGCCCGCAGGACATTTTGCGCGACCGAAGGCTGGCCGATCCCGAGCGGCTGGAGATCCTGTCGGCCTGGGAGCGGGAAGCCCGCGGCGGTGCGGCCGAGGACTCCGCCGGCGAGATGAGTGGCGACGCCTCAGGCCTGCTGCGCGAGATCGAACAGGCACGGCGGGAAATCGAAGGACGGACTCCGTCGACCTGAACGGTTCCTCCCTATCCCTACCCCACGTCATCCCACGGCCGCGCGCAAGCGCGGTCCGGGGGACCCATTTTCCCTTCGCCAAATTTGGTCACCCGGATCGCTCCCCCGGATCAAGTCCGGGGTCGCGACCGGATGATGACGGATTGTTGGTTGGCGACGTTTCGATTTGCCGCCACCCGAATTGTCTCGCTTTGCTCTAAATCTTACCTCCCCCAACGCGGGGAGGTCGGAGCATTTCG
>DATCOJ010000158.1:0-20467 GCA_036564785.1 Rhizomicrobium sp. | reverse complement strand
CAGGCCTTCGACCGTGCCGGCGAGTTCGACCGTATCGCCATAGACGTTGCCCTTGACCTTGGCATTGTTGCCGACGGTCACGGACACGGCGCGCACATCGCCGTTCACTTCGCCGTCGATCCGGATGTCTTCGGTGCTTTCGAGCTGGCCGGTGATCTTCAGCGCCTTGCTGATCACCGACACGCCGCGCACGGACGGCGGCGCCGCGGTGGTCGTTGCCGTCGCCGAGATCGGCACATTTGTCGTCGGCCGGCGCGTCTCGACAGGCTGAACCGCGGGCGGCGTAGCTTCGACGCGCGGCGGCGCGCCGCTGGCGGCGGCATTGGGATCGGCGGTTTTGTCGTTGCGGGTGAACATGGTCATGGTCGTGTCTCCGGGAGTTGGTTGAGCGTTTCGAAGTAGCTTGGCGGCCGCCACGGCATGCGCCCATCGATTCGCGCCCCTTTCGCGACCGTGACGGTGTTGTGAAAAATCCGCCCCGTGATGTCCGCCGAAGCCTCCAGCGTGACGTTGAGCGCGAACACGCGCCCGTTGAGGCGTCCCCCGATCTGCACGTCCCTGGCGATCACGTCGCCTTCGATGGCGCCCTTCTCGCCGATCACGACGCGATCGGCGCTGACCTCCCCCTGCACATTGCCGTCGACCTTGAGCTCGCCTTCGGTGTCGAGCTTGCCCTTCACCGTCAGGGCGCGGCCCAGATGCGAAACCGGCGGCTCATTGTCCTGGCCGTCGGCCGGTTTCCGAGTGAAGGCGCGAGAGGGCAGTGCGGACATGGCGTTGGGGTTCCGGCTTCGAGCAACAGTCCCCCAACAGCTGCCGGAAACGATCATGGCGCACTTTCGCCGCACCCGGCAAGCGCTTCCATCGCTTGAAATATTATGCCGCCGCGGCGGGCGCCTTCTCCCAGCGCTCGAGATTGCGCATGCCGTCCCGCACAAAAGGACTGGCGCGCAGCGCGGCGAAGAACAGATCGCGCAGCGCCGAGCCGGGAAAGCGCAGCGGCCGCTTCAGGTGCAGCAGAAGGATCACCCGGTCCTCACCGCTGTCGTTCCACACTTCGTGGGGAAACATGTCGTCGAACACCACCACGCGGCCTGCTTCCCACACCACGTCCTCGCCGCCGACATACATATGACAGCTTGCGCGCTTGAGCGGAATGATGAGTCCAAGATGCGCCGTCAGAATGGCCTTGGTGGGACCGGTGTGCCGCGGCACGTGAGCGCCCGCCAGCATCACCGAATAGAAGGCGGAAAGCAGGTTGGGTATGCGCTCGACGATGCGCGCGGTCTCCGGACAGCGCGCGCAATTGGCGTCGATGCGCAGGCCATAGGCCCAGAGGAACAGCGAGCGCCACTTGTCGTCCACCGCGATCTTGCGGTGCTCGGGTGAAATATCGCGGAGCGCCGGCACGGAGCCGCGATCGCGCATCAGCGCCTGCGCCTCGTCGCGAATGGCGGGCCAATTCGACTCCAGATACGGCACCCAGTCGAACAGCGTGGCAGCGAGCACCGGACGCTCCTCGATCTCCGAAGAGCGCATGATCAGGCGATCGAAAGCCGGCAGCAGCTTGAGCCCCACCCGCGAAACGATGCTGCCTTCGATCTCCGCCACGCCCGGATCCTTGCCTGAAGAGAAACCATCATACCGCAGCGCGCCCCCTCGCGCGGCTTTCTTCGCGGGCATGCCGCCGCAGGGGCGGATTGATTTTCCATGACTCTTATCGTTGATTTCGATTATCATTCGCAAGTGACGGATGTTTCAGGAGGCCTGGCCGCCGATGGGCCGCAGAAGGGATCTCGCGTGAGGCGTTTGGCGGGAGGACTGCTTGTCGCCTTGGGCCTCTGGTTGCTGCCGGCGGCACAGGCATCGGCGGATGATGTTTGCCCGCGCCCGCCGCCGCAGAGCGAAGTGCTGCCGCCCCCCGACCTTTACAGCAGCAATGGCGCACTCAATGTCGCCTTCAACTACAACACGACGGTGGATTTCGCCGGCCGCACCCTGTTCTGCTTCCAGACGCCGGACGGCACGCAATCGCCGACCCTGCATGTCAATCCCGGCGACACGCTCACCGTCCAGCTGACGAACACCGTGCCGCCCATCCCCGGCGGGCCGGCCGAGACCGTCTCCGCCGGCTCCAAGCAATGCGGCAACCCCACCATGACGCTGTCGTCGGTGAACATGCATTTTCACGGCACCAACACCGCGCCCACCTGCCACAGCGACGAAGTCATCCGCACGCTGGTCAATTCCGGCGAGACTTTCACCTATACGCTGGACATCCCGAAGGACGAGCCGCCCGGACTCTATTGGTACCATCCCCATGTACACGGCATCGCTTCGGCCTCGGTGACGGGCGGCGCTTCCGGCGTCATCGTGGTGGAGGGCATCGAGAACCTTCAGCCGGCCGTCGCCGGCCTGCCGCAGCGCATTCTCGTCATTCGCGATCAACCGGTGCTGAACGCGCCGGGCGGCGGGGGGCCTGGCCCAGGGTGGGATGTGTCGCTCAACTACGTGCCGATTCCCTACCCGGCCTACCCGGTCGCCATCATCAAGATGCAGTCCGGCACGCGCGAATTCTGGCGCGTCGCCAACGTCTCGGCCAACACCATTGTCGACCTGCAGCTGACTTACGATGGCAAGCCTCAGCCCTTGCAGATCGTGGCGCTGGACGGCGTGCCCACCGGCTCGCAGGACGGCACGCGACAAGGCACCATCGTCACGCAGAAGGATATTCTCATGCCGCCGGCCGGCCGCGCCGAGTTCATCGTCGATGGGCCTTCGGACAAAGTGGCGGTCGCGCGCCTCGTCACCAACGCCATCGACGGCGGCCCGGCGGGCGACAGCAATCCAGCCCGGCCGCTGGCGCAGATCGTGGAGACCGACAAGCCCGTCAAGCTGCCGCGCATGCCTTCGCGCGTCACGCAGCCCGGCGCCCAGCGCTTCGAAGGACTTGCCGATGCCGCGGTGACGGCCCACCGAAAGCTCTTTTTCTCGGAGACACCGACGGGTCACGGCCAAAAACCGGATGAAGGCGTCAATTTCTTCATCACCGTGCAAGGCCAGCAGCGCGAGCTCTACGATCCCAACAATCCGCCGGCTATCGTCACCCGGCAGGGCGCGGTGGAGGAATGGACCATCGAGAACCGTACGCCGGAGGTACACGACTTCCACATGCATCAGATCCATTTCCTGGTGCAGGCCATCAACGGCGTGGAGATCCCGAAGAAAAAGCAACAGTTCTACGACACCTTCCAGGTGCCCTACTGGACCGGCGTGGGGCCGTTTTCCAGCATCAAAGTGAAGATGGACTTTCGCGGCGCGGTGGTCGGCGACTTCGTCTATCACTGCCACATCCTCGAGCACGAGGACGGCGGCATGATGGCCATCATTCGCGTCAAACCGCCAAAGGGCTAGCGGAGACGGCGACCAAATATGGACCTTCCAAAGGGGGAACGAGCATGCGATTCGACACAGGTTCCTTGAGGCTCAACCGCGCGGCGGCCGCTACGGCCGCGCTGACGATTGCGCTCATCCTTTCCCATGGGGCAAGCGCAGGCACCAGCATTTGTCCGCGACCGGCCGCGTCCACCGAAGTCCTGCCGCCGCCCGACCTCTACAGCAGCAACGGCACGCTCGATGTCGCCCTCAACTACAACACGACAGTCGACGAGGCCAACCGCACGCTGTTCTGCTTCCAGACGCCGGACGGAACGGAATCGCCGACGTTTCACGTCAATCCCGGCGACACCATCAATATCGACATGACCAACACGGTGCCGCCGGTGCCCGCCGGTCCCGCGGAAGTCGACGCGGATCGCTCGAAGCAATGCGGCAACGCCGCGATGACGCTGTCCTCCTCCAATATGCACTTTCACGGCATCAACACCTCGCCCAAGTGTCACAGCGACGAAGTCATCCATACGCTGGTCAATTCGGGCGAGACCTTCACCTACAACATCAAGGTTCCCAAGGACGAGCCGCCGGGACTCTACTGGTATCATCCGCACGTGCACGGCGTCGCCTCCGCGGCGGTGCAGGGCGGCGCCTCGGGCGTCATCGTGGTCGAGGGCATCGAGAACATCCAGCCGGCGGTGGCCGGCCTGGCGCAGCGCATCCTGATCGTGCGCGACCAGCCGCTCCTGAACGGCGCGGCGCTGAAGGGACCGCCGGAACCCAACTGGGACGTCTCCGTCAACTATGTTCCCGTTCCCTATCCGAATTATCCGCCGGCCATCATCAACGCGACGCAGGGCACGCAGGAATTCTGGCGCGTCGCCAACGCCTCGGCCAACACCATCCTCGATCTGCAGGTGATCTATGACGGCAAGGCGCAGCCGCTGCAGATCGTGGGGCTCGACGGGGTGCCGACCGGTTCGCAGGACGGTAAGCGCCAGGGCACCATCATCACCGACAAGCACATCCTGCTGGCGCCCGCCGGACGCGCGGAGTTCATCGTCACCATGCCCGGGAAGGACGTGGCGCAAGCGCTCTTCGTTACTCGCGCCATCGACGGCGGCGACGCCGGCGACAGCAATCCCGCCCGCCCCCTGGCGCAGATCGTCGCCACCGACAAGCCGGTGCGGCTGGCGCGGATTCCCGCGCCGAGCGCACCGCCCAATCCGCAGCGCTTCGAGAATCTCGACAAGGCAAAGGTGACCGCGGAGCGGAAGCTCTATTTCTGGGAGATCGGTTTTCCCAAGAAAAAGAAGCCCGAAGAGCAGACGCTGTTCTTCATCGTGGTCGACGGCCAGGAGGCGGAGCTCTACGACCCCAACGATCCGCCGGCGATCGTCACCCACAAGGGCGCCGTGGAGGACTGGACGATCGAGAACCACACCACCGAAGTGCACGAGTTCCACATGCACCAAATTCACTTCAAGCTCCTGGAGGTGAACGGCGTGCCGGTGCCGAAACAGAGGCAGCAGTTCTACGACACGATCCAGGTGCCCTACTGGGACGGCGTCAGCCCGACCTATCCGAGCGTGAAGGTGCGGATGGATTTCCGCGGCGCCGTGGTCGGCGACTTCGTCTATCACTGCCACATTCTCGATCACGAGGACGGCGGCATGATGGCCATCATCCGGGTCAAGCCGCCGAAGTAAAAGAACGTCTGCTCCACGGGCTCGCGAGCTTGTCGGCTGCCGACGCAGCCACCTTGGCTTGACTCTGATCCCGCTGTTGTGTAGTACTACACACGCCTATGGACCGGGTGCATGGGAAATCGCGGAACGATGTCTGCGAAAGAGGTGGTTCGCCGCCTCCATGCCGATGGCTGGACGGTGAAGCGCCGAGGTCCCGGCGATCATGTTCAATTCGTCCATCCGACCAAGCCCGGCAAGGTTACAGTCGATATGGGCGCGCGCGACATTCCGATCGGGACGTTGCGCAACGTTTTTCGGCAAGCGGGATGGCCGTGGTGAACGAGGAGTCGGCAATGAGCGGAATTGTGTGGGCATTGGTCCATGAAGATGAGGGGCCGAAGGGCCGTGTCTACGGCATTTCCTTTCCGGATTTTCCGGGTGCCGTCTCCGGCGGCCGCACGGTTGACGAAGCCATCGCGCGAGGACGCGAGACGCTTGCCTTCCACGTGGCCGGCATGATCGAGGACGGCGATCCGCTGCCCGCGCTGCGGTCGTTGGAGGAACTGCGGGCGGACAGGGAGATCGCGCGCGAGATGCGCGACGTGAAGCGCGTCTGCCTCGTCGAAGTGCCCTTCGAACTTCCCGGCAAGCCGGTGCGCGTGAACATTTCCATCGAGGACCGCCTGCTCGACGCCGTCGACCGCGCGGCGCGGACCCGCGGCCAGTCCCGCTCCGCCTTTCTCGCCGAGGCGGCGCGGGAGAAGATCAAGGGCGTGGCCTAGGCTCCGGCCGTCGTATGCGAATTTGACTCATGAGGATTCCCTCGTCCCCACGAAGTGGGGGAGAGGGTTAGGGTGAGGGGGCGGTGAAGCAACCCAATTGCTCGATGTCATTGGACGCTGATACAATTGTGTGCGGTCTTACCAACTCAGATTGATGGAAATCCTACAGCTTCTGTCGGTCGCCGGTATTGGCGGCATCATTGGAAGTCTGTTGACCACCGTCGTGCAAGCTTGGCTCGCTCGAAAGTCCGAAATAGCCAATCGTGATTTTCAGGAGAAGAAGGAAGCCTACGTAGGATTCCTCGAAGCCTTGCACAGGTCCGAGGTGGAGCAAACAGGCGAGGCGTCCAAGCGTGCCGGCCATTGGCAGAATCGATGTGAGCTTGTTGGTTCCAACACGGTTCGCGACCTCATTCAGCGAGTTATCGAAACAAACCCGTCTGCCGGAAAGGCACACCCTGATCGACCGCAGGTAATCTCAGATTTGAAAGCAGCGATGCGGAGCGATTTGGGCATTCAAAATTGATCTGACAGAATCAGAGACACGGCCTCCCCCCTCCCCTTGCGGGAGGGGGCAAATTCTGAGCGCGTCAGCGCGCGAAGAATTTGGGGGAGGGGGAGACGCCGCTGAACCCCTCCCCCAATCCTTACTCGCTTCGCTCGCGCGGATTGCCCCCTCCCGCAAGGGGAGGGGGGAGCCATCACGTTGAGGCAGCACCTCAGCCGGAAATCATAGCGCGTTCCCCCGCGCCAGCTCGCCCAGCCAATAGGCGCTGGGTTTGGGCTTGCGGGCTTGGCTCGCGCGGTCGACTTCGACGAGGCCGAATTTCGGGCGATAGCCTTCCAGCCATTCGAAATTGTCCATCATCGACCAGTGGATGTAGCCGCGCACGTCGATGCCGTCGGCCAGGCAGCGCAGCACGCCCTCCAGCGCGCGGCGCGCGTATGCGATGCGGCGCGTGTCGTCCTCCGTGCCGATGCCGTTCTCGGTGACGATCACCGGGCAGCCGCTCGCCCGCGCCGCCTGGCGGATGCAGGCCTCCAGCGCCTCGGGATAGAACTCGTAGCCCATCTGGGTGCGCTCGGCGCCGTCGGGCGGCGGCAGCACGCCGGAGCCAGCAAAGCGCACGCGCGTGTAGGTCTGCACGCCGACAAAATCGTCGCCGCGCACGCTCTCCAGGAACTGGCCGTTGATGGTCGCATCGGCCATGTCGCGCAACGCTTCGCCGCCTGGCTCCGCCTGCAGCTCGTTGAGCGACAGCGTGATGCCGACCTGCCCCTCCACCAGCGGCTTCAGCGCACCGTAGGCCTTACGATGCGCCGCAATCAGATTGGGCGTTGCCGCGTGGCCGTTGCCCGACAGATAGGGCGCAAAGCGTCCCGCTTCCCCACCGCAAAGGCGCGCGGCTTCGGCCAGCGTCCGCTCGCGCCGTCCGCTGCCGGCAATGCCCACCGCCTCGCGCATGAGCGTGACCATGATGGGAATGTTGGCTTCGTTGATGGTGCAGGCGAAGGGGATGAGATCGCCGAGCGCCTTGCCCGCGCGCTCGCAATAACGGGTGAAGCGATCGACGGAGGCCGCGTTCTCCCAGCCGCCGTCGCGGGTGAACCACAGAGGCGCCGTGAAGTGATGGAAGGTGACGATGGGCACCACGCGCGCCGCGTGGCAAGCCGCGATCATGCGGCGGTAGTGATCGAGCGCGGCGCTGGAGAAGAAGCCTTCCTCCGGTTCGATGCGCGCCCATTCGATGGAGAAGCGATAGGCGCCGAAACCCAAACCTTTGAGCAGCGCGATGTCGGAGTCGTAGCGGTGATAGTGGTCGCAGGCGTCGCCCGAGGGCTCGGCGAACAGCGACTCCTTCATCATCTCCATCAGCCACAGGTCGCTCGCGACATTGCCACCCTCGACCTGGTGCGCCGCCGTGGCCGTGCCCCACAGAAATCCGTCCGGAAATTTCCCGCCCATTCGTGTTGCCCCGATTCTAAGAAGTCACCGCCGCGCGCCGGCCATGATGTTGAGATGCAGACCGCCGTCGGTCAGCAGCATCTCGCCGGTGATGTGGCGCGATTCCGGCCCGCAGAAGAAGCTCACCGTGTGCGCGATCTCCGCACCGTCGGCGGCGCGGTTGAGCGGCGAGGCCTTCGCCTGCTCGGCGGTGATGCGCTCGAAGGCGTCCGCGTCCATGCGCTTGCCGAACCACGGCGTCGCCACATAGCCGGGGCAGACGGCGTTGACCCGGATCTCCGGCGCCAGCGCGCGGGCGAGCGACAAGGTCATCGTATTGAGCGCGCCCTTCGAGGCGGCATAGGCGATGGAGGAGCCGATCCCGGACACCGCGGCGATGGAGGAGACGTTCACCACCGCGCCGTCGCCATGCGCCTTCAGCGCCTCGCGGCAGGCGCGAATCATCTGGTACGGCCCGATCACGTTCACCGCGTAGATGCGGGCGAAATCTTCGGCCGACAACGCGTCGAGATCGGCATGCGCGGCGAACTTGGTGGTGCCGGCATTGTTGACCAGGATGTCGATGCGGCCGAAGGCTTCGAGCGCCGCCGCCGCCAGCTTGCGGCAATCCTCGTCTTTCGCCACGTCGCCCTGAACCACGCGCACGTCGGCACCCGCCTGGCGCACAACTTCCGCGGTGTCCTTCGCTTCGCTCTCGCTTCTCGTGTAGTTGATCACCACATCGGCGCCGCGGCGGGCGAGTGCGATGGCGGATGCGGCGCCGATCCCGGTGGCCGAGCCGGTCACGATGGCCGCCTTGCCTTTCAGATCGCCCGGTTCCATGTCCGCCTCCGCCGCCCTATGTTCCCTGAAGGATCGATCCTAACCATCGGCTATGACCCCGCAAGCCGCGGCCCTCGCAACCAGCCAGCCGGCGCACGACGCCGACGCCGCGCCCGCGCGCGTCATCCTGATCCGCCACGGCCGTCCGGCACTGCCGGTGGCGCCGCGCACCGGCCATCACGGCTTCCGCGACTACATCGACGCCTATGAGGAAGCGGGCCTCGATCCCGACAGCGCACCGCCGGAGGAACTGCAGGATCTGGTCTCCGAGCTCGCCGCCGTCTTCACCAGCGCCAAGCCGCGCGCGCAGGAAAGCGCCAGGGCGCTGGCGCCGGAAGCGGAACTGATCGCCGATCCACTGTTCGCGGAAGCGCCGCTCGCCAGCCCGCGCATTCCGATTCTGCGGATGAAGGTCTCAAAATGGGCGGTGGTGGCGCGCATCCTGTGGCATGCCGGCTATCACCCGGAGATCGAGGGCTATCGCCGCGCCAAGCATCGTGCCGCGCAAGCGGCCGACATTCTGGCGGCCCGCGCGCGCAGCGACGGCGCCGCCGCGCTGGTGGCCCATGGCTATTTCAACTTCCTGATCGGACGCGAATTGCGTCAGCGGGGCTTCCGCAAGTCCGGCTCCCACCGCGCCAAGTTCTGGAACGCCGTGATCTACGAGAAAGCGTGAGATCGTCGCAAAGGCTCCCGGCTCCCCCGACAGATAACGAGGCCTTGAGCGGCGAAACCGCCGTCACCTCCCGACGTTTCCTTCGTCGCAACCGGCGCCGGCGGGACGCGTCGCCAGAGACAGGAGACGATCAAATGATCAGAACATCCCTCGTGACCGCAGCTTTGCTGGCCGGCAGCCTGGCCGCCATGCCGGCGATGGCGAAGACGACATCCTCGGACGGTTCGGAAGCGGACCAGACCCGGCAGCTCAACCTGCTGCAGTTGCAGCAAGGCGGTAGCGGAGAGGCCTTGCCGCTCGCCACGACCCAGGCCGACTATATCCATCATCGCCTGCAGAAAAAGCTCGGGACCGCGGCCGCCGCCGGCGCCAACGCCCGCAACGACGGTCTCGGCGCAGGTCATACTCAGAGCAAGTAACGATTTTGCATTTGCGCTGCATCCGCAGCGCATCACGGGACACGCTGCGCTCGAGCAAAGGCCTTTTCCAGCGCAGCGTCTCCTGTCACCAGGTCCAAGCCTAATTCCCGCGCGAGCCAGAGATAGCTCGCATCGTAGGCGGACAGGCTAAACTGTTCAGCCAAGCCGATCGCCTTGCGGTGATCGATCGGCATGATCTGAACCGGTACTTGCAGAGACGATTCGAATTGACCGAGTATCAACGCACTCTCGGCTGGCCGCTCGCGCATCTTCTTGATGCAGACATGCGCGAGCTCGAAGCGCAGCAAAGCCGGCGCGAGCAGTCGGTGGCCGCGTAGGCGCGCGGCCATCGCTGCCGCGCGCGGCTCTATGAACGCTATCGCGGCCAGCGCGGAAGCGTCGACAATTTTATCGGCTGTCACGCAGGTCTCGAACCCATCGAGCGGACTCGTCGGGCGTGCTCAAGCCGCGGCTGCGGCCCTGCTTGATCAACGCATCGACAGTCATCTCATTGGCCGGAGGAACCTCGATCGCCTGATCGACCAAGGCTCGAAGCTCGCCCTGCAGCGAGCGGTGGTTCTTCTTCGCGCGCGCCTTCAGCCGCTCGACGGTTTCGGCCGGCACGTTCTTGATGGACAGATTGACGCCCATGAGAAGGCTCCATTTCGGACCCAAATTGGAGCAGAAATGGCTCCAAATTGCAACCGCTCTGGCGCTGAAGGCAGCGGCCCACAAGGCGGAACAAGGAGCCCTGCTAGGCCACCTTGACCTTCCTCTTGGCCGCCTCGAATTCGCGGTTCATTTCCGTGCGATCCTCGTCGGAGAAGTTGTCCTTCACGTCGCCCCAGATGGCGTCTTCTTCTTCCTTGATGTGGTGGTTGACCAGTTCCTTCAGCACCTTCGCCGCGGCGGTGAATTCCGGCGACATCCGGTTCTGGATTTTGGAGAGTTGCGTCAGCGTGCGCTCGGCGATCTCGTGCTCGAGATAGCCTTCGTTGCCGTCGATCTTCGCCTCCTTGTCCTTCAGCTTGAGCACCCGGTCATAGACCACCTTCTGCTCGGCCTTGGTGTGCGGCACCAGCGCCGCCTTGATCTTCTTCAGCAGTTGGGTGCGCTCGGCGGCCTTCTGGCTGTCGACCAGCTTGGCCAGCAGCGCCTGCACCTCGTCGTGCTCCCGGCCGAGCTTGTCGAGGATATCCATGTCTTCATTCGCCGCGGGTTTCGCGGCTGCCCCGAACCGTTCCTGAATTCTCTCCACGATGGCCATCGGCTGCTCCTGTTGTGCGTCCTGTGTGCACCGCGATAACGCAACGCCGCGCACGCAAGTTCCTGATCTCGCGGCCGTTTCCGCAAGCGTCCGCAAGCCGCAACAAATCGTCCGATCTCACGTTACGGAGTCGTTCAGCAGTGGAGGTGATTGCGATGGCAGACGACAAGACCAAGCGCGGCCCCGCCGACCGCGCCCGCATCAATTCCAACGAAGACTACGAACTCGAATATCGCGCCAAGGAGTGGGGCGTGAGCAAAGAGCGCATCCGGGAGGCTGTGCAGGCGGTCGGTCCCATGGTCGACGACGTCAAGCGGCATCTCGGCGTGTGAATGCGGAAGATTGGGAAGAACAAGCTCTAGTTTGACACTGCTTGTCCGCGCTCGGACGTGAGGCGTTGCGCGCTGGCGGCGCTTGTGCAAATCGCGCGCGTGGCCGCCGCCCGGGGGACGAGCAACGGCCCTGGCGCTGCGCAATCGCAGCGACGCGCGAATGTGGCTTCCGGCCCGCCTGGCGATCAACCGCCGCCGGCGGCTCCGCCGGACGACGCACCGCCCGACATCGACGAGCTGCGGCTCTCGTCGCGCTGCTCGGTCGTGGTGGTCGATTGCTGGCTTTCCATCTGAGCCTGGGGCGGGGGCGCAGGCGGCGGAGGCGCAGGCTCGCTGGTCGCGCAGGAGGCGAGCGCTGAAGCCGCCGTGACGCCGAGCACGGCCAGGCTCAAACGGTGGAAACGGGATTGCCGCATGACATTGTCTCCTCGAAGGGGCGCATTGCGAACGGCTCTGCCGGGCACAAGTTCCGCAGCGCGGCTGGGCCGGCCCGCCGGACCGCCTCGGCCGCCAAATCCAAATCCAATCCACAACCGTCATCGCCCGGTCGCGAGTTTTCTCGCGAGCGATCCGGGCGACCCATTTTCTCCAGGAAATTGGGGGGCCCGGAGCTCCTCCGGATCAAGTCCGGGGTCGGCCGGGCGATGACGGATGTTTGGGGGATCTGCGCATGTGGAGACGGGGGGTTCTCTGACTCTCTCCGCGGCTCCGCACGAGTTTTAGCTGCAATCCCCGATACTTGGGAGACAAACTGCGGCGATTCAATTTCTAGTTGACAGCGTGACGCTGGTTCTGCATATTCTACTCATCCTCAAAACTATGCCTTGAACGCCCGACGGCGGCTGAAACCTGCGGGCGCCGGCGTTTTTCGTTCAAACCCAAACCCGTCGTCACCCAGTCGTGACCCCGGACTTGATCCGGGGGAGCGATCCGGACAACCCAATTTTTCTGTGCCAACCAGATGAAATTGGGTCGCCCGACCCTTCGCAAGGCTCAGGGCGATGACGGATCATAAAAGAAAGGATTGCGCGCGGAGGCGCAGAGACGCGGAGGTCCATGCCTCCTCCGCAACCTCCGCGACCTCCGCGTGAGAATCCTTCTCTATCTTTTCTTGGAGAGACGCGATGCGCGATCCGCCAGGCTGAGACAGATCAGCGATGAAAAACCCCGATTCGATCGACGCTCGTATTGCGCCCGAAACGGAGTCAGGAAATCGGCCGATTCTCGCGAAAACTTCTTGGCGGAAATCCGGAAAAACATGGGCGTCAGTCGGCGTCGCCGTCGCGCTCGATGGCAACTTTGTCGCGTGATCGCAAGGTGAAGGGTACTTGAGGCTCGTTCTTGAGTAGCGATGGCTTTGTTGGCTGGCGCGGCTGATATTCTTGCTCGGGTTCGTCTGCCAAATTGGAGAAGCGGGTGAAGCGGTCGTCGAAGAACAGGTCGAGCTTGTTGGTGGCGCCGTGGCGGTGCTTCTCCACCAGGATTTCGGCCCGGCGATGCACCCGCTCCATCTTCTCCAGCCACTTGCCGTGCTCGGAGCTGCCGGGCTCCGGCTCGCGCGACTTCAGGTAATATTCCTCGCGATAGACGAACATCACCACGTCGGCGTCCTGCTCGATGGAGCCGGATTCGCGCAAGTCCGACAGCACCGGGCGCTTGTCATCGCGGGAATCGACGCCGCGGGAGAGCTGCGACAGCGCGATCACCGGCACGTTCAATTCCTTGGCCAGCGTCTTCAGTCCTTTGGTGACCTCGGTGATTTCCTGCACCCGGTTCTCGGCCCGGCGGGCAGGCTCGATCAATTGCAGATAGTCGATGAAGATGGCGCCGATCTGCTTCTCGCGCTTGAGCCTGCGGGCGCGCGCGGCGATCTGCGCGATGGAGATGCCGCCGGTGTCATCGATGAACAGCGGCAGGGTGGAAAGGTCCTGCATGGTGAGCACGAACTTCTCCCACTCGGTGTCGGAGAAGCGGCCGGCGCGGATCTTCCACATCTCGATCTCGGTCTGCTCGGACAGGATACGGGCCGAGAGCTGCTGCGCCGCCATTTCGAGGGAGAAGAACAGCACCGGCGCGCCGCGGGAGACCTCGACGCCGGCCTCCATGTCCTGCAGATGGAAGCGGGCGGCGTTGAAGGCCATGTTGGTGGCGAGCGCCGTCTTGCCCATGCCGGGGCGCCCGGCGACGATGAGGAGGTCGGAGGGCTGCAGGCCGCCCAGCAGCTGGTCGATGTCCGAAAAACCCGTGGAAACGCCCGAAATCTTGCCGCCCCGGGCCTGGGCCCGTTCCGCCGACTCCACCGCCCGGCGCAGCGCCTCGTGGAATTCGAGCGGCCCTTCGCCATAGCGGGCCGTGTCGGAGAGGCGATAGAGCGCCTTTTCGGCGTCCTCGATCTGCGCCTGCGGCGGCTTCTCATGCGGCGCCTCATAGGCGCCGTTGACGATGTCCTCGCCGATGCGGATGAGGCCGCGGCGCACCGCGAGTTCGTGCAGGATGCGCGCGAAATCGCGCACGTTCGGCATGGCGGGCGCAGCACCCGCGAGTCCGGCGAGATAGGCGTGACCGCCCACCTCGATGAGGCCGGGATCGCTCTTCATCGCCGCGTTCAAGGTGAGCGGTGTGATGATCATGCCGCCCTTTTCGAAGTGGGCGGCCATCGCCTCGTAAAGCCGCTGGTGCAGCGGATCGTAGAAATGCTCCGGCTTGAGGACCGAGGCGACGCGCTCCAGCGCCTGGTTGTCGATCAGGATCGCGCCGAGCAGCGCCTGCTCGATCTCGATGTCGTAAGGGACGTGGCGGTAGGCTTCCTGTTCCATGACTGTGGCGTTCGGTCTCGTGCACTTGAGGTCGGCGGCGGCCGGGATCGAAAAACGAATCAAACGGCGGGCGCGCGACGGCGCAAGTCTATTCCGGAACGATGCACAGGTTAATCGCCGTGGGGTGCGCTTGATTTCCGGGGCGTCCTGATGCAGCGCGCCGCGAAACTCGCCCCGTTCATCTAACTTTGGATGTGTTCAAGGCCACGGCGGCGCGGATGAGCGCCTTCAGCGCCTTGCCGTCGATCTTGTCGCCTTCGTGGAAATCGATGGCGCGCCGCACATTGCCGTCGAGGCTGGAGTTGAACAGGCCCGACGGATCGGCCAGCGCGGCGCCGTGCGCAAAGGTCAGCTTGACTTTGTCCTTGTAGGTCTCGCCGGTGCAGAGGATGCCGTCGTGCTCCCATACCGGAACGCCCAACGGATTGGACGCCTTTCGCCATTTCACCGTCTCGACGACTTGCGCATCGGCTTGGTGGATGAGGGCGCGCAGCCGCTGGAACATCTCGCGTCGCCAATCGCCCAGCCCTTCGATTTTCGCGTCGATCAGCCGAGAAGGAGACTCATTTCCCTTGCCGGGTTTCGCGGTGCTCTTCTTCATATTGGCTCTCGTTTTCCTGAAGGCCGGCCCGACCGCACGAGACGGCGCCGAATATCGCGATAGCTGGCCGCGATCAAGTCGTTCAAGGCCCCTGCGTCCAGTTCCTTGCCGGGGCGCAGCTTCACGTGGCGCATGCGCTTGCCCTCGCCTTCGAGCAGGCCGGCCGGATCGGCGAGTGCCGCGCCATGGAAGAAGCCGACAGCGGCATGCGCCTTGAACGCGTTGACGTAGCCGAACGGTGCCTCGCCGACGCAGGCAACCGGACATCCGTCGTGCAGAAGCTCGCGAACATCGGCGCCGCAGCCGCGCATGCGCTCGAACCATGGGCGCGTCATCAGGCGGAGCGGGTCGGCGAAACCGGAAAACCAGGCCTCGATCCGAGGATCGCGCTCGACCGTGTTGGAGAGGAGGAAGAGGTCGTCCATTCGATCAGGATGCTTGTCCGGCCTCCATCGAGCAAGACTCTGAACCTTGTGGTCCTCGAAGATCAGGCCGCCACGGTCTTGGGCACCAGAATCCCGATCGACACCACGAAGCGCCTGCGCTTGCCCACGACCGGCGTGGACTCGTGCGGCATCGCCGTCGGAAAGAAGCACCACAGGTCGCGTTCCGCCACGTCGATCGCCGTGCCGTCGATGATCGGACAGCCGCCGCTGATGGGCTTGGACAGCATGATGTTCATGCGCACGTGATGCTTGTCCGGCGGCGAAGGATCGGTGTGCCGCTGAACCGTTCCGCCTTCGGTGTTGCAGCCGAGAAAGCACTTGAACCCCGGCTCGTCCTCGTAATCGCTGACGGAGAACATCGACACCGCGCGGCGGCGGACATCCCAGAACAGATCCGGCACTTCGGCGTCGCCGATCTCATATCGCTTGAAAAATCTGTGCTTGCCGAACGAATTGGGGATCAGGTGGCCTTCCGAGAATTGCTCGCCCGCCCAATCGAGCAGGGAGCGATGCTCGTCGGCGCTGATGAAATCGCGCACCACGGCGACTTCATTGAGCTCAGGCAGATGGCGCGTGGTGGACATGCATGCTCCCCCGGCACGCAGGCGAAGGATTGTCGTTCGCTCCCGGCTTCGATAGGTTACGGCAAGTTCATGACATGTCCAAGGGGGTTCGGGCTGGATTCGGTCTCTTCCAACGGCGCCAAGGAGTGGAACCTTGCCAAGAAGAAAGGTCTGGAGGCGGCGCGCCCCTTCTACGAAACCGAGCTGAGGCCTCCGGCCGAGCGCGCCGGAGCCTCTGAAGATACGCGGGCGAGACGTGCGGCGGCGGCGGCCGACCTCGCCGTCGCCATCGCGAACAGGGAAGGCCTCGATGCGGCGCGCACCTTCTACGACAGCGAGCTGAAAGCGCCCGCCGAACGCGAGGACGCGCCGGACAGCGTGAAGACACACCATGCCATTGCGGCTTTCAACTTCACCAATTGGACCTTCAAGGGGAAGGGCCTTCATGCGGCGCGGCTCTTCTACGACAGCGAGCTGAAGGCCGCGGCGGAGCGCGCCGGCGCGCCGGAAGGCGTGCGCAAGTGTCGTGCGATGGCCGCTGCCGACCTCATGGCCGGAATTTCCGAGACGAAGGGCCTCGACGCGGCGCGCGCCTTCTACGAGACCGAGCTGAAGGCGCCTGCCGAAGGCTCTGCGTCATCGGAAAACTTGCGAACGCTGCGCGCGGCGGCCGCTTTCGCTCTGTTGGTCGATCTCGCCAAATCGGAAAACCCCGCCGCGGCGCGTCCGTTCTACGAGAGCGAGGTGAAGGCACCAGCCGAGCAGGCCGGGGCGCCGCCGCAGGTGCGCGCGCGACGGGCGGCGGCTGCCCTTCATCTCATCATCGCGATTGCCAACGAGGAGGGCTTCGATGCGGCGCGCGCCTTCTACGAGACCGAGCTGAAGGCGCCGGCCGAGATGGCCGGTGCGCCGGATGAAGTGTACAAGTGCCGCGCCATGGCGGCCTTCAATCTCACCATGTGGTGCGCCAACCGGCAGAACCTCGAGGCGGCGCGCGCGTTCTACAGGAGTGAGTTGAAGCCGCTGGCCGAACGCGAAGGCGCGCCGGATGCCCTGCGCGCCATGAACGACAAAGCGGCGGCCGCTCTGGGACTCTGAAGAGCGGCGCGGAATAGGGGCGCGGGCAATCGGGAAGGGAGACGAGCCATGAAGCAAACCTATGCCGGCGGCTGCCAATGCGGGGCGGTGCGCTACGAGGTCCAGGCCGAGATCGCCAAGGTGATCTCCTGCAACTGCTCGCGCTGCCAGAAGTTGGGGTCGCTGCTGGCGGCCGCGGACGCTGCGGATTTCAAGCTGCTCTCGGGCGAAGACGCGACCACCGACTTCCAGTTCAACAAACACGTCATCCATCACCCGTTCTGCACCACTTGCGGGATCGAGTCCTACGCCTACGGCAAGGGCCGCGGCGGCAAGGACATGGTGATGATCAACGTGCGCTGCCTGGACGGCCTCGACCCGGACTCCTTCGAGGTCACGAAATTCGACGGAAGGAGCTTGTAGTGATTATCGGGGATACGGCTCGCAGGCGATGCCATCGTCGTCGCCATCCATCCCTTTGCGATACCCGGGCTCACCTTCATAGATTGGCGCCGCTCCGGCCGCGCGCGCCGCCGCGCAGTTCCGATAGTAGACGGTGTTTTCGACGTTCTGCGCATCTGGAGATGTGTCCGCTTCGCTCTCCGCATTTGGAGATGCGTCCGCTTCCACCGGCGGAACCGCGGACCAGAAACGTGCCAGGAAAAGGACCGCGAGCAGGACGAACACGCCCACATTGATCAACAGGCGTCTGGTGTGCGCGCGGCGAACGCGTTCGGAACGCTGGGCATAATACTCGTAGCGCTGCAGCGGCGTCGTCATCCCCCGACGCTAGCCCCGCTTCACCTAACTGCTGGTTAGCAGAAAGGCTCGATTTTGATGTTGTAGAGGACCTTCAAGTCGCTCGTGCGAAAATCTCCGCTATAGCTCGAAGGAACGACGAGGATTGTTTGGATCCAGAAGAATAACCTTGTCGAATGCGTGATTCAGGCGGACCTCAGTGCGAAAGGCCTTCTGGTCGAACTCATCGAAGCCATATGCGATCTGATCGACGAACACTAGCCACCAGGTCGGATACCTATGGCGATACGGGGCTACCTTTTCGGTTTTTCCCGCAATCGCGTGCGTCAAGTTCTCGACCACTTCTGAAATGACCCAACCGCCTGATTGTGCGTCAATGAATCCGCCCAGAATAAAACAGCTTTCATGGACCTTCGACGCGGCAAAGACCGAGAGCTCGAATCCAGGAAGCAATCGTTTGTCGAATGGTACAGGATTTGCGGCGAAATCCTTGAGCTGTTGCACAATTGCGCGCTCAAGGATTTTCCATTTCGGCAAGGGTCGGCTGAATCGGTAGAAAACAAACCAACTACGGTCGTGGACCGGCGGACCAAGCTTCGGAAGTAGAAGCTCCATGCGCTTCAGTAACGGTACCTCGGTTTCAGCCAAACCGCGTCGGGCGATGCCATCTTGGAACGACTGATTCAAGCGACGGACCTCGACAGCAACATGACCACCACAAAGGAAATCCGGCGGCACATTTCCATCGGGTTCATATATGACCGAGGAAAATCCGCATGACTTTAGGTATCGCTCTGCAAGTTCCTCTGCCTTGTCCATCATACACTCGCCCTACTCCCACTCGATCGTCCCGGGTGGTTTCGAGGTTACGTCGTACACCACCCGGTTGATGCCGCGAACCTCGTTGACGATGCGGGTGGAGACCGCGGCCAGGAACGAATGCTCGAAGGGATAATAGTCGGCCGTCATGCCGTCGGTGGATGTCACCGCGCGCAAAGCGCAGACGTGGTCGTAGGTGCGGTCGTCGCCCATCACGCCCACGGTTTTCACCGGCAGCAGCACCGCGAAAGCCTGCCAGATCGTGTCGTAGAGCCCGGCCTTGCGGATCTCTTCGAGGTAGATGGCGTCGGCGCGGCGCAGAATGTCGAGCTTGTCGCGCGTCACCTCGCCCGGTACGCGGATTGCGAGCCCCGGCCCGGGAAACGGATGGCGGCCCACGAAGGCCGGCGGCAGGCCCAGCTCGCGGCCCAGCGCGCGCACCTCGTCCTTGAACAGCTCGCGCAACGGCTCGACCAGCTTCATGTGCATGCGCTCGGGCAGCCCGCCGACATTGTGATGCGATTTGATGGTGGCCGACGGGCCGCCGCTGACGCTGACGCTCTCGATCACGTCGGGATAGAGCGTGCCTTGGGCGAGGAATTCGGCGCCGCCGATCTCGCCCGCTTCCTCGTCGAACACGTCGATGAAGGTGGCGCCGATTATCTTGCGCTTCTTCTCGGGATCCTCGACGCCGGCCAGCCGCGAGAGGAACAGCTCGCTCGCCTCGGAGTGGATCAGCGGAATGTTGTAGTGGCCGCGAAAGAGGGAAACCACTTCGTCCCCTTCGCCCGCGCGCATCAGGCCGGTGTCGACAAAGATGCAGGTCAGCTGATCGCCGATGGCTTCATGGATCAGGACGGCGGCGACGGAGGAATCCACCCCGCCGGACAGCCCGCAGATCACTCTGCCCTTGCCCACCTGTTTCTTGATGCGCGCGATCGCTTCCTCGCGGAAGGCGTGCATGTTCCAATCGGGCGCGATGCCGGCGATGTCGACGACGAAGTTCTTGTAGATGGTGGCGCCGCGCGGGGTGTGCACCACTTCGGGATGGAACTGGATGCCGTAGAGGCGGCGCTTCTCGTCGGCGATCACGGCGAAGGGCGAGTTCTCGCTGGTCGCCACCGCCGAAAAGCCCGGTGGGATGGCGGTGATCTTGTCGCCGTGATTCATCCACACCGGCTCGCGGTCGCCGATGGCGCCCAGGCCCGCGAGCAGCGGCGACTGTTTCTCGATGACGATGTCGGCGCGGCCGAACTCGCGGTGATGCCCGCCCTCCACCTTGCCGCCCAGCTGGGCTGCCATGGTCATCTCGCCGTAGCAGATGCCGAGCACCGGCACGCCGGCCTCGAACACGGCCCGCGGCGCGCGCGGCGTGCCGTCATCCGTGACGCTGGCCGGGCCGCCGGAGAGGATGATGGCGCGGGGGCGCGCGGTCTTGAGCGCGGCCTCCGCCTTGTCGAAGGGCACGATCTCGCAATAGACGCCGGCTTCGCGCACGCGCCGCGCGATCAGCTGCGTCACCTGGCTGCCGAAATCGATGATGAGGACGGGAACGGACATGGCGGGATTTACCCGATTGGGTTCGGCCAAGTCCAGCGATGAGACGGAACGCGCGGCCGCTATGCGGTCCGTTCGAGAATCGCTGTGAAAAAGCCATCCATTCCGTCTTTGAGCGGCGTGGCGCGGAAGAATTCGCCCAGGCCCGGCGGTGCGGCCGTGTCGACCGATTCGGCCCAGACGTCGCGCGCGGGGCGAATCGCGAAGCCGGGATGGCGATCGAGAAAGGCGGCGATGCGGTCCTCGTTCTCGCAAGGCAGGATCGAGCAGGTGGCATAGATCAGGCGTCCACCCGGCCCGGCATGGCGGGCGCCGTCGTCGAGCAGCGAGTCTTGAGTCTTCTGGAGCGCCGCGAGCCGTTCGGGCGTCAGCCGCCAGCGCTGTTCCGGCTGGCGGCGCCAGGTGCCGGTGCCGCTGCACGGCGCATCGACCAGCACGCGATCGAACAAAGACCCTCCCTCTCCCCCATTGGGGGAGAGGGCCG
>DATCOJ010000157.1:0-29665 GCA_036564785.1 Rhizomicrobium sp. | reverse complement strand
CGCTGGCCCTTGCCCTGCGGCGAGACGATGTCGATCACCCGGCCCGTCTTGTCCTTGATGGTCGGGTCCTCGATTTCCATGTTGAGCCACTTGGTCGGGTAGAGCGGCGTCAGATTGTCGAAATGGACCTTGTGCTTCATCGCCTCCGGGTCTTCGAAATTGATGGTCGAGACCTTGAGCAGGGCAAAGTAGCGCTCGCCGTCCTTGGGCCCGCGGATGGGGCCTTCCACCGTGTCGCCGGTCCTGAGGCCGAAGCGGCGGATCTGCGAGGGGGAGACGTAGATGTCGTCCGGCCCGGGCAGGTAGTTGGATTCGGGCGAGCGCAGGAAGCCGAAGCCGTCCTGCAGCACCTCGACGACGCCTGAGCCGGTGATCTCGACATTGCGCTCGGCCAGCTCCTTGAGGATCGCGAACAGCATGTCCTGCTTGCGCATGGACGAGGCGTTCTCGATCTCGAGCTCTTCGGCGAAGGAGAGCAGATCGGTGGGGGGCTTGGACTTCAAATCCTGCAGCTTCATCGCCTGCAGGCCGTCTTGAACAGTCATGGGGAGTACCTGGAACCTACGGTTTGGAGGAATGGCTCCGCGAACGTCCGGCGGGCGTGTTTCGGATGGGACCCGCAGGAGCTTCCGCTGGAGATCGTCGCCGCGCCGGCGTCACCCGGTTGGGACCTCGCGCGAATTCTCGCGCTTCAATCGCCCGCGGCTGGAATGGAGAACCAACGCCTTATAGCCCGATTTGGTGCCGATGGAAAGCGCTGTCAACGGTCAAAACGGCTGGACGATCACCAAAATCACGATGAAAACCATCAAAATCGCCGGAACTTCGTTCCAGATGCGGTAGAATCGGGCGGGCCGGGTGTTCAGATCCCGCTCGAAATCCTTGCGCCAGCGGGAGTAGAGGTGGTGGGTCACGGTCAGCGCCACCACCAGCACGAACTTCACTTGCAGCCAGCGGTCTTCATAGGCCCCGGTGAGCCAGGCCAGCATCGGTCCCAGGATCCAGACCGCGATGGCGGCCGGATTCATGATCGAGCGCAAGAGCTTGCGCTCCATTACCTTGAAGCGCTCGGATTCGGCCGAGCCGGGCGCCGCCTCGGTGTGGTAGACGAAGAGGCGCGGCAAATAGAGCAGCCCGCTCATCCAGGCGATGACGGCGATCACGTGGAGCGCCTTGATCCAGTCGATGTAGTTGGACAGAAAATCCCTCAGCGATCCGAACATCTCAGTCTCCAAATCCGCAAGCCCGGAACCTGGCTGGACAAATCCGCCCACCGGCACAAGTCACGACCTCTTCACCCTGTGCCGCCCGGACGATCAAGTCGGCGAGCCCAGCCATGAAGTCCCGATGGGTCCGCACCGTCGGCACGCGCAGATAATCGGGCACGCCCGCTTCGCGCGCCAGTCCGGCATAGTCGAGATCGAGTTCCACCAAGGTCTCGGAATGCTCCGAGACGAAGGCGATGGGGGCGATGATGATGCCTTTGCCCTCCGCGCCGGCGCGGGCGATTTCGGCGTCGGTCGCGGGACCGATCCAGCGGAGCGGCCCGACCCGGCTCTGGTAGCAGATGATCCAATCGAGGCCTTCTATCCCCAGCCTGTCCACAATCGCACGCGCCGTTTTCTCCACCTGCCAGCGATAGGGATCGCCCTTGGCGATGGTGCGTTCCGGCAGCCCGTGAGCGGATAGTAACAGGCGATAATCCACACCCGGCTTCGCCCTGGCCAAGGACGCGCGAATCAGATCGGCTTCGGCCGCGATGAATCCGTCTTGCACCGGATAGCAGCAGAGGCGGGCTTGCGGCACGCCAGCAAGGTCTGCCGCCGCGGCGGAGTTCCAATCCGCCAGCGAGGATCGCGTCGTGGTCGTGGAATATTGGGGATAGAGCGGCGCGAGCACGAGGCGTTCGGGCGTCCAGGCTTTCACCGCCTGCACCGCTTCCGCCGCGAAGGGCTTCCAGGCGCGCATGGCGATGAAGGCGCGGGCCTCATGGCCTCGGGCCTGCAGGGCCGTCTCCAGCGCGCGCGCCTGGGCCTCGGTTTCCTCCAGAATGGGCGAGCGGCCGCCGATCTTGGCGTAGATCTCCCGCGCGGTGGGGGCGCGTCGGGTGGCGATCCAGCGCGCCAGCGGCCGGCGCAGGATTCCCGGCAGCGACAGAATCGCCGGATCGGCGAACAGGTTTCTCAGAAAGGGCTCGACCGCCTCAAGACTGTCCGGGCCGCCCAGATTCAACAGGACGACGGCGATCTTCACCGCGTCTGCCTCACCCGCGCCACCAGCTCCGCCACGTGCTCGGGTGGCGTCTCGGGCAAGACGCCGTGGCCCAAGTTGAAGATGAACGGCCGGCCGTTCATAGCGGAGAGAATGGCCTGCGCCGCCTCCGCCAGGGCCGGCCCGCCGGCGACCAGCGCGATCGGATCGAGATTGCCCTGCACGGCCACCCCTCGCGGCAGCTCGCGCGCGGCCCACTCCATCGGCACCGCCGTGTCCAGCGAGATGGCGTCGACGCCGGTTTCCGCGGCGTATCGTCGATAGCCTTCCAGCGTGGCAGCGCGCGGGAAACCGATGATTTTCGCCTCGGGATGGACAGCGCGGACTTTGTCCACAATCCGCTTGGTTGGGGCGATCACCCAGTCGGCGAATTGCCTGGCCGGCAATCCGCCGGCCCAGCTGTCGAAAATCTGCACGGCATCAGCGCCGGCCTCGAGCTGCGCCGCCAAATGGAACGCGACGCAATCTTCAAGGGCATCGAGCAACGCTTGAAAACCCTTCGGGTCGCGATAGGCCCACAGCTTGGCGGCGCGCTGATCGGACGAGCCTTTGCCTTCCGCCAAGTATGTGGCCAGGGTCCAAGGCGCGCCGGCAAAACCCAAGAGCGCAACGTCCTTGGGTAACGACGGCCGGACAAGCCGGAGCGCCTCATAGGCGGGTGCGAGTTTCATCGTCCATCGTTCGCGATCGCGGTCCAATTGGGCGGCACCGGAAACCGCGGCCAGCGTCGGTCCATCCTCGAAGGCAACCTCGCAGCCCAGCGCATAGGGCACCACCAGGATGTCCGAGAACAGGATCGCCGCATCGAAACCGAAGCGCCGGATCGGCTGCAGCGTGATCTCCGCCGCACTCTGCGGATTCATGCACATAGCCCAGAACGAGCCTGCCTTTTCCCGCATCGCGCGATATTCCGGCAGGTATCGGCCTGCCTGTCGCATCAGCCAGATCGGCGGTGGGGTGGCGCTCCTTCCCTCCAGCACTGATAACAGGCTCGCTCTCTCATCTTCCTTCAAACTAAAGACTCCTAAGAATGATGAAGATGATGTTTAGCCTGTGAGGTTGGGGACGGGCGGGGGTGTCGCGGTTGCTCTAGGCTGCAAAGCCATGGGATTCAAGGGTTGTCAGTGCTGTGGACGGGAGACTTTGTGCAAGCCTCTTGGGTATAACGAGTTTATCGATCAGGATTCGGGCTTGGGTGATGCACCGCAGGCGCGAGCTGTGCGTGAATTGCGGACGGATTCAACGGCAATAGAGAGCGGATTGTGAGCAACGTCTTTCACATTCATCTGGTGTCCGACGCGACCGGTGAAACCCTGAACGCGATCGCCAAGGCGGCAACGGCACAATTCGAGGGTGTAGAGGTGGTGGATCACTTTTACGCCCTGGTGCGCAGCCAACGCCAGCTGCAGCGCGTGATCGAGCATATCCGCGAGGAGCCGGGCATCGTACTCTTTACCCTGGTGAATCCGGAATTGCGGCGTGAGCTCGAACTAAGCTGCAAGCAGATGGGCCTGCCGTTCCAGGGCGTACTCGACGCACCCATCGCCGCACTCAAGCAATTCTTTGGCGGCGCCATGGAAAGCCACCGGCCTGGCGGTCAGCACGAGGTGGATCAGCGCTATTTGCAGCGCATCGAAGCGCTCAATTTTACCATCGGCCATGACGATGGACAGTCGCTCGATATGCTGAACGAGGCCGACGTGGTCCTGGTCGGCGCCAGCCGCACCTCCAAGACTCCCACCTGCGTGTATCTCGCCATCCGCGGCGTGCGCGCGGCCAATATCCCGATCGTTCCCAACATCCCGGTGCCGCCGCAATTGCTCGAAGCGGACCGGCCCCTCATCGTCGGCCTGTGGGCATCGCCCGACCGGCTGGTACAGATGCGGAAGAACCGGCTGACCACCCTGGGCGAAATACGCGACACCTCCTACGTGGATGTGGATGCGGTGCGCGCGGAAGTCACGGCCACGCGGCAGCTGTTCGAGCGCCACGGCTGGCCGGCCATCGACGTCTCGCGGCGCTCGGTGGAAGAGACCGCCGCGGCCGTCATGAATCTGCTCAACGAACGCCAGGGTGCCGCCTCCTGACCATGACGACGGGCAGCGCAAAACTCGCAGGCGTCATCGGCTGGCCGGTGGCACACTCGCTATCGCCGCGGCTACATGTGTATTGGCTGCGCGAGCACAAGATCGATGGCGCCTATGTCCCGTTGGCGGTGCGGCGCGAGGATTTCGCAACGGTTATCGACGGGCTGCAGCGCGCGGGCTTCGCCGGCGTCAATGTTACGGTGCCGCACAAGGAAGCGGCCTTCGCGCTGGCCCATGAGACCGACGAGACAGCGCGCGCCGCCGGCGCCGCCAACCTGCTGCTGTTTCGCTCCGACGGCCGCATCCAAGCCCGCAACACGGACGTGCTCGGTCTGATGCAAAGCCTGAACGAGGAACTGGACGCCAAGGCGTTTCGGGGCAGACCGGTCGTCATTCTCGGTGCCGGCGGGGCGGCACGGGCCGCGGTCCTTGCACTCGACCGGCTCGGCGCGGCGGAAATCCACATCGTCAGCCGAAACCTTGGCAGGGCGGAGGCTCTGGCATCCATGCTGAAGGATCATGTCACCGCGCCCATCCGGTGCTTCGCCTGGAATGAATGGCCTCAAGCCGCCGGCGAAGCCGCCTTGCTGGTGAACGCAACGAGCGCCGGAATGCGTGGCAGTCCGTCATTGGATCTTTCAGTTGAGGGATTGCCTTCCGGCGCCTCGGTCTGCGATCTGATCTACAATCCCCTGGAGACGGAGCTGCTCAAGCGGGCGAGGGCGCGAAGCCTCAAAACCATCAACGGTCTCGGCATGCTGATGCATCAGGCCGTCCCGGCCTTCGAGGCCTTCTACGGGGTGAGACCTGCGGTGACGCCCGAACTGCGCGCCCAGCTCGAGAAGGCGCCGGCATGACGCGTCCCACTCTCGTCGGTCTCACCGGCTCAATCGGCATGGGCAAGAGCGAGACGGCGAAAATGTTCGCCCGCCTCGGCATACCCGTTTACGACGCCGATGCCGCGGTTCATCGCTTATACGAGCCGGGCGGAGCCGCGGTCGCGGAGATCGCCCGGGAGTTTCCGGACTGCGTTACTGATGGCCGGGTCGATCGCGCCGCGCTCGCTGCCAGCCTCAATGACGGCAGGGCCTCGCTGCAGCGGCTGGAGCAGATCGTCCATCCCCTCGTGGCGCGGGAGCAGCGGACGTTCCTCGACCGGGCCGAACAAGCCGGCGCCGAGATGGTGGTGCTCGACATTCCGCTGCTGTTCGAAACCGGCGGACACGCCCGCATGGATGCAGTCGTGGTGGTTTCGGCGCCGGAGGAGGTGCAGCGCAGCCGCGTCATGGCGCGGCCGGGCATGACCCCGGAGAAGCTCGATCACATCCTGGCCCGCCAGATGCCGGATACGGAAAAGCGTGCACAGGCGCATTTCGTGGTCGAGACCGACAAGGGTTTCGACCACGCTTTCGAGCAGGTAAAACGAATCGTCGCCGCGCTGCATGAGCAGCGCCTGAAGGACCGTTCCGCCGACGATGCGTGAGATCGTTCTCGATACCGAAACCACCGGCCTCGATCCCGGCGACGGCCACCGGGTGATCGAAATCGGCTGCGTCGAGCTGCTCGATCAATTGCCGACCGGCGTCACCTTCCAGTGCTACCTTAACCCCGAGCGGCCGGTGACCGAGTCGGAGCAAGTTCACGGCATCAGCGACGCGTTCCTTCAGGACAAGCCGCTGTTCGCTCATGTGGTCGAGGAGTTCCTGGAGTTTTTGGGCGATTCCCCGCTCATCATCCACAACGCCTCCTTCGACTTGAAATTCCTCAATGCCGAGCTGCACCGCATCGGCCGGCCGCCCATCGCCTATGGCCGCGCCATCGACACCATCGAGATCGCCAAGACCAAGATTCCCGGCGCGCGCTATTCGCTGGACGAATTGTGCAGGCGCTTCGCCATCGATTTGTCGGTGCGCCAGAAGCACGGCGCGCTGCTCGACGCCCAGCTGACGGCGAAGATCTATCTCGAGCTGGTCGGCGGGCGGCAGACCCGGCTCACCCTGGCACCACTCGATGCCGCCGTGGCGGCCGTGCAGAGCTTCGTGGCGCGCATCCGGGAGGAGATGCTGCCGCCGCGCCTTACCCCGGAAGAACAAGCCGCCCATGCCGCCTTCGTGGCGGATCTGGGTCCGGACGCGGTCTGGAACTGGTCCTAGACTAGGCGACCTGCGGGGCTGGCGCGCGGCCTTGCTGGGCCTCGGCCATCTTGGCGCGATAGAGCCCGTGGAAATCGATCGGCTCGATCATCAGGGGCGGCATGCCGCCGTCGCGCACGGCATCGGCCACGATGCGCCGCGCGAAGGGGAACAGCATGTGCGGCGCCTCGATCAGCAGGAACTGCTGCACGATGTCGTCCGGCGCGTTCTCTACCGTGAACAGACCGGCATAGACGAGTTCCAGCAGGAAGACGGACTTGTCCTCCACCTTTGCCGACACCCTGAGCTTCAGTTCGACTTCGTAGCGGCTGGCTTCCAGGCGGCGCGCCTGCAAATCCACGCCCAGATCGATCTGCGGCCGGCCGGAAGGCGTCATCGGCGCGCCGGGATTCTCGAATGACAAATCCTTGACGTATTGGCCCAGAACCTGAACCCGGAAATTGTCCGGAATCTGCCCGCTGCCGTCGGTGCTGCCGTTGGTCGGAGGCGTGTCGCTCATGCTTAAAGCTCATCGGAAAAGGCGGGCGGGGCTAACACGGATCGCGCGGGCGTGACAAGCGCCGGCGCGGCAAGGCTTGCAATTCGGCCCGGCGTGGCTCACATCCGGCATCAATCCTGCCCCGCAAGGATCGCGCTGGACCCATCTGGCCCCGAGGTCTAGGCTCGTTCGTTATCCGTTGGCGGCGGACATTGGGTGAAATGGTGAACTCGCAGCTTCTCGTCATTCTGCTGATCGCGACCGTGGCAGGCGTCATCCTGTTCCGGCTCTACACGGTGCTGGGCCGCCGCACCGGCAGCGAACGCCCGCCGCGCGAGCGCTTCCAGCGCGTCGGCGGCACGGCCGAGAAGCCCACGACCAACGACAATGTCGTCAGTCTGCCCGACCGCCGGCAGGGTGTCGGCGAGACCGCGCGCCCGCCCGAGGATCCGCTGGCGCGGGCGCTGCTCGACATCAAGCTCGCCGACCGCAATTTCGACAGCGAGCACTTCCTCTCCGGCGCCCGCCACGCCTATGAACTGATCGTCGCGGCCTTCGCCGCCGGGGATCGTACTGCCCTGCAGCCGCTCTTGAGCGACGAAGTATTCAACGCCTTCGACCAGGACATCCGCGCCCGCGAAGCCAAGCAGGAGAAGGTCGAGTTCACCTTCGTCGGCTTCCGCGAGGTCAAGATCGCCGATGCCGCGCTCAAGGGCACGCTTGCCGACGTCAGCGTTTCGTTCGGGGCCCAGTTCATCTCCGCCACCACCGACGCCAATGGCCAGGTGATCGAGGGCGACGCCAAGGCCGTTCGCAACGTCACCGACCTGTGGACCTTCGAGCGCAACACCCGGGCGAGCGATCCCAATTGGCGCCTCATCGCCACCTCGGGCGAGGCCGACATCAAGGCCCATTGATGGAGCGGCGCAAGCGGCCCGTCGCGGCGGTGGCTCTGCTTGCCCTTCTCGCTGCCGCGGCCGTGTTCCTGATTTGGCGAATGCAACGCGCACCCGCGCCCGCGGCGGCTTCCGGCACGCTGACGGCTGTGCGTTTCGCCGATCTCCCCGGCTGGAGCCGGAACGATCCGCGTGCGGGGCTTTCCGCCTTCGCGCGCTCCTGTAAAATCCTGCAGGCCAAGCCGGCGCAGTCTTCAATCGGCGGGACCGGTTATGCCGGCACCGCGGGCGACTGGCAGGGCGTCTGTGCCGCGATGCCATCTTCGGCTGCGAGCGCCGCTTCGGCGCGCACGTTCTTCGAATCCCGCTTCACGCCGGCCGAGATCCGCAATGCCGACAAGACCGACGCGCTGTTCACCGGCTACTACGAACCTGAGCTGTTCGCCAGCCGCAAGCCGCATGGCCGCTACCGCGTGCCGATCTACGGCGTGCCGTCCGATCTGGTCAGCGTCGACCTCGGGTTGTTTCGCGACGACCTCAAAGGCGAGCATCTGGAGGGCTGCCTCAGCGGCCATCGCCTGCAATTGTGTCCCGCGCGTGCCGAGATCGATGCCAACGGATTGGCGCAGGCGCCGGTGCTGTTCTACGCCGACGATCCCGTCTCGGTGTTCTTCCTTCACATCCAGGGCTCGGGCCGCGTCCGTCTCGATGACGGGGCGACGGTGCGCGTCGCCTATGCCGGACAGAACGGCAGGCCCTACAAAGCCGTGGGCCGCACCCTGATCGAAGAAGGATTGCTCGACCGCGCCGGCATGTCGATGCAGGCCATCCGCGCCTGGATGCAGGCCCACGCAACCGATGCGCGCCGGGTGATGGAAACCGATCAGTCCTATGTCTTCTTCCAGGAAGAGGCCTTGGGCGATCCGTCCGTCGGCAGCCCGGGGAGCGAGGGCGTACCGCTGACGCCCGGCGCCAGCCTTGCCGTCGACCTCAAGCTGCATCCGCAAGGCGCGCCGTTCTATGTCGCGGCCACCCGCCCGGACACCGATACGACCAAGCCGGATCGGACATTCGATCGCCTGTTGATCGCGCAGGATACGGGCGGCGCCATCCGCGGGCCGGCGCGCGGCGATGTGTTCTGGGGCTTTGGCAACGACGCGGAAGCGATCGCCGGCCGCATGAAATCGAACGGGCGAATGTTCGTGCTGCTGCCCAAAGCGGTGGCGGCGCGTCTCGGACCGCATGCCGAGCTGCGCGCGCCATGAAGCGGAAGGCCGCGCGAACGCCGAGTGAGGAAGAGCGCGCGCTGTTCGAGTCCGCACTTGGCGACGCGAAGCCGCTGAAACCCGGTGGCGCCTCCGCCGTTCCCAAGCCGGCAAAACCGAGCCCGCCGAAGCCCGCAGCGCCGCCGGCGGTCATCGCGCCGCGGCCGCAGCCGAGCGGCCTCGACGGCCGTACCGCGGAACGCCTGCGCAAGGGCGCCATCGCGCCCGATGCCAAGCTCGACCTGCACGGACTGACGGAAGAGTCAGCACACCGCGCGCTGATCACCTTCCTGCGCGGCGCCATGGCGCGCGGCGCGCGGCTGGCGCTGATCGTCACCGGCAAGGGCAAGTCGCCTTCCGCGCCGGACGAGCCCTTCGATCTCGAGCTCGACCGCCGCACCCGCGGCGTCCTGAAAGCGATGGTGCCGCGCTGGCTGCAGGAACCGGAGCTGGCCCGCGTCGTCGCCGATATCAGGCCGGCGCATCGCCGCCACGGCGGTTCGGGCGCGCTCTACGTCTATCTGCGCAAGGAGCGAAAGGCGTGAGGCAGCATTTCGCCAGCATCACGCTGCAGACGCGAGGGGCCGCGCTCTACGACTTCACCGACAAAGCCAAACGCATCGTCGAGCAGTCGGAGATCGCGCAAGGCCTGCTCACCTGTTTCGTGAGGCACACCTCCGCCTCACTGGTGATCCAGGAGAACGCCGATCCGGACGTGGTGCGCGATCTGGCGAGTTTTCTCGATCGGCTGGTGTCGCGCGACGAGACGCTCTACCGCCACACCACCGAAGGCCCGGACGACATGCCGAGCCATATCCGCTCCATGCTGACGCAGACCGCGCTGTCGATTCCGCTGCGCGACGGGCGAATGATCCTCGGCACCTGGCAGGGGCTCTATCTCTTCGAACATCGCGACGCGCCGCATGAGCGCGAGATCGCGCTGCATCTCATCGGCGAATAGTCAGATCAGGCCTTCGCGCGCCGCCAGCGCATGCAGCGGCGTCTCGGGCCTGGGGCCGTAATGCGAGATCACTTCCGCGGCGGCGAGCGCGCCCAGCCGGCCGCATTGCGCCAGATCCTTGCCATGCGTCAGGCCGTAGAGAAATCCGGCGGCGAATTGATCGCCGGCGCCGGTGGTGTCCACCACGCGCGCGACCGGCGCGGCATCGAGCACGTGCAGCTCCTGGCCCTGCGCGACGACGCAGCCCTTCTCGGAGCGGGTCAGCGCGGCGATCCCGGGCCAGGGCCGCACGGCCTGCAGCACGGCATCGAACTCTTCGACCTCGAACAGCGCCTTGGCCTCGTCCTCGTTGGCGAACAGGATGTCGAGATTGCTCATCAGATCGAGAAATTCGTCGCGCCAGCGCGCCACGCAGAACGGATCGGACAGCGTGAAGCCGACCTTGCGGCCGGCGCGCTTGGCGGCTGCGATCGCCTTGTTGATGGCGGACTTGGCACCGGGCGCATCCCACAGATAGCCTTCGACATAGAGCACTTGAGCGCCGGCGATGGCCTCCTCGTCGATGTCGGACGGCGCGATTTCGCGGCTGGCGCCCAGATAGGTGTTCATGCTGCGGTGGCCGTCCGGCGTCACCAGGATGATGGAGCAGGCCGTCGCCGGGCCGCTCTCTGCCATCTTGGTCGAATAGGAGACGCCGATTTCCTTCAGGCTGTCGGCGAAGCTCTCGCCCAGCCGGTCCGCCTTCACCTTGCCGACGAACAGCCCTTTGCCGCCGAGCGAGGCCAATCCTGCGATGGTGTTGGCGGCGGAGCCTCCGGCTGCCTCCTGCGCCTCCGTGACCGCTTCGCCGAGCTGCGCGGCGCGGAAATCGTCGATCAGGGTCATCACGCCCTTGGCGATGTTGTGCTTCAGCAGAAAGGCGTCGTCGGCCGGGGCGATGACATCGACGATGGCATTGCCGAGCCCCGCGACGTCGTAGGCGTGTGTCATGAAAAAGCTCCGAGAGCTCGCAGGAATAGCCTCGAATTGGGCTTAAGGGAGCAATGCCTCCCGCGCAAGCGCGCCCATCTTTCGCTTTGCCGCGCCGCCCGCGATATGCAGAATGACGCCGTTCCAGGATCGGTATCGAGCTATGCGTTCGCGAGCGTTTTTCGCTGTTGTCTTGCTGGCCTTGGCCGGGTGTGCGGCCCCCGGCACCCGACAGGTCTCGCTTCCCTCCGCCCCGCCGCCGGGCGAGCCCGGCAATCTGCCCGGCATGGAAGCCTCGCGCGTGAAACTTGCCTTCGGCGCGCCCGCTTTCGTGCGCAAGGACGGCGCCGCCGAGATCTGGCGCTACGACAGTGCCAAGTGCAAGGCGTTCTTCTTCTTCTATCAGAACGGCAACGCTCTGGCCGTCCGCCACGTCGAAACCCTGCCGCATGGCGCCAACCAGGCGGCGGATTCTAGCTGTCTCGACGCTTTGCTCGCCCGCGCCCGCGCGGTGTCCTGACCGGCTGCCTGGGCGGCAAATCCGGCTCCTTGGTCTTGGCCTTGTAACGGCAGAGATCGCGCACCACGCAGACAGGACATTTGGGCTTGCGCGCCACGCAGGTGTAGCGGCCGTGCAGGATCAGCCAGTGATGCGCGTGCAGGCGATAGGCCTCGGGCACCACGCGCATCAAATTCAGCTCAACCGCGAGCGGCGTCTTGCCGGGCGCCAATCCGGTGCGGTTGGCGACGCGAAAGATGTGGGTGTCGACGGCGATCGTCGGCTCGCCGAAGGCAACGTTGAGCACGACGTTGGCGCTCTTGCGGCCGACGCCGGGCAGCGCCTCGAGCGCCTCGCGGTCGTGCGGCACCTTCCCGCCATGCGTCTCGCTCAGCGCCTTCGATAGCGCGATCACGTTCCTCGCCTTGGTGCGGTAGAGGCCGATGGTGCGGATGAATTCGATCAGCCGCGCCTCGCCCAGCGCGGCCATCTTCGCCGGCGTATCGGCGATTCTGAACAGCGGCTCCGTCGCCTTGTTCACGCTCCTGTCGGTCGCCTGCGCAGACAGCACCACGGCCACCAGCAGCGTAAACGGATTGGCATATTCGAGTTCCGTCGCCGGCGCTGGGATATGCGCCTTCAGCCGCGCGAAGAACGTCTCGACGTCTTTTTT
The DNA here is from genome assembly GCA_036564785.1 of Rhizomicrobium sp. Classification (GTDB taxonomy): domain Bacteria; phylum Pseudomonadota; class Alphaproteobacteria; order Micropepsales; family Micropepsaceae; genus Rhizomicrobium. Next base: position 17,413 of record DATCOJ010000157.1, on the reverse strand, counting down.
TGAGAAGGGTCGCGCCATGGAACTTTCGTGAAATTAACCGCTAGTGCGGAATCGAAGGACACTAGCGTGATGGAGCGAATTTCGGAATCGGGACACTAGCGCCGTCACGGAAAAGCCTCAATCGGACCCCTCGAGGAACAATCGTTTGCACTGTCTCGTTACTCCTCCACTGCACAAAGCCAAGGAGGCAGTGATGCGTATCAAAAGTTTTGCGGTCGGGGCGATGGTGGCGGCGACGCTCGCATTGGCGGGCTGCGGGACCACGCCCGGCGATCGGGCGGTCTCCGGCGGTCTGTTGGGTGCGGGAGCCGGCGCGGCGATCGGCTCGGTGACGGGCAGCGCCGCCACCGGCGCGGTGATCGGCGCCGTCGGCGGTGCGGCCATCGGCGCGATGACCGATCCCTGCACGCTCAATCTGGGCGATCCCTGGTGGCGCGAGCATGGCGGCCGGGCAGCCTATGAGCGGCGTTGCCACCGCTGAGCGGCGTTCACAGGACGAAAGAGAGGCCCGCCTTAGCCGGCGGGCTTTCTCGTTTGTGGGATCGGCCTTGTCCCAATCGCCGGTCGATTGCATTGTTAGGACATGCGTGAAACCGGCCGCGAACCGCTTCTGCTGGATGCCGTGCTGAGGCCCAATCCGCCGATGAGCGCGGGCGCGCTGCTCGGCATCCTGATTGCCGTCGGCCTGATCAATTTCGTCTTCGGCTTGAGCTTTCTGCTGCGCGGCGCCTGGCCGATCATGCCGTTCCTGGGCGCGGACGTGGCGCTGCTCGCCTGGGCCTTTCATGCGAGCCGCGTGGCGGCGCGGGCCCAGGAACGCGTGACCCTGTCGCCGGCAGAGCTTGTGGTCGAGCACCGCTCGCCCAAAGGTGCGGTCAGCAACGCGTCCTTCAATCCTTATTGGGTGAGCGTCGATCTCGCGGAACCGGCCGACATGCCGCGCAGCCTCACTCTGCGCAGCCACGGCAAACGTCTGCAGATCGGCGCGTTCCTGGGCCCGCGCGAGCGGCTTTCCTTCGCGCAAGCCCTGAAGACGGCGCTGGCCGCGGCGCGCGTCTGGCGGGGCGCATAAAACTCCGCAAGAATCAGGTCGCAAGCGGCCCTTTGCCGGCCCATGTTACGCCCATGAGCAACGTCCATCTCCTGGAAGACGCCGAAGCCGGTCCGCACTACCGCCGCATGGCGCGCGCGATCCGGTTTCTCTCCGAAAACTATCTGAGCCAGCCCGATCTGGAGCATGCGGCCGAAGCGGCGCATCTGTCGCCCTTCCATTTCCAGCGGCTGTTCACCCGCTATGTCGGCGTGAGCCCCAAAGCCTTCATCGGGCACCTGACGCTGGATCACGCCAAGGCGCAGCTGGCGGAAGGCGCCAGCGTGCTCGATGCCGCGCTCGACTCCGGCCTCTCGGGGCCGTCGCGGCTGCACGATCTGTCTCTCAAGATCGAGGCCATGACGCCGGGCGAGTATGCCAAGGGCGGCGCCGGTCTCGCCATCGACTACGGCATTCACGACTCGCCCTTCGGCCTGGTGCTGATCATGGCGACAGCGAAAGGCGTCTGCGGCATCGCCTTCGGCGACGAAGGCGAGGAGAGCGAGATGCTCGCCGACATGAAGGCCCGCTGGCCGCGCGCCGACTATCGCGAAAATCCCTCGCGCACCGAAGCCATTGCGCAGCGCATCTTCGAGACCCGCCGCGGCGACGTGCCCCTGCATCTGCTGGGCACGCCGTGGCAGATCAAGGTGTGGCAGGCGCTGCTGGCGATTCCGCAAGGCAGGGTGACCACCTATCGCAGCATCGCGGAGAACGTCTGCACGCCGAAGGCCTCGCGCGCGGTGGGCGCGGCGGTCGGGCGCAATCCGATTTCGTATCTCATCCCCTGCCACCGCGTGCTGGGCAGCAACGGCGCGCTCACCGGCTATCATTGGGGCGTGCCGCGCAAGCGGGCGATGCTGGCCTTCGAGGCGGCGCGCGCTCAGGCCGGAAGCTGGAGCACGTCGGCCATCGCATAGAGACCGGGAGCCTTGCCTCGCGCCCAGCGGGCGGCGGCGAGCGCGCCGCGGGCGAAGATCATCCTGTCTTCCGCGACATGGCCGAGCACCAGGCGTTCCTGCGGACCGGCGAGAATAACCTCGTGCTCGCCCACCACCGTGCCGCCGCGCAGGGAGGCAAAGCCGATGGCGCCGTCGGCGCGCGCGCCGGTGATGCCGTCGCGCCCGCGGACAGAGGCCTTCTCCAGCGCGATCCCGCGGCCTTCAGCAGCGGCTTTGCCGAGCAGCAGCGCCGTGCCTGACGGCGCATCGGCCTTCATGCGGTGATGCATCTCCACGATCTCGATATCGAAATCCGGCAGCGCCTTGGCCGCCAGCTTCACCAGCGCCGCAAGCACATTGACGCCCAGACTCATGTTCCCGGACTTGACGATCGCGGTGCGCCGCGCGGCCTCGGCGAGCTTGGCTTCATCGGCGTCGCTGAATCCCGTGGTTCCGATCACATGCGCGACGCGCGCCTCCGCCGCGAGCGCCGCCAATGCGACGGACGTGCTTGGCGTGGTGAAATCGATCAGCGCATCGGCCTTGGCGAGCAGCGTCTTGCAATCGTCCGTCAGGATCACGTCGAGGGTCCTGGTGCCGGCGAGCGTACCGGCATCCTCTCCGAGTTGAGGGCGGCCCTTGGCGATCAGCGCTCCGGCCAGCACGCAATCTTCCGCCTCGGCGATGGCGCGAATGAGCGTGCGGCCCATGCGGCCCGCCGCGCCGGCGACCACGAGGCGCAGCGCGCTCATATCGGCAGATGCACCAGATTGGCGATGAAGTAGCCGGCGATGGCCTGACCGAACCAGGGGATCGCGGGGATCAACACGAAGGCCGCCACCCGGATCGCCGTCGGCTGATCGAACGGCCATTCGCGCACCGCTTCGATCCGCGCTTCGTAGGCGAGCAGGCCTTGCAGCTTCGCCGCAGCCGACGCCTCGCGCGGCGCCTCGGCGCGCGAGGCGCCGATCTCGCGACGCACCGTTTCGAGCTCCGCCTGCTTGGCCGCGCGGATGCGCTGATGCACGCGCTCCATGGGGCGGATGAAGATCCACAATCCCATCGCCGCTGCCAGCGCCAGGATCGCCAGGGTCATGCCGCCCATATTGTTGCCGATGAAGAAGAGGAAGATCACCGCGGCGACGCTGAACCAGATGAGCGCGTTGCGCGCGCCCTGCCGGCCGATGATATTGAGCGAATCGATGCGCAGCAGGTCGACAATGAGCCCCTTGTCGATGGCGAGCGCCCAACTCTCCGCGCCGCGTGCGCTCGCCACGATGCCGCGCCAGAACAGCGCCGTCACCGTGGCCTGCACAAGTCCGAACCACAGATACATCGCAGGGTGCGCGGCGATCGCGCTGCGCGGCACGAAAACCCAGGTCGCCCCGGCGCCGAGGATGGCGCCGAGCACGGTGGCAATGCGCAAGCCCCTGCGGCCCCGCGCGTCCAACATGCGCGCCTCGAACTCCCGGCAGCCGGGCATGATCGTCTCTAGCACCGCGTCGTCGTCATGGTCCTTGAGCCGGACGTAGCGCTGCATGCCGAGCGCCACCGTCAGCAGCAGCGACAGCACGAACGCGGGCCACACCCCCGGCTGCAACGCCCATCCCTGGGCGGCGTGCACGACCGGCGGATAGCGGTCGATCGCCAGCGCCGCGCCAAACGTGGCGAGCAGGACAAAGAGAATGGCGAGCGTCGTGCCCCAGAGTCCCAGCGGCGAAAGGGTGTAAAGCGCCTGTTCGAAATTCGCCCGGCCGCGTGGACGTGAGGAATCGAGAGGAACGGCGGCCGTGCTCATGCGGCCATCATAGCGCGCGCCAAGCGCAGGCGCACCGGAGGCGGGAGGGAATTTCAGGCCTTGGTGTCGACCGCGCCACCGGGCGCGCTATCGCCATCCTTGCGGGCCACCGTCACCATGGCCGGCCTGAGCAGCCGGTCGCCGATCACATAGCCCGTCTGCATCACATCCACGATCGAGCCTGGGGGCTTGCCGTTGCCCGGGACCTCCGCAATGGCCTGGTGCAGGTTGGGATCGAATTTGGCGCCGTCGGTGTCGATGGGCTTGACGCCGTGGCGCTCCAAGGTCGCCAGCAGCTGGCGCTCCGTCGCCTCCACGCCCTCGATCACCGCTTTCAGCTGCGGGCTGGCGCTGTCGCGCGCCTCCTGGGGGCAGGCCTCGATGGCGCGGGCAAAATTGTCCGCCACCGTCAGGATATCCCGGGCGAAGCGGCTGATGGCATATTGCGAGGCGTCCAGCCGGTCCCGCTCGGCGCGGCGGCGCGTGTTCTCGGCATCGGCCAGGGCCCGGAGCAGCCGGTCCTTGAGCTCGGCCACTTCCGCCTTGAGCTGCGCGGATTCGTCGGGCGCCTCGCCCACATCGTTGGCAGGCTGGCCTTCGGGGAGATAGTCGTCGCGGTCGCCGTTCATCTCTTCCTCAAACGTCTCAGGCCAGCAATCGGCCCACGACCTTGGCCGTGTGGTCCACCATGGGGATGATGCGGGCATAGTTCAGCCGGGTCGGTCCCAGCACGCCGATGACGCCCACCACCTTTCCTTGCGCATTGGCATAGGGCGCGGCCACGATGGAGGAGCCGGAGAGGCTGAACAGCCGGTTCTCCGAGCCGATGAAGATCTTCACGCCATCGCCCTGTTCGGCCAGCTCCAGCAGCCGGATCAGATCGTTCTTGCGCTCGATGTCGTCGAACAGGGTGCGGATGCGGCCGAGATCTTCCTGCGCCTCCACCGAGTCCAGCAGATGCGACGCGCCGCGCACGATCAGCACGCGGTCGTCGGCGTTGCGTTCGCCGCTGCCGGGGAGAGCCAGCGTCGCCAGTCCCTCGGCCACGATCTTGGCGGTCAAGACATCGAGCTCGGCGCGCTCGCCTTCCAGGTCGGCGAGAATCTCGGCGCGTGCGGAATCGAGCGTGCGGCCGCGCAGCCGCGCATTCAGATAGTTGGAAGCTTCGCTCAAGGCCGAGGCCGGCAATCCCATCGGGGTGTCGATCAGGCGGTTCTCCACCTGCCCGTCTTCGTTGACCATGATCACCAGCGCCCTCCCGGGCGTCACGCCGACGAACTCGACATGCTTGAGCGCGCTGTCCTGCTTGGGCGCCACCACGAGACCGGCGCAGCGCGACAGACCGGACAGCATCATGGTCGCCTGCGTCAGCACGTCCTCGAGGCCGCGGCCCTGGCCGATGACGCGCGCCTCGATGGCGGCGCGCTCGGCCGGCGACAGCTCGCCGATCTCCAGCAATCCATCGACGAACAGCCGCAGGCCCTTCTCGGTCGGCACCCGCCCGGCGCTGGTATGCGGCGCATAGAGCAGCCCCAGCGCCTCCAGGTCCGCCATGACGTTGCGGATGGAGGCGGGCGACAGGCTGTGAGGCAGGCGCTGGGACAGGGTGCGCGAGCCCACCGGCTCGCCCGAGGAGAGGAAGGCGTCGACCAGATGGCGCAGGATTTCGCGCGAGCGCTCGCCCAGCTCGCCCGCGAGCATGCGCGCCTGGGTGCTGTCGATCGAGGTTCCGCCCAATGCCTGCTCCAATGGGTTTTTCTAATGGCTTGAAAGTCTTAGATGATTTCCAATGAGGCCGGAAGGATTTGCCGCCCGCGGCCCGGCAAGGCTAGGTAGCTTCTGAAGCCTGCAACTTCAAGGGATTTGCCATGCGCCCCAGCCAGCGCGCGCCGGACGAAATGCGCCCCGTGAGCCTCACGCGCGGGGCGGCCAAGCATGCCGAGGGCTCCTGCCTGGTCAAATTCGGCGATACCCATGTGCTGGTGACCGCGAGCCTGGAGGAGAAGGCGCCCCCTTTCCTCAAGGGCAGCGGCAAGGGCTGGGTGACGGCGGAGTATGGCATGCTGCCGCGCGCCACCCATGAGCGGATGCGGCGCGAGGCGGCGCAGGGCAAGCAGTCCGGCCGCACGCTCGAGATCCAGCGGCTGATCGGCCGCTCGCTGCGGGCGGTCGTCGACCTGACGGCGCTGGGCGAACGCCAGATCGTGATTGATTGCGACGTGCTGCAGGCCGACGGCGGCACCCGCACCGCCTCCATCACCGGCGGCTTCGTGGCGCTCTCGCAATGCCTCGACTTCATGAAGAAGACGGGCATGCTGACCAAGCCCGCGCTCAAGGATCAGGTGGCGGCGATCTCCTGCGGCATCTGGCAGAACCAGGCGGTGCTCGATCTGGACTATGCGGAGGATTCGGCCGCCGAGACGGATGCCAATTTCGTGCTCACCGGCGGCGGCGGCTTGGTGGAAGTGCAAGGCACCGCGGAAGGTGCTCCGTTCACGGACGATCAGTTCGCGGAACTGCTCAGGCTCGCCCGCAAGGGCATCGCCGAGCTGGTGCAGCTGCAGAAGGAAGCGATTGCGTGACGCTGGCGCGCGGCAGCGTCCTCGTGGTGGCGAGCCACAATCAAGGCAAGGTGCGCGAGATTCGCGAGCTGCTGGTGCCTTTCGGGCTCGTCGTCAAAGGCGCCGCCGAACTCGATCTGCCCGAGCCGGAAGAAACCGGAGCGAGCTTCGCCGAGAATGCGGGGCTGAAGGCGCGCGCGGCCGCGCAAGCGAGCGGGATGATCGCGCTGGCCGACGATTCGGGCTTGAGTGTCGATGCACTGGACGGCGCCCCGGGCATCTATTCGGCCCGCTGGGCGGGGCCGCAGAAGGATTTCTCCGCCGCCATGGCGCGCGTTGAACGCGAGTTGAAGGAGAGAGAGGCGACCGATTTCTCCGCCAAATTCGTCTGCGCCCTGGCGCTGGCCGAGCCGGGCGTAGAGCCGGAGATTTTCGAAGGCGAAGTGCACGGCCATCTGGTGTTTCCGCCGCGGGGCGCCAAGGGCTTCGGCTATGATCCGATCTTTGTCGCCGAAGGCATGAGCGAGACCTTCGGCGAGCTCGATCCGGCGCTGAAGCACAGGATCAGCCACCGCGCCCGCGCCTTCGCCAAGCTGGTGGCGGCGATGGGATTGGAGACGCGGTGAGCGCGTCCTTCAACGGCGGGTTCGGCATCTACGTCCATTGGCCGTTCTGCGCCGCCAAATGTCCCTATTGCGATTTCAATTCCCACGTCCGCTCGCAGATCGATGAGACGGCCTGGGCCAACGGCATCGCGCGCGAGCTGGACTATGTCGCGTCGCTGCAAGGGGCGCAGCGGCCCGCTGTCGAAACCATCTTCTTCGGCGGCGGGACTCCGTCGCTGATGAGCGGAAAATCGGCCGGCGCCATTCTCGACAAGATCGCGTCGCTCTGGCCGCTGGAATACGATGTCGAGATCACACTCGAATCCAATCCGGCCAGCGCCGACGCCAAGCGCTTTCGCGATTATCGCGCCGCCGGAATCAATCGCCTGTCGCTGGGCGTGCAGGCCCTGAACGATACCGATCTGAAGGCGCTGGGCCGCCTGCACGATGTCGCAGAAGCCAAGGCGGCATTGGCTTTGGCGATGAAGACCTTCGATCGCGTCTCGCTCGATTTGATCTACGCGCGTCCCGCGCAGACCATCGCGGAATGGAGCGCCGAATTGCGCGAGGCGCTCTCCTTCGGCACCGAGCATCTGTCGCTCTATCAGCTGACCATCGAGCCGGCGACGCCGTTCGCCACCCTGGCGCGGACCGGCGCGCTCAGGATTCCCGACGACGATACCGCCGCGGCGCTCTACGAAACCACGCAGGAATTGACCGAAGCGGCCGGCGTTCCCGCCTACGAGATCTCCAATCACGCGCGCTCCGGCGCGGAATGCCGGCACAATCTGCTGTATTGGCGCTACGGCAGCTATGCCGGTGTGGGTCCCGGCGCGCATGGCCGGCTGCAGCTTGCAGAGCGACGCTTCGCCACGTCATCCGAGCGCTTGCCCGAACGCTGGCAGGAGCGCGTGATGGCGACCGGTCACGGCTATGTCGAGCAAACGGAAATTCCGCGGGAGGATGCCGCGCGGGAACATCTGCTGATGAACCTGCGCCTTCGCGAAGGGCTCGATCTCGCTGCTTACGAATCGCGCTGGGGCGTGGCGCTCGACCGCTCGCGCATCGACGCGCTAGCCCGCGACGGGTTCGTCTCGCTCGTGAAGGGTCAGCTCGCGGCCACGCCGAAAGGTCGCATGGTGCTCAACAGCGTGATCGCGGAACTCGCGCGCTAGCTTCCCTGCGGCTGGAAGGTGCGCGGCGCCGGATCGACCACGCGGAAGCCTTCGGGCTCCACGCCGAGGATGGCGAGGCCGCGCTCCGAAGTTCCGTCCGGATTGAAGCGGAAGACGCCGCTCACCCCGGAAAAGCCGTTGGGATCGGTCAGTGCCTGCGGCGTAAAGCGGTGATAGGGCGTGCCGGACGCCAGCAGCGCCACCAGCGAGATTGCGTCATAAGCCAGTCCCGCCAGCTGCGGCGGAGTCGAGCCGAACACGGCCCGGTATTTGGCCGCGAAGGTTTCATCGGCATTGGGCGGCGGGGCGGCGAACCAGCCGCCTTCCAGCATGCTCTCCCGGGTGAGCGAGCGGTCGTCCCACAAGCCGGTGCCCAGCAGCTTGAAACGCGTGCGGTCGGTGCCCAGCATCGCGGCCATGCTGCGAAGCGGCGCGCCCCCCTGCGCGATCAGGATGGCGTCGGCATTGGAAGCCGCTACGGCATGGGCCGGACCGGACAGATCGGTGGCGCCGGGATCGAAGCGCTCGATGTCGCTCAACTGCAGCTTGTCGGCTTCGATCTCGGCCTTCAAGGCGCTCGCAATGCGCTCGCCGTAAGCCGTGCGCGGGATGAGCGCGGCGAAATTGGTGTGACCATGCGCTGCCGCGTAGGAAATCACGCGCTTGACGTCGTTCTCCGGCTGAAAGCTCAGCAGGTACACATCGTCGCCGGCGACGTTGCGGTCGGTGGAAAAGGCGATCACGGGCACGGCCCGGTCGCGCGCAATCGGCGCGACCGCCGTCACCGAGGCCGCAAACAGCGGCCCCACGATCACTTCCGCCCCTTGCGCCAGCAGGCCGCGGGCGGCCGCAGCGGCGTCCTGGGACGTCGAGCCCTCATCGGCGGAGATCAGCAGGATGTCGGGATTGTGGGCGTCGAAGATGGCGAGCTGGGCCGCATTCATCAGGCTCTTGGCCAGCGCGCGGGTCGACGCCGAGCCGTTGGAGAAGGGCAGCAGCACGCCCACCCTCACGGGAACCCGGCCTTGCGGCATATTGGACAGCCGCAGGAATCCGGGTTCGTCGCCGCTGAGCGGATGGTTGGCCGGTGTGGTGGGCTGAACCTGCTGCTGCGGCGGCGGAACCGGTGTCGTCGCTTGAGGCGGGGGCGGAGGCATGCAGGCCGCGAGCCCCACTATCGCAACGGCGCCCGCAAAGGCGCAAAGTCGGGTCAAGGCACGGGCGGACCGGAATGAAGCGGCGGTCATCGGAACGAACTCTTTCCTCCGGGGCGGATGGAGGCCAAACCGCACCCTCGCCAAAGCCTATGCGGGCGGGCGAAAAAGCGCAAAGCCAAGCCTTGCTTACCGCCGGTCTTTACGTGACGGCGACGCCGATCGGCAATGCCCGCGACCTTACCCTGCGCGCCCTCGACGTGCTGCGGCACTGCGATCTGATCGCCGCCGAAGACACCCGCGTGACCGCCAAGCTGCTCGCCATTCATGGCATTGCCAAACCGCTCACCGCCTACAACGATCATAACGCGGCACGCGAGCGTCCGCGCCTTCTGGCCCGGCTGCGGCAGGGTGGGCGCATCGCGCTGGTCAGCGACGCGGGAACTCCGCTGGTCTCCGATCCCGGCTACAAGCTGGTGCGGGAAGCGATCGCCGAGGGGCTGGCTGTGCATGCGATTCCCGGCGCCTCCGCGGCGCTGACCGCGCTGGCGCTGGCCGGTCTTCCCACCGACCGCTTCCTCTTTGCCGGGTTTCTGCCGGCCAAACCCGGCGAGCGGCGCCGCGCGCTGGAGGAGTTGAGCGCCGTCCCAGCGAGCCTCATTTTCTTCGAGGCGCCGCAGCGGCTGGCCGAGAGTCTCGCAGATCTGAGCGCGGTGCTGGGGCCGCGATCGGCCGCGGTGGCCCGGGAGCTGACCAAATTCCACGAAGAGATCCGCCGCGGCGATCTCGCCTCGCTCGCCTCGGCCTATGCCAATGAACCGCCGCCGCGCGGCGAAATCACGCTGGTGGTCGCGCCGCCTGCGGAGACCGAGCCCGATCTCGCCAAAGCCGAGGCCTTGCTGAAGAAAGCGCTGGCCTTCATGCCGGTGAGTGCCGCGGCCGATCTGATCTCTGACGCCCTCGATGCGCCGCGCCGCGCCATCTATTCCCGCGCGCTGGCGCTGAAGGATTCCGCCGATGCACAAGGTTGATCCGGAGCAACGCCGCGCGGCCGAGCGCCGCGGCCGCCGCGGCGAGACGCTCGCCAGCCTGGTGCTGATGCTGAAAGGCTACCGCATTCTCGGGCGCCGCGTGCGCACCCATCTGGGCGAGATCGATCTCATCGCCCGCTCGCCCAGGGGGATTGTCTGCTTCGTCGAAGTGAAAGCGCGCGAGTTGGGCGAAACCGCGCGCGAGGCGCTGCGTCCGCGCCAGCAATTGCGCATCGCCCGCGCCGCCGAACACTATCTCGCGCAGCGGCCCTCGCTCGGGGCCAAGGGCGTGCGCTATGACGTAGTGACCTGGAGCGGACGCGGCTTGCCGCGTCATTTGCCGGATGCGTGGCGGCCGGACGGTTGGCGCAACGGATAGGCTTGAGGCAAATTCGTTCTATGGCAAGCGAGAAGATCGATCCGGCAGAGGCGCTGCGCCGCTTGGGCGAAGCGGGCGACGGCCCGCACGATATCGCCCGCGCCGCGCTGATGCTGGCCGCACTCGATCATTCCGGCCGCTCGCTCGAGCCTTACGAGAAGCATCTCGTCGACATTGCCGAGGCGGCCAAGCGCGACTTGCGCTCGGTGCTGCATGCCGAAGATGCCGGCCGAGCGCTGTCGGCGCTGATGGTGGGCCGCTTCGGCTATGACGGCGACCGCCTCACCTACGACGACTCCAGGAATGCCGATCTGATGGAGGTGATCGACCGGCGCCGCGGCATGCCGGTGGCGCTCGGCATCCTCTACATGCATGCCGCGCGCGCAGCCGGCCTCGACGCCGCTGGCCTCAACACACCGGGACATTTCCTCCTGCGCATCGCCATGCGCGGCAGCGGCGCGCTGCTCGATCCCTTCAATGGCGGCGCCGCCATCGATCGCGAGCGGCTGGGGCGGCCGCCGGCCATGGGGACGCCGTCACCGGAGGATCCGCGCCTTGCTGAATCCGTGACCGACGCCGAAGTGCTGCTGCGGCTGGAAAACAACCTGAAGCTTCGCGCGCTCAATGCCGGGGAGCGGACCCGCGCGCTGGAGATCGCCAAGCGCATGGTATTGGTCGCGCCGCGGCGGCCCGAATTGTGGATCGACCTCGCCCGGCTCAGCGAGGCGGGGGGCTCGCTGGGGGCCGCTCGCCACGCCTATGAGGCCTGCCTCACTTTGGTTAAGCCCGGCGCGGCATTACATAACGAAGCGGCGCTTGGCCTTGCCGGCCTCAAGCGCCGGCTGAATTGAGGGCGGCATGACGCTATCCGTTGCCATCCAGATGGACCCGATCGAGCGCATCGACATCGCCGGCGATTCGACCTTCGCGCTGGCGCTCGAAGGGCAGGCGCGCGGCCACGCGCTCACCTATTACGGTCCGCGCGATCTCACCTTCCGCGACGGGACCGTGGTGGCGCGCACCCGGCCGCTCGAAGTGCGCAACAAGCGGGGCGATCATTTCACGCTGGGCGATTTCTCCGTCACCGACCTGTCGCGCCTCGACGTGGTGCTGATGCGCCAGGACCCGCCCTTCGACATGGCCTACATCACGGCCACCCATCTCCTGGAGCGCATTCACCCCAAGACGCTGGTGGTCAACGATCCGTTCCACGTGCGCAACGCGCCGGAGAAACTGTTCGTCACCCAGTTCAAGGACCTGATGCCGCCGAGCTTGATCACCACGGATCGCGCGGAGATTGGCGCCTTCCGCGCCGCGCACAAGGACATCATCCTGAAGCCGCTCTACGGCAATGGCGGCGCCGGCGTGTTTCGCGTGCGGGCGGACGACGAGAATCTCGGCGCCATGCTGGAAATGTTCACCGCCTTCTATCGCGAGCCCATCGTGGTGCAGCGCTACGTGCCGGAGGTGCGCAAGGGCGACAAGCGCATTTTACTGGTGGAAGGCGAATTCGCCGGCGCCATCAACCGCGTGCCGGCTGAAGGCGAGGCGCGCTCCAACATGCATGTCGGCGGCCGGCCTGAGGCAACGAGCCTGACCGGGCGCGAAGAGGCGATCTGCCGGGCCATCGGTCCGGAGCTGAAATCGCGCGGGCTGATCTTCGCCGGCATCGACGTGATCGGCGACTACCTGACCGAGATCAACGTCACTTCACCCACTGGCATCCAGGAAGTGAAGCGCTTCGGCGGCCCGGACGCTGCCGCCCTGGTATGGGACGCCATCGAACGGCGCCATAAATCGCGCTGAAACGGGCGGAACTTCGCTCCGCTGCTTCTCTTTTGAGCGCCAACATCCTATCTTTAGACCATGATCACGCTGCGCAAATCGCACGATCGCGGCAAGACCAGCATCGGCTGGCTCGACAGCCGCCACACCTTCTCGTTCGGCGACTATCGCGATCCCGAGCACATCAGCTTCGGGCCCTTGCGCGTCATCAATGAGGACGTGATCGCCGGCGGCGGCGGCTTCGAGCCTCATCCTCACCGCGACATGGAGATCGTCACCTATCTCCTCTCCGGCGCCTTGCAGCATCGCGATTCGCTGGGCAACGGCTCGCTCATCCGTCCGGGCGAGATTCAACGCATGAGCGCGGGCACCGGAATCGTACACGCGGAATTCAACGCCTCGCCCGAAACGCCTTGCCACCTCCTGCAGATCTGGATCCTGCCCTCCAAGGAGGGGCTGAAGCCCTCCTACGAGCAGAAGGCAATCGATCCGGACGCGATCTGCAACAAGCTTTCGCGCATCGCCGCGCCCGAGCCGCGCGAAACCGAAATCCGCCTGGTGCAGGATGCGGAAATCTGGGCGGCTCGTTTCGACCGCGACGAAGAGGTGATCCATTCGCTGGCGCAGGGCCGCCGCGCCTGGGTTCAGGTGGCGAAGGGAACCATGACCATCGGCGACGTCACTCTGCATGCCGGCGATGCGGCCGGCGTCACCGACCAGGATCGCATCGTCATGCGCAACCGCGGCCCGGCCGAAATCCTGCTGTTCGATCTTGCCTGAGAATTGAGAATCACGCCGCGGGTGCGAAGCGGCTCTTGTAGCGCGCGTCCAGCTTCGCCACCGGGAAATAGATGAACACGTCGGTGGTGGTGAACTGGCGGTCGATCACCGCGCCCTGGCCGATGCTGGCGCCGGCCCGGACGTAGCCCTTGATCATCGGCGGCAGCGAGCGCAGCGCCTCTTTGGCGTCGATCGCCTCCTTGGGCATGCGGTTCATCTCGACATAAAGCTCCGGCAGCGCCCGCACCCGCAGTCCTTCCGGCATGGCATGGAAGTGATGCAGGTAGGACAAGGGCAGCGCCAGCGCTTGCGGATCGGTGCCCGCCAGCGAAGCGCAGCCGAACATCAGGTCGAGGGAGAAGCGCTCGTTGTAGACGGCGATGCCGCGCCATAGGAGCGCCATGGTGGCCGGCCTGCTGCGGTAGCTCTTGAGCACGCAGGAGCGGCCGAGCTCGACGAGCTTCGTCTTGCCGCCAAGCTGCTTGAGCAGCGGCGCGATGTCGTATTCGCCGGCGGTGTAGAAGCCGCCGGCGCGGACGGCGTCGACGTCGCGCATCAGGCGATAGGTGCCGACCACCGAAGGCTGGCCATCCTCGTCCGTCACGCCGCGGTCGATCACCAGCATGTGGTCGCAAAAGGCGTCGAAGCGGTCGAAGTCGCGGCGGTCGGCCCGCATCTCCGGCGAGGGGACGGCGCTCATCTCTTCATAGAACACGCGATAGCGCAGCCGCTGGGCGGCCTCCACCTCGCTCTCGGTCTCGGCCAGGCGCACTTCGAAGGCGCCGGCGCTCGCCAGAACGGGCCAGCTTTCCAGGCGCCCTTCGAACGGGCCGGGCTCGTGAATATTGACCAAGCGTGTTCCTTTTGTCGGCGGGGGCCCGCCCGCACCCGCGGACCCACTCTGCCAGTTTTGTTCAATGCTTTTGCGAATCCTACAGAAACCGGCCTTCCGGCGCAATTCTCCAGCGATTCCGGTGCTCTAGCCGGGCTCCGTGCGATTGCCCTCGCGCCGATAGACCAGGATCAGAAGCAGCAGCGCCGGCAGGCCGGTCAGAGCCGTGGTGATGAAGAACGGCACGAAGCCCACCACCTTGTCGGGCAGCGCGGCCAGCGCGGGTAATCCCGCTTCGAAGGCATGGCGGTGGCCCGCATACCAATCGACCAGGAATCCCGATAGCCCGCCGAGCAGCTTTCCCGGTAGCGCGTAGAACGAGCTGAACAGCGCATATTGCGTGGCGGTAAAGGATTTGTTGGTCAGACTCGACATATAGGCGAGCAGCGCCGTGCCTGCAAAGCCGTAGGCGATGTTCTCGATACCGATTGCCATCGCGAAGACGGGGATGTTGTGGCCGCTCATGGCCAGCATGGCATAGGCGAGGTTGCCCATAATCACGGCGATCAACCCGATGAACAGCGAGCGCTTGATTCCATAGCGAAAGACGAAGAATCCACCGACCAGCGACCCCATGACTATCACCGCCACGCCGACCAGTCCGGACCAAGTGCCAATCTCGACCAGCGAGAAGCTCTGCCGGTACATCGGCCGTGCCATGGTGCCCATGACGAAATCGGGCAGGCGGTACAATCCGATCATTGCCAGGATCAGAAATCCCGTCCAGCCGTGATTGCGGAAGAAATCGACGAATGGCGCGATCACCGCGCCATAGAACCAGCCGGTTGCAGCGCCGATCTTCCCGAAAAAGCGAAGCCTCTTCTCGGCCGCGCGCATGTCCGCGCTGGCATCCGTCTCGGGTGGCCGCTCCGCCAAGAGCGACGCGCCCATCCCCAGTGAAATCAAGCAGCCAAGGAAAACGAGGCTCACATGCCATGAGGCGAGCTGGGCGATATAGGCTGCAAACGCGGCCGTGCTGAGCCTCATCAAGCCATAACCCAGCTGATAAGCGCCGAGCATCGTGCCTTGCTCTTCCGCCGGCGCCACTTCGATGCGCCAGGCATCGACGGAGATGTCCTGGCTGGCGCCGGAGAAGCCGAGCAGCAACGCGAACAGCGCGACCTGCGACAGTTCGGTCCTCGGATCGGAGAACCATAGGCCGATGAAGGCGATGAGGATTCCAAACTGCGCCACCAGCATCCAGGAGCGGCGCTTGCCCAACAGCCGGTGCAGCACCGGCAGCCGCACCTGATCGAGAATGGGCGCCCAGACGAATTTGAACGAGTAGGGCAGCAGCGTGTAGGCGAACAGCCCGATATCCGTCATCGAGACTTTGTTGTCGGTGAGCCACAAGCCCAGCGCATTGCTGATGGTGAGCAGCGGCAGCCCGCAAGCCGCACCCAGCACCAGCATCGTGGCGGTGCGCGGCTGCAGATAGGATCGGAGCGCGGCACGCGTCCGGCTCACCGGAGCCGGCGCGGTGGCGCGGTGTGCGTCGCTCATGCCGCCGCGTCGCGCGGCCGCATGGCATCCAGGTTCAGCAGGTTCTGCAACATCGCGTCGAGCTCGGCGGGATCGATCGGCTTGGTGAGAAAACCATCCATCCCGGCATCCTGGCAAGCGTGCTTGCCGGTTTCGACGGCGTCCGCGGTCAGGGCGACGATCGGTATCCGTTCGCTGCCCTGCGCGGCCTCGCGCTCGCGGATGCGCCGCGCGGTCTCGATGCCGTCCAGTCCCGGCATGTGAATGTCGGTGAGCAGGAGATCGAAACGCTGGCTTTCGCTCGCCTCCAGCGCCGCCTCGCCACAGGTCACTTCGCTCACCTCATAGCCGCGGCGGCGCAGCAATTCCCGGATCAGCATGGCGTTGATCGGATTGTCCTCGGCGAGAAGAATGCGGAGCTTGGCCCTGGGCGGTGCGGGATTTCCATTCGGCGGTTTGGCCTTGGCGCGCAGGCCCTTGACTGGGCCCTCCGGCTCGAAACGCGCCTGCAGGCGCTCGACCAGCGAACTCGGCCGCACCGGCTTCACCAGATAGCCGGCGAAGCCGAGCGCCTTCAGGGCGGGCAGGCCCGCGCGTGCTTCCGGGGCCAGCAGCACCACCGAGCGCAGGCGCGGATCGGGCGATGCGGGCAGATCGGGTTCGGCGCCGCTGCCTGCGTCCACCAGCAGCGTGTCGATGGCATGAGCGAATTCGGCGGTGTCGATTCCAAGCGGCACCACCTCGCCCCCGAAGGCGCGAATCTGCGCCGTCAGTCCCTCGCGCAGGACGGAATTGCGGGTGACGATGACGACGTTCTGGCCCGCCAGCACCGCCCCGGCCGACTTTTGCGCTTCCCGGATGACGATGGCCGGCGTGGTGAACCAGAAGATGCTGCCGCCGCCCGGCGCCGGATCGACGCCGATCTCGCCGCCCATGGCAGAGACCAGCCGCTTGCAGATTGCCAGGCCCAGGCCCGAGCCGCCGAAGCGCCGCGCATGGGAGGAATCGGCCTGCACGAATTCCTCGAATATCTGCTCGCGCTTTGCCGCCGGCACGCCGACGCCGGTATCGCGGACCTCGAAGCGCAGCGAGCGGCGCTCGCGTCCGTCGCCCAGCCGAAGGTCGACGCGCACGCCGCCCTTCTCGGTGAACTTGACGGCATTGCCCACGAGGTTGGTGAGGATCTGGCGCAGGCGCAATCCATCGCTGCGGA
The DNA here is from genome assembly GCA_036564785.1 of Rhizomicrobium sp. Taxonomy (GTDB): domain Bacteria; phylum Pseudomonadota; class Alphaproteobacteria; order Micropepsales; family Micropepsaceae; genus Rhizomicrobium. The sequence continues at coordinate 527 of DATCOJ010000157.1, read as the reverse complement.
TGAGGTCGGGCGCATCGGGCGCCACGGCGGCGACGATCTCGATGTCCTTGGCGTGCGCCCGCGGCGCCAGCAGCTCGACCACTTCCTCGACGATCTTCTTGGGCGCGATCTCGTCTTCCTCGAGCGAAAGCGTGCCGGATTCGATCTTGGAGAAATCGAGAATGTCGCCGATGAGGGACAAGAGCGACTCGCCGGATTGCCGGATGGCTTCGGCATAGGTGCGCTGCTCGGGCTTCAGGCCCGTCTCCAGCAGCAGCCGGGCCATGCCCAGCACGCCGTTCATCGGCGTGCGGATCTCGTGGCTCATGGTGGCGAGGAAGCCGGACTTGGCGCGGCTGGCGGCTTCCGCCTTGTCTCGCGCATCGGTCAGCGCGTCTTCCAGCGCCTTGCGCTCGGTGATGTCGCGGCCGACGCTCTGCACTTCGATGAGGCGGCCGCTCGCATCGCGGATGGCGTAATCTTCCCAGGCGATCCAGCGGTAGCCATAGGCGGTGCGCACATGCTGGTCGTAGCGGGCGCGGCCACGC
>DATCOJ010000156.1:0-13222 GCA_036564785.1 Rhizomicrobium sp. | reverse complement strand
GCGCAAGCCGGCGCGAGGACGGCCCTTCGCGCTCGAGGAGTTGAAGGCCGCGGAAGAATTGCCGCCGCGCCGCCCGACGGGACTTGCGGAATTCGACCGCGTGTGCGGCGGCGGCCTGGTGCCGGGCTCCGCTCTGCTGATCGGCGGCGATCCCGGCGTCGGCAAGTCGACGCTGATCCTTCAGGCATTGGCGGCGCATGCCTCGCACGGCGGCAGCGCCGTCTACATTTCCGGCGAAGAAGCGATGGCGCAGGTGCGCATGCGGGCGGCGCGCATGGGCGTGGCGGAGGCGCCGGTGGCGCTCGGTTCGGCGACGTGCGTGGAAGACATTCTCTCCACGCTCGATTCTTCGCCGACGCCATCCGTCATCGCCATCGATTCTATCCAGACCATCTGGACCTCGGCGCTGGACGCGGCTCCCGGCACCATTGCGCAGGTGCGGACCGCCTCCTTCGATCTGGTGCGCTATGCCAAAGCCTCCGGCGCGGCGCTGCTGCTCATCGGCCACGTCACCAAGGACGGACAGATCGCGGGCCCCAAGGCGGTCGAGCATCTGGTCGATGCGGTGCTCTATTTCGAGGGCGAGCGCGGCCATCACTTCCGCATCCTGCGCGCGGTGAAGAATCGTTTCGGCCCCACCGACGAAATCGGGGTGTTCGAGATGACCGGGCGCGGGCTTGCGGAAGTCGGCAATCCCTCGGCGCTGTTTCTGGGCGACCGCAGCGGCACCGCGCCGGGCGCGGCGGTGTTCGCGGGCCTCGAAGGCACGCGACCGCTGCTGGTCGAGATCCAGGCGCTGGTGGCGCCGGCGGGATATGGGACACCGCGCCGCGCCGTGGTCGGCTGGGACTCGGGCCGGCTCGCCATGATTCTGGCCGTGCTCGATGCCCGCGCCGGCCTTGGCATGGGCGGCAACGATGTCTATCTCAACGTGGCCGGCGGCCTAAAAGTGGGCGAGCCGGCGGCGGATGTGGCGACCGCGGCGGCGTTGATCTCGGCTTTCAGCGGACGGGCCTTGCCCAAGGACTGCGTGTTTTTCGGCGAAATCAGCCTTTCCGGCGACGTGCGGCCGGCGCCCCAGGCGGAGCTTCGCCTCAAGGAAGCCGCGAAGCTGGGCTTTGCTTCCGCGGTGATCCCGGAAGGCACCAAGGTGGATGCGGCCGGACTGGAGCTGAAATTCATCGCCGATGTGGGCGATCTCGCGGAGCTGGCGGGCGATGCCGTCCGCACGGGCGCCCGGCGTGGTAGAATGGACTCATGAGCGACCTCAGCGTGACGTTCGTGGACTTGGTGGTGGTCGCGGTGATCGCGATCTCGACCATCTTCGCCATCTATCGGGGCTTCGTCGCCGAGTCGCTGTCGGTGTTCGCCTGGGTGGCGGCCGCTTTCGCCAGCCTCTATTTCGGCCACGCCGTGGTGCCGCTGATGGCCGGACATTTCTCGCCCCTGGCGGCGAAGATCGTGGCCTATGCGGCGGTGTTCCTGGTGGTGCTGATCCCGCTCTCCTTCATCAGCTACCGCTTCGCCGGCGCGGTGCAGAATTCTCCGGTGCATGCCATCGACCGCTCGCTGGGCGGCGCCTTCGGTATCCTGCGCGGGCTCGCCATCGTCGGCCTCGCCTATCTGCTGTTCTCGATGGTGGTGCCGGTGCGGGCGCAGCCAGGCTGGGTCAGTCACGCGCGCCTGCTGCCGCTGATCCAGAGCTCGAGCGACGTGCTGCTGTCGCTGGTGCCCGGCAAGGGGCCGAAGATGGCCAAGGCGGATGAGGCTCCGGTTGCCGCCGACACCGAATCGGGACCCACGCCGCGGCCGCGTCCGGCGCACGGCAAGACGCCGCCGCATAGCAGGAAAGCAGGCCACAAGGGCTATGGCGCGGAGGATCGCCGCGCGCTAGACAGGCTCTTCGAGGCGACAGGGAGCGGCAGCGAGAAGAAGCCATGACCGTCGAGCGCCCTGCCTTCGACGACGACGCGTTCCGCGACGAATGCGGCGTGTTCGGCATCTTCGGCCATCCCGATGCCGGCGCGCTCACCGTGCTGGGGCTGCACGCGCTGCAGCACCGCGGACAGGAATCGGTCGGCATCGTCACCTATGACGGCATGCAATTCATCGCCGAGCGCCATCTGGGTCTGGTCGGCGACAGCTTCGGCAAGAACGGCACCCATGCGCAGAAACTGAAGGGTGCCAACGCGCTCGGCCATGTGCGCTATTCCACCACCGGCGGCACCACGGTGCGCAACGTCCAGCCGATGTTCGCCGAACTCTCCGGCGGCGGCATCGCGCTCGCCCATAACGGCAACCTCACCAATTCGCGGATATTGCGCGAGGAGCTGGTGCGTGAGGGCGCCATCTTCCAATCGACCTCCGACACCGAGACCATCATCCATCTGGTGGCGCGCAGCCATTTCGGCCCGGTGGTCGACCGGCTGATCGACGCGCTGAAGCAGATCGAAGGCGCCTACTCGCTGGTGGCGCTGACCTCCAAGAAGCTGATCGGCGTGCGCGATCCCTTTGGCGTGCGGCCGCTGGTGCTGGGCGAGCTGGACGGCGCGCCGATCTTCGCCTCGGAAACCTGTGCGCTCGACATCATCGGCGCCAGCTTCGTGCGCGACGTGGAACCGGGAGAGATGGTGGTGGTCACCAAGGACGGCATCGAGAGCTATCGCCCCTTCGCGCCGCATCAGGAGCGCTTCTGCATCTTCGAATACATCTACTTCGCCCGACCGGATTCGGTGGTGGAAGGCCGCAACGTCTACGAAGCGCGCAAGCGCATCGGTGAGGAGCTGGCGCGCGAAGCGCCGGTCGATGCCGACATGGTGATTCCGGTGCCGGATTCCGGCGTGCCGGCGGCGCTGGGCTTCGCTTCGGCTTCAGGCCTGCCGTTCGAGCTCGGCATCATCCGCAACCACTATGTGGGCCGCACCTTCATCGAGCCCTCCGACCGCATCCGCCATCTCGGCGTGCGGCTGAAGCACAATCCCAACCGCGCGCAGCTGGCCGGCAAGCGGGTGGTGCTGGTGGATGATTCCATCGTGCGCGGCACCACCTCGAAGAAGATCGTGCAGATGGTGCGCGACTGCGGCGCCGCCGAAGTGCATTTCCGCATCGCCAGTCCGCCCACCACGCATTCCTGCTTTTACGGCGTGGACACGCCCAATCGGGAAGACCTGCTCGCCCACGGCATGGACGTGGAGGAGATGCGTCGGTTCATCGATGCCGACAGCCTCGCCTTCGTCTCCATGAACGGGCTCTACCGCGCCATGGGCGAGGGCGCGCGCGACAAGCAGCGGCCGCAATTCTGCGACGCCTGCTTCTCGGGCGACTATCCCATCGAGCTCGCCGATGTGAGCGGCGGCCGCCGCGACGGCCAGCTCTCGCTGCTGGCGGAAGTGGCGTGAAAAAGAAGCGAATAGCGAATAGGGAGTAGCGAATAGGGGGATTTGCGCTCGCGATCCCTATTCGCTATTCGCTACTCGCCATTCGCGATGCCACGGTTTCAATGACGAACTCTGCACCCACCCGCATCGTCCTCGTCACCGGCGCCTCGCGCGGCATCGGACGCGCCGCGGCGATCGCGCTAGCCAAGGACGGCGCCCATGTGATTCTGGTGGCGCGCACCGTCGGCGGGCTGGAAGAGGCCGACGACGAGGTGCGCAAAGCGGGCGGGAGCGCCACGCTGGTGCCGCTCGATCTCAGGGATTTCGCCGCCATCGACCGGCTCGGCGCCTCGCTGTTCGAGCGCTGGGGCAGGCTCGACGGCCTGTTCGCCAATGCCGGCGCGCTGGGCGTGCTGACGCCGCTCGCCCATCTCGATCCCAAAGTGTGGCAGGACGCGCTCGACGTGAACGTCACGGCCAATTGGCGGCTGATCCGTTCGCTCGATCCGCTGCTCAAGAAATCGCAGGCCGGCCGCGCGCTGTTCGTCAGCTCCGGCGCGGCGCGCAACTTCCGTCCCTACTGGGGCGCCTATGGCGTGACCAAGGCCGCGCTGGAAGCCATCGCTCTCACCTATGCGGCGGAATGCGAAGGCACCGAAGTCAAAGTCAATCTGCTCAATCCCGGACCCCTGCGCACCGCCATGCGTGCCAAGGCCATGCCCGGCGAAGATCCTGAGACCTTGCAGCCGCCCGAGGCCGTGGCGCCGCTGATCGTGGAGCTGCTTTCACCTTCCTGTACCAAGAACGGCGAGCTGGTGTCGTTTCAGAAATAGCTCTCCGGGCATTTCCGCGGGCAAACAAATCAGACTATACGTCCTTGTACTATAGTTCTTGGTGTTATACATTAGCGCGCGAGGGGCGAAGGTGCAGATATTCACGACCAAGTGGTTTGCACGCTTCGCCCGCAAGGAAGGCATCGGCGACGACGCGCTCCGGGAAGCGATTGTGCAGGCCGAGCAAGGGCTGATCGATGCCCGACTCGGCGGCGACCTGATCAAGCAGCGCATTGCGCGTCCCGGTCGGGGGAAGTCCGGCGGTTATCGGACTTTGATCGCGTTTCGAGCGAATGAGCGCGCGGTCTTCCTTTATGGGTTTGCAAAGAACGAGCGCGACAACATCGAGGACGACGAGCTCGCGACGCTCAAGGAGATTGCGGCGGTTTGGATTGGGGCTGACGCCGCAAAGCTAAATCGCGCGCTCAAGGAAGGTGAAATCTACGACGTGGGCTGGGAAGGAAAGAAATGAAGAAGCAACCAAAAAGTAGATTAACGAGGGCGCTGCTCGAAACCGCGGACGGCATGCGCCGCGCCGGCGTTCTGTCCAATGCGGCCCATGCCAAAATCACGAAGCGGCATCTTGGGAGTGGCGAAGCAGCGACCGTGGCCTCGCTGACCGCACGGGAGATCCGCGGCTTGCGCGAGAATGCGAGGATGAGCCAAGCCGTGTTCGCCCATCATCTCCATCTAACGGCGGGCTATGTCTCCCAACTCGAGCGAGGCGTCAAGAAGCCGAAGGGCCCCGCGCTCGTGCTGCTGAACGTCATCCGCCGCAAAGGGATGGAAGCGATCCTTTGATGGCCGCCAAGCCGGCGACTGTTACGCGACGTAGGGATTTTTCGACGTTCGCAGCGCGAAGCGGAGCGGAGTGCCCTTGAGATCGAAGGTGTCGCGCAGCGCGTTCTGCAGATAGCGCAGATAGGACTCCGGCAAGGCCTTCAGCTGATTGCCGAACAGCGCGAAGGAGGGCGGCCGCGCCTTCACCTGCGTCATGTAGCGAATGCGCACGCGGCGGCCATGGATGGCCGGAGGGGGATGGCGCTCCAGCGCCTCGGCAAGGAAGCGGTTGATCTGCGCGGTCGGGATGCGCGCGTTCCAGGCCTTGTCGGCCGCCAGCACCGCATCCAGAATCCGCTCGACGCCTTCGCCCGACAGCGCGGAGACTCCGACCAGCGGCGCGCCGGCCACTTGCGGCAGCAGGCGATCGAGCATCTCGCGCAAACGTCCGATGGCGCCGGCGCGCTGCTCGACCAGATCCCACTTGTTGACGGCGAAGACGATGGCGCGGCCCTCGCGCGCCACCAGATCGGCGATCGCCAGATCCTGATTCTCGAACGGTGCCGTCGCGTCGATGACCATGACGGCGCATTCGGCGAAACGGATGGCGGTGAGCGCGCTTTCGACCGCCAGCTGTTCCAGCGCATGCGGCGCGGCCTTGGCGCGCTTGCGCAGGCCCGCGGTGTCGTGCAGGAGGATGGCGCGTCCTGCCGGCTGCCAGATGGCGGTCACGCTGTCGCGCGTGATGCCGGCCTCAGGCCCGGTGAGCGCACGCTCCTCGCCCACGAGGCGGTTGAACAGGCTCGACTTGCCGACATTGGGCCGCCCGACGATGGCGAGCCGCAGCGGATGCGGCGTTTCCTCATCCGGTTCGTTCTCCTCGGACGGCTGCGCGAAAGGTGCCAGCGCGTCGAGCAGGTCCGCGAGGCCCAGGCCATGTTCGGCCGACAGCGAAATCGGTTCCCCGAATCCGAGCGAATAGCCTTCATGCGCCGAGGCCGACACGGCGCGGCCTTCCACCTTGTTGGCCGCCAGCACGACCGGCTTGCCGGATCTGCGCAGCTCCGCGGCGATGATCTCGTCGCCGGTGGTCACGCCATCGCGGGCATCGATGAGAAAGAGCAAGACGTCGGCTTCGGCGATGGTCGCGCGTGTCTGCTGCGTCATGCGGGCGCTGAGCGTTTCCGACTGCGCCTCCTCGAAGCCGGCGGTGTCGATGATGCGAAGCTCCGTCGCGCCGAGCTGAGCGATCGCTTCCTGGCGGTCGCGGGTGACGCCGGGCGTGCCGTGCACGATGGCGAGCTTCCTGCCGGCGAGCCGGTTGAACAGCGTCGACTTGCCGACATTGGGCCGGCCGACAATGGCGACAGTCAGGGGCATGGCGGATAGCATCAAAAGGCGAATAGCGAATAGCGAATGGCGAATGGAAAGGCGAATCCCCCATTCGCCATTCGCCACTCACCATTCGCTCTACCGCAGCGCCACCAGCTGCGCGCTGTTGGTGAGGAGATAGAGCGTGCCGTTGGCCACCACGGGCGGGATATAGGCGCCGTCTGGGATCGGCATGCGACCCGTGAGCTCGCCGGTGTAAGGCGAAACCGACACCGCATAGCCGCCGGAGGAGACCAGGATCAGCCGGTCGGAGACCAGCACCGGCCCCGCCCACACCAGCGCTCCGCTGCGGCTATCTTCATCCTCCCAGCGGGACAGTTGGTGAATCCATTTCACCTTTCCGTCCTTGCGCTCCAGGCAGAGCAGGCGCGCATCGGTGGTCAGCACGTAGAGGAAATCGCCCGCGACCCACGGCGTCTGGATGCCGCCCAGATCGCGCGCCCACACCCGCTCGCCGGTGTTGACATTGATGGCCACCATCACGCCGGAATGGCTGATGGCGAACACCATGTCGCGATCGACCACCGGCTTGCCGGCGATGTCGTCGAGCTCGGAAAGGGCGGTGACCTGGCCGGAGCGCGTCAGCATGTCGTTCCAGGCCGGTCGGCCGTTCTCGACGCGAATGGCGTAGAGCTCGCCCGAGGTGTAGGGCGCGATGACATACTCGCCCGCCACCGCGGCGCTGGTGCTTTCCAGGATGCCGGCCGTCTCGGTGATGCCCTGATGATCCCACAGCTTGCGGCCGTCGGATTGCGACAGCGCATAGAAATGGTTGTCCTGGGTGGAGACGAAGACGCGTCCGCCGTTCGCCACCGGCGCGTTGACGACGGGAACGCCGAGATCGGTCTTCCACAGCTGCTTCCCGCTGGCGGCATCGAGGGCGAAGAGGGAGCCGAAGCCGGTGGTGGCGAACAGCTTGCCCTCGTCATAGGCGACGCCGCCGCCGAAGCCCTTGGACGGATCGATCGACTTGTTCTGCCCGATCAGACCAAGGGAAGCCGAGTTGACGAAATTGTTTTCGCGGTAGGGCGCGAGGTTCTTGTCCCACACCGGATTGCCATTGCGGGAGTCGAAGGCAAAGAGATGTGCCTGCGCGTCGAGCACGAAGACGCGGCCGCCGGCCACGATGGGCGCAGCGGTCAGGCGCGAATCGTCGTCGGAGCCTTTGCCGGCGTCCTGCTGCCAGGCGACGGCGAGCCTGCCATCGGCCTTCAGGTGATACATGGCGTTGGCGGCGTATCCGCCAGGCTGCGGCCAGTCGCTGTTGGTGTAAGGCGGCGGCAGCACTACGGCTGTCGTCTTCAGCTCGGGATCGGGATTGAGCGACTCGTCCAGCGACATCACCGAGATGCGCTCGCCCTTGATGTTGGATTTGCTGGCCGTGTTGAACCAGCCCGAGGTCAGGTCCACCAGGGGACCCAAGGCGCCGCAGCCGGCAAGCAGCGACGCAGCGGCGAAACAGAACATGATACGCGCGAGGGAAAGTCTCATCTCGGAGTGGGGCCTTGTGGCGCGGGAGGAGCAGGTGGGGCCGGCTTCGCGGCCGCAGGGGAATTCGGCGCCGTCGGCGCGGTTGCGGAAGGCGGCTTGGGCAGCACCATCTGCGGCATCGGTACCGAGCCGTAATTGGCGTCGCCACCGGCGGTGAGCACGGTGACCATCGCCTTGGCCCGCTGGCGGACTCCCGGCGACCCGTTGGTATCGTCGGCCAGTGCCTTGAACTCGCCCAGCGCCGCCTTGGCGAGGCCGCTGCGGTAGTCGGCATAGGCGAGAATCTCGCGCGCCATCGACCGCCATGGGCTGTTCGCCGCTGTCAGCGGCGCAAGCTCGCTTTCGAGCTCCTGCTTCGAGGAACTATCCACCGTTGCCCAGCCGATGCGGATGCGGGCGATGGCGGAGAGCAGCTCGTCCTCGCCGGCAGCGATGCGCTTGTAGACCGTCAGTGCGTTCGTGCGATCGCCGGACGCGAGCAGCGCATCGGCCTGCTGCAGCTCCGAGACCCGCGCGTAGCCGCCGGGCGCGTCCTCGCTGATATGGGCGAAGGCCTTGGCTGCGGACTGCGTCTGGCCGCTTTCCAGGAGCTGCTCGGCGGCCATGTAATCCGCCGAGGCCTGGGCCCGCGCCTGGGCCTCGTGATAGCGCCACAGCTGGTAGCCGGCGGCGGCGATGACGAGGATGGAAGCGCCGGCGATGATGTAGTCGCCATACTGCTTCCACAGCTTCTCCAGGCGTTCGCGGCGGACTTCCTCCTCGACTTCGCGGAAGATGTCGGTCACGGCGGTTCCTTTCCGGCAGGGTTCGAGAAGCGGCAGGCGACGCCCAAGGCCTTGACCGCGCGGGCTGATTTAGCCGCTTGGGCCGGGCGGCGCAACTTTCAGCGAGTTCACCTTGGTGGGATCGCCCCCCACCCGATCCGACTGCGCTTCGCTACGTCGGATCGACCCCGCATCAAGTGCGGGGCAGGCTCTCCCCACAAGGGGGAGGTTATCCTACTTTCTTCATCGGATAGACGTTCTCGGCGCCGGGGAAGGCGCGGGCGCGGACGTCCGCCGCATAGGCCTTCACCGCGGCCTCGATGTCGCGGCCGAGGCTGGCATATTCCCGGACGAATTTGGGCGGAGCGGGGTTAAGGCCCAGCATGTCCTCCAGCACCAGGATCTGGCCGTCGCACTCGGCCGATGCCCCGATGCCGATGGTGGGGATGGCAATGTCGCGGGTGATCTTGGCCGCCAACGGCTCGGCCATGCCCTCCAGCACCACCGCGAAGGCGCCGGCCTCGGCCACTGCCCGCGCGTCGGCCTCGATGGCGGGCCATTCGGCCGGCGTGCGGCCTTGCGTCTTGAAGCCGCCCAGCACCTGGATGCGCTGCGGGGTGAGGCCGATATGGCCCATGACCGGAATGCCGCGCTCGACCAGATAGCGGATGGTTGCGGCCAGGCGCTCGCCGCCCTCGAGCTTCACCGCGGTACAGCCGGTCTCCTGGATCAGCCGCGCGGCATTGCGGAAGGCAATCTCGGGCGATTCCTCGTAAGTCCCGAACGGCATGTCGACCACGACGAGCGCGCGCTTGCTGCCCCTCATCACTGCCTTGCCGTGCAGGATCATCATCTCGAGCGTGACGCCGAGCGTGTTCTCCATTCCGTGCATCACCATGCCGACGGAATCCCCCACCAGCATGAGATCGACGTGGCTGTCGAGCAGGCGCGCGGTGTGCGCGTGATAGCAGGTGAGGCAGACGACCGGCTTGGCGCTCTTGTGCGCCCGGATCTCCGGAACGGTGATACGCTTGGCTTGGGCGACGACGGACATGGAGTTCCTATATCTTTCGATGGAATGGCCTAGGGCGTCAATTCGAACACCGCACCATATCCCAAGCGGTCAAGATTGACATTGCCGCCGAACTGAGTCGTTCCCAAGAGGTTTCCAGCGGCGTCTTCTATGATTCCATTGGGACGAGCTCCATCGCCGTTGCCGACGAAGCGGTGCAGCTGGCTCAGCGTCCCTTGCGCAAATTTGAACACGGTGCCGCAGCCGTCGCTGAAGCCGCAGGAACCGTCTCCGCCCTGGTATGTCGTGCCGTAGAGATTTCCGGCACCGTCCAGGATCAAGCCGTTGGGAAATGGACCTTCATCGTTGCGGAAATCATGGAGGATTGTTTCGGTCCCATCCGCGGAGAGCTCAAATATGGTGCCCCAGCCGTTGCCATACTTGCGCGCTGCGCCGCCATAGGCCGTCGTGCCGTAGAAATTGCCGGCCTGGTCGGCGATCAGGCTCGTAGGATTGGCCCCGTCGTGACGCTTGCCGGCAAAGACATGAAGGACGGTCTCCCTGCCACGTGGCGCGATCTTGAACAGGATGCCGCAGCCGGGCCCGCCACAGCCTGTTCCGCCGCCTTGGAACGTTGCGCCGTAGATGTTGCCCGCTTCGTCCACGATCGGCGCGGTGTCGGGACCATTGCCGTCGATGCCGCCCCTGAAGGCATAAAGAATGGTCTCGGTACCGTCCGGCGCGAGCTTGAAGACGGTGCCACAGCCGGAGAAGCAGTTTATCCCACCGCTTGCGGTCGTGCCGTAGAGACTACCGTTGCTGAGGATCAGCGAGTTTGGGGAGGCGCCGTCGCCGCCCGAGATACCCTTGAACACGTACAGCACCGTCTCGGTGCCGTCCGGTGCGAGCTTGAAGACCGTGCCGAAGCCCTGGGGGCCGTTGCCCGCTCCGCCTTGGAGCGTGACGCCGTATAAGTTTCCGTCGGAGTCCCTGACCAAACTCCCGAACGGGTAAGCGCCGTCGTTTCCGCCTCTGAACGTATAGAGAAGGCTGATCGATCGGTCCGGCGCCAGCTTGTAGATCGTGCCATACTGCCAATGACCGTCGATCACCTCCTTGTGCGAAGTGGTGCCGTAGAGGTTGCCGTTCTCGTCTTCGATGACGACGCCTTGCGGAATGCGTCCGTAGAGTTTGGGGTTGAAGGCATGGAGCAGCTTGAAGATCGCTGCGTCCGCCGCCGCCGGCAACAATAGTGCAACCAACGCTGCGCTAGCCGCAAAAAGGCACTTGCGAAGAAAACCGTGCTGTCGAGTCATCGATGCCTCTCGCACACCGTCTCCCGGGACGAATGTGTTTCCTCTACTGCGGCGCCGCGTCCGGCGGAAGCTTCTCTCCCGGTCCGAGGCAGTAGCCCGACACCATCGTCTTCATGTCGGAGAACATCGCGTCGCCGCTCTGCTCGACCTGCTTGACGGCGAAAGTCTTTCCCTCCGCTTCGCAGTGCTTGCGAGCGGTATCGATGACATCCGCGCGCTGTTCAGCCTGACTAGCACAGCCGGCCAGTCCGATGACCAGACCGAGCGCGAACGACTTCGACAACATCTTCGACGATCCTGATGCCGACGCCGGGACGCTCAGGCCTCCGCCTCTTCCGCCTTGGGGCCGGCGCCTTCCTCGAACAGGGCTTCGGCGGCGACCACCGCCTCGGCGGCCGCTTCCTCTTCGGGAGTCTGTTCGGCCAGCACGTCTTCGCCGCGGGCTTGGCGCTCCGCCTCGTCCTCGGTGCGGGCGACGTTGATGGTGACGCTGACGCGCACCTCCGGATGCAGCACCACGTTCACCGGATGCAGGCCGATGGATTTGATGGCGTGATCGAGCGGCACCTGGGTGCGGCCGAGCGAGAAGCCGCCGGCGCTGATGGCGTCGGCGATGTCGCGAGGGCTGACCGAGCCGTAGAGCTGGCCGCGGTCGCCCGCCTGGCGCAGCAGCATGAAGGTCTTGCCGTCGAGCTTCTTGGCCACCTGTTCCGCTTCGCCCTTGCGCTCGAGATTGCGCGCCTCGAGCTGCGATTTCTGGGTCAGGAAATATTCGCGGTTGGCCTTGGTGGCGCGCAGCGCCTTCTTCTTGGGCAGGAGGAAGTTGCGGGCGAAGCCGTCCTTCACCTTCACCTCGTCGCCCATCTGGCCGAGCTTCTCGACCCGTTCGAGCAGGATCACTTGCATGGCCGTTCTCCTACTTCACGACGTAAGGCAGGAGCGCCATGAAGCGCGCCCGCTTGATGGCCTTGGCCAGGAGCCGCTGCTTGCCGGCCGACACCGCGGTGATGCGGCTAGGCACGATCTTGCCGCGCTCCGAGATGAAGCGCTGCAGCAGCTTGGTATCCTTGTAGTCGATCTTGGGCGCATTGGCGCCCGAGAACGGACAGGTCTTCTTGCGCCGGAAGAAGGGACGGCGCTGGCCGCCGCCGGACCGGTCGCCACGGTCGCCGCCGCGATCTCCACCGCGATCTCCGCCGGAACGCTCTCCGCCATAGCTCATTGCACGGTCTCCTCGGCGGCGGGTGCAGCACCCTCGGTCTTGTTCTCTTCGCGCTCGCGCTTGTTCTTGTTGGAGGACTGCTCGAACTTCTCGACCTTCACGCTCATGTAGCGCAGCACGTCCTCGTTGATCTTGAGCTGCCGCTCCAGCTCCTGCACGGCCTTGGCCGGCGCATTGATGTTGAGCAGCACGTAGTGGCCCTTGCGGTTCTTCTTGATGCGATAGGCGAGCCCGCGCAGGCCCCAATATTCCTGCTTCTCGACCTTGCCGCCTTCGCCTTCGACGATGGTCTTGAGGTGGGTCGCCAGCGCGTCCACCTGCTGCGCGCTGATGTCCTGGCGCGCGATCAGGAGATGCTCGTAGAGAGCCATGAAAGTCCCTTTCCGGGCTGCGGAACGGACGAGGGCGGGATGCCGCTCGATCCGCCTCGGTTCGCGGGGACGCCGGACCATCCGGCCCTTCGGGGCTTGCCCGGAACAAGTCCGGGGCCGCACCTCAGGATTCCCGCGACCGCAGCCGCCATGAAGGCGGCGCTTATAGGGGAAGCCGGCGCGCCGGGCAACTGGCGGAAACGGGCCTTGCCGGGGTTCTCGAGGCCCCGCCGCGCATCCGCAAATCTCTCCACCAAACCCGCCAATCTATCCACCACGGCTCCTCCAACATACAACATCTAGTAGCCTCCTCCGGCCACTCCTACCAACTCTTGAGAGTCGTTTTCACGGCGACCCCGACCCCCTCCCCCTCCCGATTTTCTCTTCTTTCTTGCGACATTTCGCGTCCTCTCCAGCCAATGGGGGCCGGGCTCGGGGAGCTGCGTGGCGTCCCCAAGTTCCGACTTTCCAGCTGAAGAGTATGCCAGCACCGCCCGCCCCGCCCGTGACGGCCGTCACGGGGGTAGAGCTTTCACCGCCGCCAACGCTGGCCCGAGGAGGAAGTTGAAAGTCTCGAATTATGAACCAACGCGTTCCCCTTCCCCCCCTTGTGGGGGAAGGTGTCGCGCACTCGCATAAGCGAGTGCTGCGACGGAAGGGGGGT
>DATCOJ010000155.1:0-9061 GCA_036564785.1 Rhizomicrobium sp. | reverse complement strand
CCCCCCTTCAGTCTGGCGCGCGACGCATACGCGTCGCTTGCCAGCCAGCTTCCCCCACAAGGGGGGAAGCAGAAGTCTTGAGCTTAGCTGGGCGCGCTCCGCATCCCCGCGTGAAACCAACTTGGGATAAGCACAGCGGTGGAAATCAGCGTAAGGAGCAACGCGCGCGCGTTTGGCGCGTTGACGCGGGGCCATGACCGCCGCCAAGCCCGCGCCGAAACGTGCCTCGACCCGCAAGCTGGCTCGGAAGCTGGGTCTGGTCATCGTCAGCCCCAAGGCGCTGACCATGGCGCGGGAGCGGCGCGGCAAAGGATTCTGCTACCGCGACGCCAAGGGCAAACCGATCGAAGATCGCGAAACGCTCGAGCGGCTCGTGTCGCTGGCGGTACCACCCGCTTATGAACAAGTGCGTTTCGCGGCAAATCCCCGCGCTCACCTTCAGGCCATCGGGCGCGACGCCGCGGGACGCCTGCAATACCGCTATCATCCCGATTGGGAAAAAGTGCGCGAGACGCACAAGGCGCAAAGGCTGGCAGAATTCGTCAGCGTGCTGCCGCGCATCCGCCGCTCCGTGATCAAGCATCTCGACAGCGCAGAGCCGACGCGCGAATTCGCCTATGCCGCGGTGATCGAGCTGGTGGCGGCGACGTCGATTCGGGCCGGCAGCGAGGAATATGCCAACGAGCGCGGCACGCGCGGGGCGGCGACGCTGCTCAAGTCGAATGTCAGGTGCCGCGACGGCAAGGTATCGCTCCACTTCCGCGGCAAGGGCGGCAAGGAGATCGAGAAGGAGAGCGAGGCGCCGCGACTCGCCGCCGCGCTGGAGATTCTACGCAAGCTCCCGGGCAAGCGATTGTTCCAGTATCGCGGCGAGGGTGGCGAACTGCGCCCGGTCAAGGCGCGCGACGTCAACCGCTTTCTCCAGGAGATCGCCGAGAGCGCCATCACGCTCAAGGATTTCCGCACCCTGTGCGCCTCGGCGGCCGTGCTGCAGGAATTGTCTCGCGTGGAGCCCGCGGACTCGCCCACCGGCCGCAGGCGTCAGGTGCGCGAGGCTGTGCGCAACGCGGCCGAGGAACTTGCCAATACGCCGACCGTCTGCCGCAAATCCTATGTGCACGAGGCGGTGGTCGAGGCCTTCGAGAACGGCGTGCTGGAAGAGTATGCCGACGCGCTCAGATTCGCGCGCTCGCCGGCCAAGCGCGAACAGGCGCTGGCGGAAGTGGTGGCCGCTGCTGCTGCCGCTTGAAGAGACTCACGACGATGCGCGCAAACAAAACCAAAATGTCGTCATCCCCGGGTCCGCGGAGCGAAGTGGAGCGGATCCCGGGGACCCATTGACACCGTGGTCATGGGTGGCCGGGATTGCCTCCACTGCGTTCCGGCAACCCGGCCGTGACGTATTGATTTTGATGGTGGTTGTCGTTTCCGCGGCTCCGCGGCCCAGCGGGAAGCTTACGCCGTCTTCGCTGTCTTCAATCCCAGTTCCGTCACCATCGCCTCGCGGATGAGGAACTTCTGCACCTTGCCGGTGACGGTCATGGGAAAGGCGTCGACGAAACGGATGTGGCGTGGGATCTTGTAGCGCGCGATTTCGCCGCTGCAGAAGGCGACGATCTCCTCCGCGCTCGCGCTCTCCCCGCTCTTCAACAGGATCCAGGCGCACAGCTCCTCGCCGTATTTCTCATCCGGCACGCCGACCACCGCCACGTCCTGCACCTTGGGATGGCGGTAGAGAAACTCCTCGATCTCGCGCGGATAGATGTTCTCGCCGCCGCGGATCACCATGTCCTTGATGCGCCCGACGATGTTGGCGTAGCCGGCCTCGTCGATGGTGGCGAGGTCGCCGGTGTGCATCCAGCCGGCGGCATCGATGGCCTCGGCCGTCTTCTCGGCATCGTCCCAATAGCCCAGCATCACCGAATAGCCGCGGGTGCAAAGCTCGCCCGGTTGTCCTCGCGGCACGATGCGGCCTTCGCCGTCCACCACCTTCACCTCCACGTGGGGCAGCACACGGCCGACGGTGGAGACGCGGTGCTCGACGCTGTCGTCGCGGCCCGACTGGAAGCTCACCGGGCTCGTCTCCGTCATGCCGTAGGCGATGGTGACTTCGCGCATATGCATGCGCGCGATCACGCTCTTCATCGTTTCGATGGGGCAGGGCGAGCCCGCCATGATGCCGGTGCGCAGGCTCGACAGATCGAAGCGCGCGAATTCCGGATGGTTGAGCTCGGCGATGAACATGGTGGGGACACCATAAAGCGCGGTGCATTTCTCGGCCGCCACGGTGTCGAGCACCGCGAGCGCTTCGAAACCTTCCGCAGGATAGATCATGGCGCTGCCATGGGTCAGGCAGCCGAGATTGCCCATCACCATGCCGAAGCAGTGATACAGCGGCACGGGAATGCAGAGGCGGTCGTCCGGCGTGAGCCCGATCTGCTCGCCAACGAAGAAGCCGTTGTTGAGGATGTTGTGGTGGGTCAGCGTGGCACCCTTGGGAAAGCCGGTGGTGCCGCTGGTGAACTGGATGTTGATGGCATCGTCGAACTGAAGCCGCGCGGAGATCGCCGCCAGCGCGTCGCGCTTGTCGGCAGTACCTTCGGCGATTTCTTCGAAGGGCAGGAAGCGCTCGCGCGTTTCGCCGATCAGGATGGCGTGCTCGAGCTTGGGCAGGCGACGCTCGCGGCACAGCTCCTCCAGCATGGCGCGGTATTCGATGCCGCGATGGGCCTTGACCAGAACGAGGGCGCGGCACGCCACCTTGTTGAGCGCATATTCCAGTTCCGCCTTGCGATAGGCAGTGTTGACGGTGACGAGGATGAGGCCCGCCTTGGCGGCGGCGAATTGCGTCAAGGTCCATTCGGCGCAGGTCGGCGCCCAGATGCCGATGCGGTCGCCGGGCTCCAGCCCGAGCGCGAGCAAGCCGGTGGCGAGGCGCTCGGCGCGCTCGTTCAGTTCTTGATAGCTCCAGCGGATGTTCTGGTGGCGCGACACCAGCGCGGGCCGGTCACGATAGAGCGTCGCGGCGCGCTGGAGCGCAGCCCCGATGGTCTCGCCGACGAGGGGCACCGCGCTCGTGCCGCTCACATAGCTGAGGCTCATGCAGCGAATCCATCGATCAGCGCCGGCCAGAAGCCGTCGGGGCCGGCCTTCGCCGCGCGGGCGCCGATCTCCGACGACCAATGGCGCTCGTTGCCGTATTCGCTGCGCCATGCCCACAGCCGGCGCGTAAAAGTCTGCAGCGCGTATTCGCGGGTGAAGCCTATGGCGCCATGCACTTGATGGGCGATGGAAGCAGCGATGCCTGCCGCCTGATTGGCGCGCAGCTTGGCGCAGCCTATTTCGAAGGAGGCCTCGCCGCGGTCCGCGGCCCGCGCCGCCGCCGCGCTTGCCGCGCGCGCTGCGGCCGCTTCCTCGGCCAGCACCGCCAATTGCTGCTGAATCGCCTGGAAGGCCGCCAGCGGCCGGCCGAACTGCTCGCGCTGGCGTGTATGCGCGACGGAGAGCGACAGCGCGGCGGCGATGGCGCCGGCCATCTGGCTCGCCCCCGCCAAAGCCAGCGCGCGATAGAGCCGGTCTTCGTTCCAGCCCGGAAGCGGCGCGGCGACGGCCGGCGCATCCTCGAAGGCGAGATCGTCACGCTCTTCATCGGCGCCATTGAGGCGATGTTGGGTACGAACCGCATCCGCGGTCGCTACGGCGATGACTTGAACCCCATCCGAATTTCCGACCAACGTCACCAGTCGCGTGACATTTGTGCCTTCCGCCGCGTGCTTCAGCGTTCCAGAAAACTTGCCGCCCTGCACGATGCCTTCGGCGCTGAATGTCAGCGAAAGGCTTCCGTCCACCGCGAGCCCGGCCTCGGACAGAAGCTTCGCCGCCACGATGGCCTCGCAGATGGGGAACGAGACGGCGTGCTCACCCGCGGCGAAGAAGATTGCGTGAGCGTCCTGCCAGCCGCCACCGAAGCCGCCCGCGGATTCCGGAACCATCACCAGGGCAAGCCCCGCTGCGTCGATCGCGGGCCACGCCTCTTTCGCGCTCTTGCCGGCGCAATCGGAGAACACGCGCCGCGCCGTCTCCGCCAACATGCCGCTTTGTTCGCTCACAAGCCACCTCTTCCAGCGGCGTCGAGCCTGCCCAGTTCCGCTGGCGACTGCAACTTCACCCGCGCATCCCGCGTTTGGAAAACTGCGTCCACAGCGGAAGGAGACATTCATGCCTCGTGGCGACAAATCGGCCTATACCGACAAGCAGAAGCGGATGGCCGAGCATATCGAAGAGGGATATGAGAACCGCGGCGTGTCCGAAGGCGAAGCCGAGCGGCGCGCCTGGGCGACCGTCAACGCCGAGACCGGCGGCGGCAAGAAGAGCGGCTCGGGCCGGGGCAAGAAAATGAACACCGCACCGGCGCGCAAAGGCGGACGGCGCGGCGGCAAGGCGGCGGCGCGCAGGCCGGCCGCGCAGCGCTCCGCTTCCGCCAAGAAGGCGGCCGCCACGCGCAAGCGCAATGCGGGCAAGCGCAGGCCGGCCAAGCGGCGCAAAGCCGGCTGAGGCCGGTAGAATTCGAAATCGAGAGCTGCCCCCCGGGCCGGAAGGTCCGAATGCAGAGCTCGGCGTGCAAACGGGTCCGCTCCTCCCCGTGGGCCCGTTTCGCGTTTTCGGAACTCTCAGGGCCGAGGCGGCGTTCAATCCGGGCAGGGTCTTGCCGCAAAGCAAGGCGCCAATTCGAGGGACACGACCATGCTTGGTTGGGCACTGACGTTTCTGGTGGTTGCCATCATCGCCGGCATCTTCGGCTTCGGCGGAATCGCAGCGGCATCCGCGGGCATCGCGCAGATCATCTTCGTGGTGTTCCTGGTGCTGTTCGCCATCAGCCTGATCGCGGGCCTGATCCGCAGAGCCTGACAAGGCGGCAGCGCGGACGTCGCTAAGCCCCCGCGGCGGCGGCGCGGACCGGCGTTTCCGCATCCGCATCTTCACGTGTCGAATCCGGCAGATCCGGATCGGGGAACCACAATTCCACCACCGTTCCCTTGCCGGGCTGAGAGTGGATCAGCGCCGTGCCGCAGACCTGCTGACCGAAAGTGTGGATCAGCCGCGTTCCCACCGTGTCGCTCTCGTCGGCAGAGAAGCCGACGCCATTGTCTTCGATCGCCAGCCGCAAGCGCCCTTCCGGCGCCGGTCTCAAGGTGACGCGGATGATTCCACCGATGCGCTTGGCCGGCGGAAAGGCATGCTTGAACACGTTGGTCAGCGCCTCCACCGTGAACAGCGCCACCGGAACCGCCAGCGCACTGCTGACATGGCGCGAGACGATGTCGGTCTCGATCTCGAGATCGCGGCGGTCGCCGCCGAAGCCCTCGCCGGTCTGCGCCGCCAGATCCTCCAGCAGCCGCTTGAGATCGACCAGGCTCTGGTCTTCCAGCTCATGCAGGATGCGATGCACCAGCGCCAGCGCGTTGATGCGCGCCCGCGACTCCTTCAAAGCGGCTTTAGCAGCGGGATCGCGCAGCTGATTGGCCTGCAGGCTCAAGAGGCTCATCACGATCTGCAGATTGTTCTTCACCCGGTGATGGATTTCCCGGATGAGCAACGATTTCTGCGCCAGGGCGTCACGCAGCCGCCGGTCGCGATCTTCGATGGATGAGGCCATCTGCGCCAGGGCCGCGCCGAGCTGCCGAAACTCCTTCGGCGCGCCCTCGAGATTGGGCCTGACCGTGTAGTGGCCCCGGCGGTACGCTGCCGAGATGCGCCTGAGATAGACGATCCAGCGCGCCAGCTGGCGGTCGGTGACCACCCAGATGGCGAGCCAGGTCAGCGCGAGCATCAGAAAAGGCAGGATGAAATCGGTCGTGACGTGCACATAGGTCGGGCCGAACAGACTCGCCTTGCGCATGGCAAAGCCCACGAACACATCCTTGCCGAGCAGCGCCGACGTTGCGTAATTCCAGGTGCGGCCGTTCTTGTCCGGCGCGGAGTGCACTTCGTCGGAGTCGTCGATCCAGCTGCCGAATATAGACCGTGCGATGCCGGAATGATTGGCGGCGATGATGTTGCCGCCGCGTCCGAAGATCGCCACCACGGAATCGTGGGGTAGCCGGCTCGAGCGCAGCATGGAGTCCAGCCAGTGGACGTCGATGGCAATGGCGACGGCGCCCTGAAAGCGGCCATGGGAGTCGAAGATCGGCAACATGCCCAGAATGGCGGGCTGCGAGGTGAGCCGGCTGGTCGGCTCGCCCGCCACGCGGAATTCGTCGCCCGTAGCGATGTCCCGCCAGATCGGCTGCCGGCTCAGATCGAGGCCGGCGCCGCGCGCGCTTGCCGAACAGATCACCTGCCCCTTGGCATCGACGCGCGCCATATCGGCGAAGAAGGCGACGCCGCGGAGCGCGTCGGAAAGATCCTGCCGGCAATCCGCTTCCGCGTTGCGCACTTCCGGCAGGTTGGCCATGGCGCGCGCGATCTGCTCCGCCGCCGCCAGGATGTTCTCCTCGCTCGTCGAGGCGGCACGCGCAGTCTGGATCAGGCGCTCGCGAACTTCGGCCGTGTCGCGGCCGGCGCGGTCGATGCCCTGCACGATGCTGATCAGCGCAATCGGGGACAGCGCAAGGGTGACGTACAACAGCAGGCGGAGTCGAATCGACCAGCCGCTATCCGGAAATTCCTCCGGTTCGCCGCTTTGAGATTGCGCGCGCGCCGGCAGCCGGAGCCAGCCGATCAAGCTGCGCCATGATCTCATTGGCCGCGTCTCCTTCCACGGGCTGCGTCGCCTGCGGCAAGCGCTCCTCGCCGTCGAGAATCGCCATCAGCGATTTGCGCGCGCGCGCCACCCTGCTTTTCACGGTGCCGACGGCGCAATCGCAGATTTTGGCCGCGTCTTCGTAGGAGAACCCGCCAGCCCCCACGAGAATCAGCGCCTCGCGCTGCTCGGCGGAAAGGCATGACAGCGCGCGGGCGGTGTCCGACAGCTCGGCCGCCCAGGATTGCTCGCCGGCGGAGCCGGGGATGCGCTCGGCCGCTTCCTGGTCCCAGGGCGCCTGGCGCCAGGCCCGCCTGCGATCGGAATAGAATTGATTGCGCAAGATCGTGAACAGCCAGGCTTTCAGGTTGGTGCCTGGCGCGAACATGTCGCGAGCCTGCCAAGCCTTGACCAAGGTCTCCTGGGAGAGATCGTCGGCGGTTTCGAGATGGCCGCAAAGCGATCTGGCGAAGGCGCGCAGGAACGGGATCAGCTCCAAAAGCTCGGACTTGAACTGCCGGTCGGCCTCTTCCTTGGACAGCGTGCCGCCGGAATGCTGGCGCTGGACCATCGAGGGTGGCTCGAGCGGTCTCGGCGGAGCGGCGGTTTGCGGGTGCCGCATGGTCATGAGCCGCGCTCCTTCGGCTGGTCGTCCTTGTGGTCGATTTCCTGCAGCAGATCGAGGAAATCGCCGGGAACCGGCTCCTGGGCCACGTCGTCATAGATGCGGCGCAACTCCCGCCCGATGGCGCGCTGCCGCGCCCGGATGGCCCTGGCCCGCTCCCGATCGGGCTTCTGCTCTCTTTTCACGATAGACACGCCCCGTCTTTGCATTGCAGAGGACACTGACCGCTCCTGCCGTTCGACCGAACCGAGACGCGGTCATTCCCCCGAGAACCGCCCACGCCTTCACGCCAACGCGTCCCTGGCGCAAAAGTTCCCCGCGAGGGAACTTTTTGGCCTAAGCTACGTTGCATCTTCGGTTCTTTACGGGCAATCAGGAGGGGCTCCATGAGCATGACCCAAGCTCTAGCGCCGCATTTACCCTATCTGCGCCGGTATGCCCGCGCGCTGACGGGATCGCAGAAGAGCGGCGATGCCTATGTCCGAGCCTCCCTCCAGGCGCTGCTGGCGGGCGAGTCGAGCCTTGCCGAAGGCCTGCCGCCGCGGGTGGCGCTCTACAAGCTGTTCCACACCATCTGGTCGAGCCCGGCCGACCGCTTCGATGACGTCAATTTCGACACCGATCTGTCGCAGAGTCCGGAAGGCCGATTGCAATCTCTCTCTGCTTCCCGCCGCGCCGCGCTGCTGCTGACGGCCGTCGAATCCTTCACCTTGGAAGAGGCGGGGCAGGTGCTGGACGAGTCGCCGGAAGAAGTGGAGCGCGCCATTCTGGAAGCGCAGCGTTCCATCGAGAGCGAACTCGTTTCGCGCATTCTCATCATCGAAGATGAGCCGATCATCGCCCTGGATCTGGAGAATCTGGTGACGGAGCTGGGCCACGAAGTGGTCGGAACGGCTTCGAGTCACGAGCAGGCGGTCAAGGAAGCCCACAGCAAGAAGCCGGGACTTATTCTCGCCGACATCAATCTCGGCGAGGGCGGCTCGGGCATCGATGCGGTGAACGAGATTCTCGACAGTTTCGACATCCCGGTCATTTTCGTGACCGCCTATCCCGAAAAGCTGCTCACCGGCGAGCGTCCGGAACCCACCTATCTCATCGCCAAGCCTTTCCTTCCCGAAACGGTGCAGGCGACCGTGGGCCAGGCGTTGTTCTTCCATCCCATCAAGCGCAAGGCGGCGTGAGACTCGGAACCCCGCTTTCCCTCAAACGTTTGCATTGGGGGTGTTTTCGAACGTGGGAGAACTGCGCATGAAACGCCGGAAGAATGGAAATGGAATTCACACGGTCGAACAGCGCTTCGATGCGCTGAAGGCCGATTTCGATGCCCTGCAGAAGGATCTGCGCGGGCTGGCCAACGACGTTCCCAATGCGGCGCGCGACAGCGTGAACCGCCTGATCCAAAACGGCGAAGACGCTCGCGACGAAGTGGAAGCGTGGACCAACGAGAATATCGGCTCGCTGCGCGACAGCATTCGCGACCAGCCGTTGGCCTCGTGCATCCTTTCGATGAGCGCGGGCGCGCTGCTGGGTGCCTTGATGTTGCGGCGCTGACGGCCGCGTCATGGGGGGACTCACGGTCGCCAAGGTCGTCGTCGCAATCGTTGCGCTCGGGATCCTGTGGATCGGCATAGGCTTCGCCGGATATGCCGTCACCGCAGCCTTCATTCCGTTCGTCGGATTGGCGGCGGCCGCCG
>DATCOJ010000154.1:0-5484 GCA_036564785.1 Rhizomicrobium sp. | reverse complement strand
CTGCCGTGGTGCGCACGCCCTTGGTGCAGAACAGATCCTTGATGGCGAGCGGCACGCCTTCCAGTGGACGCGTATCGCCGCGGGCCAGCCTGGCATCCGACTCGTTTGCCATAGCGAGCGCACGTTCAGGCGTTTCGGTGACGAAGGCGTTGAGCGGGCGCGCGGACTCGATGGCGGCAGCGCAGGCCTTGGTCAGTTCGGCCGACGAGACCTTCCTTGCGCGCAAGGCGTCGCGCGCTTCGGCCAGGGTGAGGTCGAGGAGATCGCTCATGCCGCCGTGACCTCGCGCAGCAGCGGCTTGGCATAGAACACCGACCAGGACGTGTCTGGGTAATCCAGCACCGCGCCGCAGCGCACGAAGCCGGCGCGCTCATAGACCCGCCAGGCGGCGGGATGGCGATCGCCGGTTTCCAGCACGAGCTCCGACAGCCCCTCGGCCCGCGCCAGCCGCTCGATCTCGGCGAGAATGCGTCCGCCGAGGCCGCGGCCCTGGTACGCTGGCCGGGTGTACATCCGCTTCACTTCGCCGATGCGTCCGTGGCGCTTGAGCGCCCCGCACGCGATCGGCACGCCATCCTCGCGCGCGACGAACAGCGTCGTGCCGCTGGCGGCCATTTCCTCCGGCGTCAGGTGATAGCAATGCTCGGGCGGCGTCAGTTCCAGGAGCACGGCATTCAACTCCGCGATCAGCACGCGAATGTCGTCGCGCAGAGGGTTTTCCATAGCGATGGTGGCAGCCATGGCTATTCCACCACCTTCGGCACGACGAAGAAGCCATCCTCGCTCACAGGCGCATTGGCGACGATGGCCGAGGCGTCGCCCCCGGCCGTCACCACATCCTCGCGCATCCGGAGCTTCTGGGCGACCACGCTGGTCATAGGCTCCACGCCTTCGACGTTCACCTCCTGCAGCTGCTCGACCCAGCGCAGGATGCCGTTCAGCTCGGCCATCATCGGCTCGACCCGCTCTTCGGGGAGCGCGATGCGGGCCAGTTTGGCGATGCGGCGGACGGTGGCGTGGTCGACGGACATGGGCGGAACTGCTAGGAAACTGCCGGGCCTTGCTAGCAATCCTTGAGCCGGACTGGCAAGCAAACCGTCGCCCTCGGGGAGCCGCTATGTCCTTGGACGTTGTCGGGATCGATCACGTACAGATCGCGGTGCCGCGGGCAATGGAGGCAGAATGCCTTCGATTCTATCGCGAAGTCTTCGCCTTCCCGGAGATTCCCAAGCCAGAGAAGCTGCGCGGACGGGGCGGTGCCTGGTTCCAGGCCGGCTCCCTGCAGATGCATATCGGGGTCGATCCGGAGCCCTCGCCCCGGAGCAAGAGGCACATCTGCTTTCTGGTGCGCGATCTCGCCACGGCCAAGGCTCACGCCGCCGCACACGGCATCGCCATAGAAGAAGAGAGTGTGGCGGAGGGGCTGGCGCGCTTCTTCATCCGAGACCCGGCCGGCAACCGCATCGAAATCGGCCAGCGTTGAGCATCGTCGCCCTCGCCGATCTGAGGCCGCGACTTCCTCCCGGCGCGCGGCTGCTGGGCCTCGATCTGGGGGAGAAAACCATCGGGCTGGCGCTCTCCGACACGCGGCTCACCGTGGCGACGCCGCTCGAGACCCTGAAGCGGGGAAAGTTCGCCGCCGATGCGACGAAGCTGGAGGAACTCATCGGCAAGCACGGCGTCGGCGGTCTCGTCGTCGGATTGCCGCTCAATATGGACGGGAGCGACGGGCCGTCGGCCCAATCGGCACGCGCCTTCGCCCGCAATTTCGCCGCCCGCTCGCAGTTGCCCATCGTGCTGTGGGACGAGCGGCTTTCCACCGCCGCGGTGACCCGCGACATGATCGCGGCCGATGCCTCACGCAAGCGCCGCGCCGCGGCCGTCGACAAGATCGCCGCCGCCTACATCCTACAGGGCGCGCTCGATCGCCTGCGCAACATGGCCGCTTCATGAGCGGCGAGGCAGAACGGCTTGCCCGTTTTCTCTGGCTACCGCCGAGGGCGCGGCCGCCGGTGCCGCTGCCGCGCCGGCAGGAGATCGTGTTCCTGCTGGTGGGCACGACGCTGCTGTTCAGCGGCTACGATCTCTACATTTTCGGCCTGGCGCTGCCGCAGATCCAGCGCTCGCTGAACATTCCCGAGAACATGGCCGGCCTGACGGTCAGCTTCTTCCGGCTGGCCGCGTTCCCCGCACTGCTGCTGGCGCTCTCCGCCGACATCTTCGGGCGGAGGCGCCTTCTGCTGCTTACCGTATTCGGCGAGGCGCTGCTCACCGTCGCCACCGCCTTTGCACAAAACTACGTCGAGTTCGTCTGGCTCCAAGTGCTGGCGCGCGTGTTCGGCTACTGCGAAGAGCTGCTGTGCTTCGTGGTGATCGCCGAAGAGATCGATGCGCGGGTGCGCGGCTGGGCCAGCGGCACGCTCGGCGCCATGGGCGCGTTCGGCGCGGGGCTGTCCTCTCTGGTGTTCGCGGCGGTGAACATCCTGCCCTATGGATGGCGCTCGCTCTATGTCATCGGTGGCGGCGCACTGCTCATTCTCGCCTATTATCGCCGCTGGCTGCCCGAGACTGCCCGTTTTGAGCTCCGCCGCGAGGAACTGAAGGCGCTGGGGTCGAAGTGGCGCGCCACCACCGACGCGCTGTCGCACCTCGTTCACGACTATCCGCGGCGCCTCGCGGCGATGTGCGCGATGCTGTTCTCCTTCGGCTTCGCCGTCGGCCCAGCCACCGTGCTGATGGCGAAATATCTGCAGCAGACCCATCACTACCGGCCCTATCAGATCACCCTGCTCTACATGCTTGGCGGCCTCGTTTCGGTGGCCGGCAGCATCTTCGCCGGGCGCGTCTCCGACCGCTTCGGCCGCAAGCGGATCGTGTTCGCCACCACGCTGGTGAGCGGCGCGGCTTTTGCCGTGTTCTTCAGCGGCATCGAGGGCTGGGTGCTGCCGGTGTCCTGGATCCTGGCGCTGTTTGGCTATCTCTCTTCGGACGCGCTCATGGCCGGTTATGCGGTGGAGATCTTCCCGACCGCCTATCGCGCCACCGTCTCCGGCATCCGCTACGCGGTGGCGATCCTCGGCGGGGCCACCGGCCTTGCGCTGGAAGGGCCTTTCTACGACTGGTTCGGTGCCCACGGCCCCGCCATCTCGCTGGCGCTGGCCCTCATTCCGGTGACTCTGATCGCCACCTTGTTCCTGCCTGAAACCGCGCGGCGAAAATTGGAGGAGATCAGCGCGGAAGTCTGAGCCGCGCCTTGCCGCCTTGCCGCGGCGACCCTATAAGCAGGGGCTTTGATGAGACCTTTGCGCCACATCGCCTCGATCAACGATCTCACCCTGGACGAGATCGAGACTGTCTTTTCCCTCGCCGACCGATACCTGGCCGAGCTGGGCGACAAGGACATCCCGTACCGCATCGCTCAGAGCACCGATGCCTGCGCCGGCTCGCTGATGGCGACCCTGTTCTACGAGCCCAGCACCCGAACGCGCCTGTCCTTCGAAAGCGCCATGCTGCGGCTGGGCGGCAAGGCCATTTCCAGCGCCGATCCGGCAACCAGCTCCGCGGCCAAAGGCGAGAGCCTGGCGGACACGGTGCGTGTCGTTTCCAACTACGCCGACATCCTCGTCATCCGTCATCCGCGCGACGGCGCGGTGAAGCTGGCGGCGCAGTATGCCTCGGTGCCTCTCATCAACGGCGGCGACGGCGCCCACGAGCATCCTACCCAGACGCTGTGCGATCTGTTCACGCTGAGGCGCGAGAACCGGACGCTCAAGAACCTCAATGTGGCCATTTCCGGGGACCTCAAGGGCAGCCGCACCATCCACTCCTTCGTCTATGCGCTCGCCCGCTTCGGCGCCAACATCATGCTGATGCCGGCGAAGGGTATGGAACTGCCGGCCCATGTCGACTGGCGCTTGCGTCACGAATTCCATTGCAAGGCCGTAGCGAAGGAAAGCGTACGCGACGCTTCGATCGACGCGGTCTATGTGACGGCGGAAGAGCCGCATCAGCTGGCGCTCTACGCGCCGGAAGGCGAGCTGAAGCACAAATTGTCGAAGGACATTCACGTCCTCTATGTCACCCGTTTCCAGAAGGAGCGCTGGGCTGAGGCCGCTCGGGACTATCCGAAGGTGGACGCAAGGTTTCTGCGTGGAGGCAAATACCGCAACACCAGCGTGCTGCATCCGCTGCCGCGGGTGGGCGAACTCGACGTCTCCTTCGATCAAGACAGTCGCGCGGCCTACTTTCGCCAGGCTGCCTACGGCGTGCCCATCCGGATGGCGCTCATCGCGCTTCTACTCCAGCGCGAGCAGAAGCTGGCGCTCGAGCCGTTCGAAGGCGGCTTCCGCGAGACCTTGGCGCCGGTCTCGCCGCAAGCCGATCGCGCAGGCCTCCCCTGCCCCAACGCCAATTGCATCAGCCATGATCCGCTGGAGGCGCAGACCGCCGTTCCGCGCTTCCGTGTGATCGCCGCCGCGGGGCCGCGCTTGCGCTGCTTCTATTGCGAAACCGACATCGAGGATTTCGTGGTCGGTCATCGAAGGACGAAGACCTACTCCGCTTCGAGCGACCTACCGTCGGCGGATTCCAGGCGCGACCTCGTATTCTTCGCGAGCGCCAATCAAGCTGAGAAGAGCGGCTATTCGCGGGTCAACCGCCGCAACCGCAAGGCCGCCACTCTATGATGACGGAGCTTGCCGGCTGGCAATCCGAAGCGCCGCGCGCATTGGCAGCGCTGGCCTTCGGCTACCTGCTAGGTTCGATTCCGTTCGGCCTCATCTTCTCCTGGCTGGCGGGCGCGGGCGACGTACGCAAGATCGGCTCCGGCAATATCGGCGCCACCAATGTGCTGCGCACCGGAAAGAAATGGGCTGCCGCGGCTACGCTTATCTGCGACGCAGGCAAGGGTGCTGCAGCCGTGCTTGTCGCCCGGCGCTACGGACCGGAACTTGCGGTCGTCGCCGCGGCGCTCGGCGCCTTCCTCGGGCACGTCTTTCCGGTCTGGCTGAAATTCCGCGGTGGCAAAGGCGTGGCGACGTTTCTGGGCGTCACCCTGGCGCTCTATTGGCCAGCGGGACTGCTCGCCGCCGCGACCTGGGCCGCCGCCGCCGCGATCTGGCGAATGTCTTCGCTTTCCGCCCTCATCGCCGCGCTGGCGACCCCGCTCTATTTCGCGCTGCTGGGAAAGGATCTCTATGCGCTGATCGCATTGGTGTTGGCGCTGCTCATTGTCTTCACCCATCGCGAAAACATTTCCCGCCTGCTGCGCGGCCAGGAGCCGCGCATCGGCAATCGGGCGACCTCGCCTTGACCTCGACGATGACCGAGCGCGAGCGGCGCGACTGGCTGAGACTCGCCCGTACGCCAAACGTCGGCCCCGTCACCTTCGCCACGCTGATCGCCCGCTTCGGTTCTGCCTCTGCCGCGCTGGAGGCGGCGCCGCGTCTGGCGGCGCGGGGCGGCGGTCGCTTGGCCATCCCCTCC
>DATCOJ010000153.1:0-3937 GCA_036564785.1 Rhizomicrobium sp. | reverse complement strand
ACATAGCCGCGCCCAAGCCCAGCTCCCGCAACGTAAAGCTCCCCCACAACCCCAATCGGCACAGGCTCCAAGCCGCTATCCAAAACATAAACCTGCGTGTTCGTTATCGGACGACCTATCGGGACTGCGATCGAACGATCATTCCGACAGGCCCAATGCGTCACGTCGATGGCGGCTTCGGTCGGCCCGTAGAGATTTTCCAGGCGAACGCTGGGCAGAACCTTCGTTACTTGATCGCGCTCATCGGCGGAGAGCGCCTCGCCGCTGCACATGAGATAACGGATGCTCGTACAATGCTGCGTCCCCTCCTGCTCAAGAAACGACGGCAGCATCGAGGGCACAAAATGTAAGGTCGTCACTGCCTGGTTCCGGATCGTTTCGACCAATCGCGCCGGATCGCGGTGCGCCCCCGGCGCCGCCAGCACCAAGCGCGCTCCAACAAGCAGCGGCCAAAACAATTCCCAGACCGATACGTCAAAACTAAACGGCGTCTTTTGCAGAACCGCATCGGCCGCAGTCAAAGGATACGCCGCCTGCATCCAGTGCAAACGATTATGCACTCCGTAGTGGGTGTTGGCCGCTCCCTTCGGTTGCCCGGTCGAGCCCGAAGTGAAGATCACATAGGCCAAGTTCTCGGAATGCAGGTCGATCGTCGGAGTACTACTCGGCTCATCGAGAATGTCTTCTCGATCAAGCAGAAGGCGCTTTAGCCCAACCGGGATTGGTAACGTCGTGGCCAGCGAACTGTGAGTGAGCACCACAGCAAGCCGCGCTTGCGTCATCATGTAGCCAAGCCGTTCGGCCGGATAGTCAGGATCCAAAGGAACGTAGGCGCCGCCGGCCTTGAGGACGCCAAGGAGCCCAATCACCATGTCGAGCGAGCGCTCTAATGCGATCCCCACCAGGACATCTGGGCCGACACCCAGCCGTTGCAGCCTATGCGCCAGCTGGTTGGCGCGGGCATCGAGCGCCGCATAGCTCAGGCGCTGCTCGCCGAACACCACCGCGACCGCCTCGGGACTGCGCGCCGCCTGGGCAGAGAACAGCTCCGGTAAGGTCGCAAGGGAGATCGCCCGCGCGGTGTCGTTCCAGTCGCACAGCAGCGTCTGCCGCTCCGCGGCGTCAAGAATGTCGAGCCGGCCGATCGCACAATCGGGCTGCGCTACCGAAGCCTCCAGCAAGCGTATCAGCCGGCCCCCCAGCGCCTCCACGCTCTCCCGATCAAACAAATCGGTGGCGTATTCCAGCATGCCGTGTATCCCCGCCGCACTGCCATCCGCCGCCCGCTCTTCGCCAAGGCTCAATGTCAGGTCAAACTTCGCGCTCGACGTCGCAACAGCTTCAACCCTGGCGCTCAGCTCCGCCAGATCAATGCTCACCGCCGCATTGTTCTGCAGCGTCAGCACCACCTGGAACAACGGATGCCGCGCCAGCGAGCGCGACGGGTTGAGCACCTCCACCAGCCGTTCAAACGGCAGATCCTGGTGCCCATAGGCCGCAAGATTGCCGGCGCGCACCCGCCCCACCAGGTCGCGAAAGCTCGGATCCCCAGACGTATCGGTGCGCAGCACCAAAGTGTTGACAAAAAACCCAACCAGATCGTCCAGCGCGCTGTCGGTGCGCCCCGCAATCGGGCTGCCGATCGGGATGTCGGTGCCGGCGCCCAGCCGCGTCAACAGCGCCGCAAGCCCCGCCTGCAGCACCATGAACAGGCTCGCCCCCGCCTCCCGCGCCAGCCCCAGCAGACCGCCGTGCAGCGCAGCCCCAATGTGCAGCCCAATGCCGCCGCCGCGATGGCTCGATACCGCTGGCCGCGCCCGGTCGCTCGGCAGGTCCAGCTGATCGGGAAGACCTTTGAGCGTCTCGGTCCAAAACAAAAGCTGCCGCGATATCGCACTGTGCGCATCGTCCTCGCGGCCCAAAACCTCATGCTGCCACAGCGTGTAGTCGGCATATTGCACCGGCAACGCCGCATACGACGGCGCCCGCCCGCCATGCCGCGCCCCATAGGCCCCCGCCAGGTCGCGCCACAACGGCGCCAACGACCAGCCGTCGCTGGCAATGTGGTGCAAAAGCAGCAACAGCACGTGCTCGCTGTCCCCGAGCGTAAACAAATGCGCCCGCAACGGCGGCTCGACAGCCAAATCAAACCCCCGCCCCGCCGCAGCTGACAGCGCCCCGGCCAGTTCCGCTTCACTCACCGAACTGCGATGCAGATGTGGCCGCCCCGCTTCGCCATCCAGTATCAATTGCCGGGCAATGCCAGCCGTCTCGGCAAACACCGTGCGCAGGCTCTCGTGACGCTCCACAACATCGCCCAGCGCCGCTTCCAGCGCCGCATCGTCGAGCGCCCCCTTGAGCCGCACCGCCATCGGAATGTTGTAGGTCGCGCTCGCTCCCTCCAGGCGGTCGAGAAACCACAGCCGGCGCTGCGCAAACGACAGCGGTATCTCGGCAGGCCGCGGCAGCGGACGCAAAGCCGGCCGCGCCGCTTCGCCATGGTCGAGACGTTTGGCCAGAGCCTCAACGCTGGGCGCCTCAAACAAAGTGCGGATCGCAACCTCGACATCCAGCGTGGTGCGGATGCGGCTGATCAGCTTGGTCGCCAACAACGAATGACCGCCCAGCGCAAAAAAACTGTCGTCAATGCCGACCCGCGCTACGCCAAGAACCTCGGCATACAGCGCGCACAAAACCTCCTCCTGCGGCGACCGCGGCAACCGAACAACCTGCGGCGTCAAATCCGGAGCCGGCAGCGCTCCACGGTCAAGCTTGCCGTTCGGCGTCAGCGGAAACGACGCCAAAACCACAATCCCGGACGGAACCATGTAGTCGGGAAGCACCGCGCCAAGCTGCCCCCGCAGCGCCGCCACATCGATCTCGCGATCCGCCCCCGCCACCACATAGGCCACCAGGCGCTTCTGACCGGGCGCATCCTCGCGCGCCACCACCACCGCCTGCGCCACCGCGGGATGCCGCAGCAGAACAGCCTCGATCTCGCCCGGCTCAATGCGAAAGCCGCGCAGCTTCACCTGGTGATCGGCCCGCCCCAGAAACTCCAGAACCCCGTCGGGGCGCCAGCGCGCCAGGTCCCCGGTGCGGTACAGCCGGCTCCCCGCCAAACCAAACGGGTTCGCCACAAAGCGCTCCGCCGTCAGACCAAAACGACCCACATAGCCGCGCCCAAGCCCAGCTCCCGCAACGTAAAGCTCCCCCACAACCCCAATCGGCACAGGCTCCAAGCCGCTATCCAAAACATAAACCTGCGTGTTCGTTATCGGACGACCTATCGGAACCGTGTCCGCGATAGCGGCCACATGCGGCACCGCAAAGCAGGCACTGAAGGTCGTCCCCTCGGTTGGCCCGTAGCCGTTGATCAGCGTGCAGCCCGGCAGTGCTTCGATCACACGACGCACATGCGGAACGGAGAGCACATCGCCGCCGGCCAGAAGCTGCCGCACCCCCGCAAGGGCCTCAACGTCTTCGTCAACCACCTGGTGGAACAGCGCAGCAGTCAGCCACAGCACACTGATCTGCTGTTGCGCGATCACCGACCGCAGGCGCGGCAGATCGACGACGCCATCGGGATAGATGACGAGCCTGGCGCCGTTGAGCAAGGCACCCCAGATTTCGAAGGTCGATGCGTCAAAGGCCAGCGGTGCCAGATGCAAGAAAACATCATCAGCTGTCAGTTCGACATAGTTCGCCTGGTGCACCAGCCGCACGATGTTCTGGTGACCGACTACGACACCCTTGGGGGTTCCGGTCGATCCTGAGGTATAGATGACGTAGGCGGTGTTCTGCGGATGCAGATTATTGCCCGGGGCAGTTGTCGGCTGCAGCGCAATGGCGGGCCAATCGGCATCGAGCTCGACGATTCGTACCCCGTACACAGGCAACTGGTCGAGCACGGCCGATTGAGCCAAAAGCACCGGCG
>DATCOJ010000152.1:0-1615 GCA_036564785.1 Rhizomicrobium sp. | reverse complement strand
CCCAAGGGCTTTGTCAGGGTGCTGGACAAGACCACGCTGGCCTTTGCCGATTACAGCGGCAACCGGCAATACATCACCCAGGGCAACCTCTCGGAAACCCGCAAGGCGCATCTTTTCGTGATGGATTACGCGCAGCGCCGGCGCGTGAAGATCTGGGGCGAGGCGCGGGTGGTGGATGACGATCCGGCGCTGCTGCAATCGCTGGTGCCGCAAGGCTACAAGGCGCGGCCCGAACAGGTCATCCTGTTCACGATCGCCGCGTGGGACACCAACTGCCCGCAGCATATCCCGCAGAAATTCGATGCCGCCGACGTGGCGGCGGCGTTGGCCATGCGCGACGCGCGCATTGCCGAACTGGAAACGGAGCTTGCGGCACTGAAGGCCCAGCTGTCTCCGGCGCCTTGAAGGCAGCCGCCATTCACGCGGCCTGCCGCAGCGGCGTCCAGGCGAAGTCGGGGTAATATTGCAGCATCATGCGGTCGACATAGGCGGTCAGATTGGCGAATTGCTCGGCCCGGTCGCGCAATCTGGCGACGAAGAACGGCGTCAGCACCCCGGCGAGTGCGCCGAAGGCGGTGGCATCGGTACCGCAGGGATTTTCGCCCATCAGATACGCCCTGTCGCCGAGCTGGACCGAAAGCGCAAACAGCGAGCGAACGGCGAGATCGACATCGTCATCCGGCGCGTGGCGGCCGAGGCCGCTCAGGAGATAGTTCTCGGCGACGCGGAATTGAGCGTCCTCGCGCAGCTTCTCCCGCAGATGTGCCGGCGCGCCGTCGAAGAAGTGCGTCGGCCCCTTGGCAAAATTCTCCGCATCGACCCAGCGGGCACCGACCAGGGCCCAATAAACGTGATGCTCGATCATGCGCTCGAACGCCCAGGCCTGCGCACGCTGCTGCAAATCAAGCCCGGCGTCGAAATCAAAGCCATATTTGCGTTCGACATGGGCGCGAATGAAGGTGGAATCGGCAACCCGCTCGGAATCGTCCTCGATATAGGGCAACTGCCCCTTGGGGGAGGCTGGCGGCATCGCCCGCTGCTTGCGATAGGCGAGGCCCGCCATTTTCAACTGGACCTCCGTCTTGGTCACAAACGGGCTGATTTCCGGCAGGCCAAAGCCCGCGCCAAAGCCATAAAGGGTAATCATGCTTCGCTCCTGTTCGCCGTCGAGAAGATGTTTCAGCCTAGCGGGCCCCTGTTGCCACCATGGTGTCAGCAGCGCGCAAGTCGGCGGCAAACCGGGCACCCTGCCAGGCCCGCCGCAGCACACTTCGAGCCCAACGGCGCAGTTGCCGCCGGGTCAACGCCGATGCAGCGCAGAGCAATCGCACGGCCAACGCCAGAATCATCCAGCGGAAGCCCGCAGCGTCACAGTTGAATGCAGCCAGGCGCACCCATACAAAGGCTTGGGCCCGCCATAGCGGCTGGAGGCTTCCCCGGGCGGCGAATAAATGAGCGACCATCATGGACAAATTCCCTTCATCTGAGCTGTTGTCCCGATATAGACGCAGCCTGCTGCCAACATGCTGTCAGCATCGACGCCGTCACCCTGAAAAGAGTGAGCTGCCATGAGACGTGCCGACCGGCTGTTTCAAATCATCCAGGTGCTCCGGCG
>DATCOJ010000151.1:0-14991 GCA_036564785.1 Rhizomicrobium sp. | reverse complement strand
GGATTGCGGCATGTACACGACGGCGGCCGGCAAGAGCGCGGAAACGCTGACGCCGGACGCCCGCTATCCGGGCAAGCTGATCCTCGAGCCTTCCATCAAGTGCAACATCCGCTGCAACAACGAGACCTGCAACATCGCCAACGACGCGGCCTTCCACATCCGCCGCGAAGATTTCATGCCCTGGCCGCTCTACACCAAGCTGATGGACGAGGTCGCGCCCCATCTCAAGGACCTCTATTTCTACAATTACGGCGAGCCCTTCGTGCATCCCAAGGCGCTCGACATGCTGGCCTATGCCAAGAAGCTCAATCCGAAGCTCAAGGTCACCACCAGCACCAACGGCATCCTGCTGGCCCGTGACGGCATGGCCGAGCGCATCGTCGAGGAGAACCTGGTCGACTGGATCTGCTTCACCATCGGCGGCGTCGACCAGGAAACCTATGTCCGCTATCACAAGGCGGGCTCGTTCGAGAAAGCCATGCTCGGCATGCGCCGGCTGATGGAGGCCAGGCGCCGCGCCGGCAAGGCGCTGCCAATCGTCCATTGGCGCTATCTGCTCTTCAACTGGAACGATTCCGACGAATGCATCGCCGAGGCGCTGCGCCTGCGCGAGGAGATCGGCGTCGACCAGTTCAAGTTCATGCTGACCGCGTCGCCGATGGACGGCCGCTCGCTGTTGCGCGCGCCGGGCACGCCGGGCTTCAAGGCGATCGAGCCCTGGCTCGCCTATCAGGACTTCTATTGTCCCGATGCCTTCGTCGAGGCGGGGCTTTGGCCGGAGGAGAAGCATCCGAAGCTGGGCGTGTTCCGCTGGACCGGCCGGACGGCACGCGTCCTGATGAAGCCGGCCGAGGGCAAGCTGAATGTTCGCCTGGCGAAGACGGGCAATCCGCTGGCGCCGGTGCAGCAGGCGACCATTCGTCTGCCCTGGGGCGCGTTCCCGGCCAAGCTCGGCATGGGCGCCTGGGGCGAGAATTCCATCGACGTTCCCGAGGCTTTCGCGGGAAGCGAAGTGGAAATCGGACTCGAGCTCAACGAGGTCTTCTCGCCGCTTCGCCACAGCGACAGCCATGACAATCGCGAGCTGGGCGTGATGATCAGCATGGAGGGGGTGGCGCCGGCACCCAATCCTTATCGGGCGGCGCCGATCGAAGCGGTGCGGATCACCGACCGCTCGCGCTAGGCAACGCCCGTCATCGTCTCGTCCGGCTCGCCGGCGCTTGGCGCTTCCGCGGTTTCGAGGGCAGGGACATCCAAACCTTCCAACTGCGCAGCCGCGCTTTCGGCCGCGGCGCGCCCCGGCAGATAGAGTTCGTCGGGATCGCCGAGCAGGGCATATTCCATGAACTTCACCCGGGATTCGGCGTCGCGCTCCCGGCACAGCATGAAATAGCGCAAGCCGATGCCGATGGTGCGGTTGTCGTCGCTCAGGATTTGCGAAAGATCGCACAGCGGCTCCTGCGAGGCGAGCAGCGACAGGCGGCCCGGCGCCAAGGCCTCGCCGGGAATTCGCATCCGCAGGAGGGAATCGACACGCAGCGGCACGGAGAAGATCTCCGCCGGCAGGCCGTTGATCCGTATGCGGACCGTCGCGGCCTGGAAATGTCCGCGCACGCGCAGGAACAGCAGCAAGGGCTCGGCCGGCGCGGGACGGCGCGGATCGACAGGCTCCGCGGGCAGATCGAAGCCGATCCGGAAATCGGGGCGCTTGGTCCAGATGCCCCAGGGCTCGGCCGGGAAGCAATCGTTGTCGTGGCGGGCCCGCTCGCCGAACTTGAAGGCCGGAAATTCGGCGGCCTCGAAGGTGCCCTCGCCCAGACGCATGGAATGGAGCCTGTCCAGACCGAAGCGGTAGAGCCTTCCGAGCGCGACGGTCCTGTCAGGCGCCTTCACCTCCCGCCCACGCCTGGCGTCGAGCGCGCGCCCGGAAAGCGCGTAGATGTGCTCGTAGATCTGCCGCCAGGAGCGCACCGGCGGATTGGCGCGGATCGCGGCTTCCCGCTCGGTCAGAATCCGCGGATTGAGCACGACGCTGCGCAGCGTTTCGGCCAGGCTCGGCTCGGAATTCGTCTCGAAGAAGACCGCGGCGCTGCCGCCGGCCTCGATCAATCCGGAATTCTGCGCGATCACCGGCACCTTGCCGTAGGAGAGACTTTCGGTCACCGGCAAGCCCCAGCCCTCGTAGCGGCTGTTGTAGACGGTGAAGGCGGCGTTGCGGTACAGCGCCTGCAGATCGGCGTCGGACACCTCGTTGAGCATCGCCAGATTGCCGTCGAGGCTCTCCGTCTTGCGGATGAACTCGAACAGCGGCTGGCTGGACCAGCCCGGCTTTCCCACCAGCACCAGCCGCGGCATGCGCGCCGCACCCAGCTCCTTGGTGAGCTGGTGCCAGGCCGAGGCCACCATCAGATGGTTCTTGCGCGGCTCCACGGTGCTGACGAACAGGACATAGCGCTTGGTCAGAAGCGTTTCGATTTCCGGCGACAAGAGCTGCCCGGTCTCTTTGAACAGGCTGGTGAAATCGCCGTTGGGGGACACCACCTCGCAGCGCACGGGTGAGGAGCCGAAGAGCGCGAGGGTCTTCAGTACGTCGCGCTTGGTGTTCTCGCTGTTGGCGAGAATGAGGTCGGCATAGCAGGTGAGATTGTAGAGCCAATTGAGGTACTGGCCCGGCACCACCCCGGAGCAATATTCCGGATAGAGGATGGGGATGGCATCGTGCACATAGGCGACGTAGATCACGCCGAAATCGCGCTTGAGACCTTCGATGGCGCGGAAATAGTCGCCCATGTGCCAGGGCGAGCCGAGGTTGACGAGGACGCTGTCCCTGGGGAATTCGTGCCGCGGCGCCTCGGCGACCGCCTTGGACAGCGCCGCGAAAACGGCGCCCCATTGCGGATCGCTCCGTTGCGTTCCCTCATGCGACAGGGTCGTCAATCTCTGAATGAAGCTCTTGTCGACGGCCTTCCAGACGTAGGAGGCGGGATCGAGCGCGCACAACCGCACCCGGCCCAAAGGCGCGCCGGAGAGTGCTGCTTCCGCCACCGCCAGCACGATCCGCTGGATGCCGGTTGGGGTGCGGTTGGCGGAGAAGTAGACGATGAGGTCGGAGACGTCGAAATAGAAGTCGAGCGGCTTGCGCGCCGCCGCCTCGGCGCCGAAGTCCTGCCGCAACGGCACCGCCTCGCGCCCGGCGGAAGGGGCCGGCGGACGGGCCGCCGGCTTCGCTTCGGGCCCGCGAAGGAAGGTGAGGAAAGTTCCAAGCTTGGACAACGGCTCGCCCAGGATTCGAGACGGGCGAAATCAGCGCGGAAGGGCTCCTCTTGTCAACGCCGCGGGCCGGATCGCCCGCGGCGCGCGCTATCGGGTCAGTGAGGGTGCTGCGGCCGGGTATAGATGAGCGTCTGGCCTTGCCACACCTCGATCTGGCGGGCGCCGTCCAACTTCATCGCATGGGCGAGGACCTTGGCCTGGGTGTCGTCGCTACACTGGGTGGTGAATTTCGCGGCCAGTGAGCCGTCATGCTTCAGGTAGTTGATTTCGTAAGCATTCATGCTGGGCTCCTTCGAGCCCCCGCTCGCCGACATTTGTGGGGATGGAGCGCGGGCCTGTCCATCCTGAAAAGCGTTCATGTTTTTCACAAATTGATCCAGGCTGGCGCGCGCGCCGTAACGATATTGACGTTATGCTGGCGCGAATCCGAAAGGGGCGGGGCGATGACCGTTGCCGGGGCAGAGACGGAAGCGGCGGACAGCCGGACCTCCGGAGGGACGGCGCGGCGCCTCTTCGCCCGGCTGAGGAATTTCCTCACCTTCGGCGCCAACACCGACCCGGACGAGCCGCGGGTGCCGTTCTACCGTCACGCGCTGCTGGTGCGGGCCACGCATTGGGTCAATGCCGGCGTGCTGCTGGTGATGCTGATGAGCGGCTTGCAGATTTTCAACGCCACGCCCGCGCTCTATTGGGGCAAGCAATCGGACTTCGCCCATCCGCTGGTGTCGTTCACGGCGATGCAGAACAACGACGGCGATGTCGTCAAAGGCGTCACTCAGATCGGTTCGTGGACGTTCGACACCACGGGCTGGCTCGGCGCCTCGCGCGCGGACGGAGAGATGACCGCGCGCGCTTTTCCGGATTGGGCCACCCTGCCCGGCCCGCAATGGCTCGCCATGGGCCGCGTCTGGCACTTCTTCTTCGCCTGGCTGTTCGTGATCAACGGATTGATCTTCGCGGCCTATGCCTTCGGCCGCGGCCATGTCCGCGACCTGTTGCCGACGACGCGGGATCTGAAGAACCTTCCCCATGAGATCGTGCAGGATGCGCGGCTGCGCTTTCCCAAGGGGGAGGCCGCCAAGCGCTACAATGGCTTGCAGAAGCTCGCCTATTTCACCGTGGTGTTCATCCTGGGGCCGCTGGTGGTGCTGACCGGCCTCACCATGTCGCCGACCATGGATTCCGCCCTCCCCTTCCTGCCCTGGGTATTCGGGGGACGGCAGAGCGCGCGCACCATCCATTTCATCTGCGCCTTCTCGTTCCTCGGCTTCTTCATCGTGCACATGATCATGGTGGTGCTGTCCGGCACCTGGAACAATGTGCGCTCTATGATCACCGGACGCTACGAGATCGAAAAGGCGGGAGACACCCATGTCTGATGCGAGCCGGCGGAATTTTCTGCGCGCCGCAACCGTCGGCGCCGGCGCGCTGGCGCTGTCCGGCTGCAAGAGTCTGTCGCAGACCGAGTGGGTGCAGGACGTGCTCTACAGCGCCGAAGGCTTGACGCGGCGCGTGCAACGGCTGATCGCCGGCCGGGGCGCGCTGGCCGCGGAATATTCCAAGGCCGACATCGCGCCGGTGTTCCGGGCCAATGGTTCGACCAATCCCCCGACGCGCGATTATCAGGCGCACGTGGCGGAAGGATTCGAGAGCTGGCGCATCGCGGTCGACGGGTTGGTCGACCATCCGCTGTCGCTGTCGCTGGCCGATCTGCGCAAGCTGCCCTCGCGCACCCAGATCACCCGGCACGATTGCGTCGAGGGCTGGTCCTGCATCGGGGAGTGGACCGGCGCGCCGCTGAAGCACATTCTCGCCATGGCGCGGCCGAAAGAGAACGCGCGCTACGCCGTGTTCTATTGCGCCGATCCGATGGACGACAATGACGAGGACGGCGTCGCGGAATCCAATTTCTATTACGAGAGCCACGACCTCATCGAAGCCACCCATCCGCAGACCCTGCTCGCCTATGAACTGAACGGCGCGCCGCTGCCGGTGGCGAACGGCGCGCCCGTGCGCCTCCGGGCCGAGCGGCAGCTCGGCTACAAGCAGGCCAAGTACATCCAGCGCATCGAGCTGGTGGAGAGCTACGCCCATATCGGCGGCGGCAAGGGCGGCTACTGGGAAGACCAGGGCTACAATTGGTGGGGCGGCATCTGACCCTTCCTTGACGCTGGCGGCGCCCCTCCCCACATAAAGCAGAATTCGGGGAGGAGAGGGCATGACGGACACCACCCAAACGCAGCCGGTGCGCACGGAAGAGAGCCAGCGGGGCACGGCGATCCTCGCCTATGTGCTTTATCTCATCGGCTGGCCGACGTTGCACTTGGCCACTATCGTGGGCCTGGTGCTGGCCTATGTGCAGCGCAACGACGCGCGCGGCACGGTGTGGGAATCGCATTTCAACAATCTGATCGAGACGTTCTGGATCGCGCTCATCGTGTTCGTCGTGGCGGTGCCGCTGTGCTTCGTCTTCATCGGCATTCCCATCCTGATCGGGCTGGCCATCTGGGTGCTCTACCGCACGGTCAAGGGCCTGATCCGCGCCATCGACTCGCGGCCTTACGCATGAGCGACACGGCGCAGAGCGACGCGACTTTCCAAAACGATCCGCGGATCGTCGTGCTCATTGCCTATGGGCTCTACTTCGCGGCGCTGGTGACGGGCGGGCTCTCGACGATCGTCGGCGTGGCGGTGGCCTATATCAAGCGCCCCGAGGTCAAAGGCACCTTGTGGGAAAGCCATCTCACCAATCTCATCCGCGTGTTCTGGGCCGGCCTGATCATCTTCGCGCTGTGGCTGACGGCCATCGTCGCCGGCTTGCTGGGTGTGTGGTCCGGCGCCGAGCATGACAACCTGCCGCTGGCCGTCGGCTTTCTGCCCGCGGCGTATCTGACCTGCGTGCTGTTCCTGGTCTGGTATCTCTTTCGCACCATCAAGGGCTTCCTGCGCGCGGCCGACCGCAAGCCCTACGGCTAACGCTCGCGGAAGAACAGCACGCCGATGATCCCGATCATCAGCGCCATGGCGAAGGTGTAAGGCGCGAAGCCGTAGATCAGCCATTGCGCCATCGCTGCGTGGTGAATGCTCATCCCCATCCTGGCGCCCCACAAGGTGCAGTTGCCCACGCCCGCTTCATTGGCGTCGCAGCCGCTATACAGCAACGAGTAGACCGCGAAGGTGGGAAGCAGCACCGCCGCGATCGGCAGCAGCAGCATGCTGAGCGCCGCGAGCAGCGGCCTTCTCGCCCACAGCGCGGCCAGCGCCGCGGCGAAGGCCAGCGCGATGCCGAGGAGCGAATCCGCGCCGATGAACCAGGCGACATCGAGGATTTCGCGCAGCCAGCGCCCCAGCGCGATGCCGCTGCACGGCTGCGGCCCGGGCGCGCATTGCAGGGTGAAGGCAATGCCGCGCACGATCCAGGCGCAAAGGGAAGGCAGCGTCACCAGCGCGGTGGCGATGGCCCATACGCGCAGGGCGCCGGTCCGCCGCGGCGGCGGTGGAGGAGCGAAGAAGCGGTCCATTTGCCGCCGATCCTAAGCCAGGCCGCGCGCCTTCGCCTAAGGGCCGTCGAATGATGCTTAACGGCG
The DNA here is from genome assembly GCA_036564785.1 of Rhizomicrobium sp. Taxonomy (GTDB): domain Bacteria; phylum Pseudomonadota; class Alphaproteobacteria; order Micropepsales; family Micropepsaceae; genus Rhizomicrobium. The sequence continues at coordinate 8,131 of DATCOJ010000151.1, read as the reverse complement.
CAGCTTTGGTTAAGCCTTGGCCGAGGGCCGCGCCTTCACCCGCTGAAACCACGCCGCGACGTTGGCATTGGCGTCGTTGAGCGGCTGACCCACCTGATTGCCGAAATCGAGGAAGCAGAACAGCAGCACGTCCGCCAGGGTGAAGCGTTTGCCGCAAATCCATTCCTTGCCGGCCAACTCGCCGTCCAGCCATTTGAGCCGGTCCTGGGCGATGCGCTTCAAGCCGTCGGCGCCTTCCGGCACCGTGACGATGCGGTCCTTGAACAGCGGCAGGCCCTGGCTGAAGCGGAAGCCGTTGGCCATCGGTTCGCAGATGTTGAGGTCCACCCGGCGGGTCCATTTGCGGGTCTCGGCCTTCTCCTCCGGATTGCCGCCGATCAGCGGCGGGTTCGGATTGGTGTCCTCCAGGTATTCGCAGATGGCGGTGATTTCGGTGACGCAATGACCGCTGTCCAGCTCAAGCGCCGGCATCTGGCCCGCGGAATTCTTCTTCAGATAAGGCTCGCGGCGGTTGTCGCCCTTCATCAGGTCGACGTCTTCGCTGGGTATGCTGATGCCCTTTTCCGCCATGAACATGCGCACAACCCGCGGATTGGGGCCTATCGAATTGTAGAACTTCATGAAACTCTCCCTTGCCCGGCTGGATTTAGGTTAGGCAAGGAGGGTGCGAGGGTCAAACCGGCGATGCGGCGGATACTCATACTGGCGAGCGGATGGATCCTGGCGGTGGCGGGGTTCGTGCTCATGTTCGTGCCGTTGCCGATTCCCTTGATCGGCGCCCTGCCGCTGCTGCTGGGGCTCGCCATCCTCACCGCCAATTCCAAGCCGTTCCGCCGCCGCCTGCAGATGGCGCGGCACCGCTTCGACTGGCTGTCGCAGGCCTTCGAGCGCTTCGCCCACCGCATGCCGGCGCTGGTGAAGACCATGATCCATCGCACGCATCCGCGGGCAATCCTGCGGCTGGCGCGGCTTCGGGCCCGGCGGGCGGGGGAGAAACTGCGACACATTGAGAGACATTGAGAGAGACTGAGAGAGTCCGATGGCCATTCCCTTCGACCGCTCGTTCGACGCGCCTTACGAGGAGGTGCAGCGCGTTTCGCCGATGATCTCGCGCGTGCTGGCGCGCAACCCGAGCCCGTTCACCTTCAAGGGCACCGGCGTCTACATCATTGGTGCGGACGGCGGGCGCGACGTCGCCGTGATCGATCCCGGGCCGCTGCTGGACGAGCACGTCGAGGCCCTGAAGCGCGCGCTCGAAGGCAAGCGCGTGACGCACATCCTCGTCACCCACACCCACTCCGATCATTCGCCGGCGGCGCAGCCATTGAAGGAATGGTCGGGCGCGCCGACCTACGGCTTCGGCCCGCACGGCTCGGGAAAGCTCCGGCGCGCGGATGGCGGAGCCGACGACGGTATCAAGGTCGAGGAGGGCGGCGACCGCGCCTTCGTCCCCGATGTCGTCGTGCGCGACGGCGATCGGATCGAAGGCGACGGCTTCACTTTCGACTGCGTCTACACGCCGGGCCACACCTCCAACCACATGTGCTACGCGCTTGGCGACGAGAAGGCGCTGTTCACCGGCGATCACGTGATGGGCTGGTCCACCACCGTGGTGACGCCGCCCGACGGCGACATGGCCGAGTACATGGCGAGCCTGAAGAAGCTGCTGGCGCGCGACGACCGCATCCTCTATCCCACGCACGGCGCGCCGATCCGCGATCCTCAGCCGTTTCTCGAGGCCTATATCGAGCACCGGCTGGAGCGCGAGGCGCAGATCCTCGCCTGTATCCGCGACGGGCTTGCGACCATCCCCGAAATGGTGGCGCGCATGTATGCCGACGTGGACAAGCGGCTCCACCCCGCCGCCTCCCGCTCGGTCCTGGCGCATCTGATCCAACTGGAAGCCGAAGGCCGCGTGCGGGTCCGAAGAGAGGCGGGCGAAATCCGCTATTCGCTGGCCGGTTAAACGGGCCGCCATCCGGCCTCGCGAAGAATGCCATGGAAATGGCCGTTTGCGGAGAATAGCGACCGTAATCTCCGCATATCTTGCCTAGAATTATCTTGCAAATGCGGAGGTAGCCTGCCATAATCGCCGCAATTAGTACGGAGATTATGACAACCACCTATATCCACCAGCTCGCTGCTTGGCCCGGCTTCCGATGGGACAGGGATCGCCTTTTCCCAAAGCTCACCGCCCTCCGGCATCGGCAGGGCCGTCTTCTGGGCCGCATCGAAGGATATGGGATCAAGCTCCGCGACGAGGCCGTCCTTCAGACATTGACCGAAGAGGTGGCCGCATCGAGCGAGATCGAGGGCCAGTCGCTCAATCGCGATCAGGTTCGCTCGTCGCTTGCGCGGCGGCTTGGAATAGAGATCGGCGCACTCACGCCGGCGGATCGGAATGTCGAGGGCATGGTGCAGATGATTCTCGATGCCACCCGAAACTGCGACCGGCCGATCACGAAAGAGCGATTGTTCGGATGGCACGCCGCCTTGTTTCCGACCGGCTACAGCGGGCTTCACAAGATCACGGTCGGCGCATGGCGGCCTTCCGAGGCGGGGCCGATGCGTGTTGTGTCAGGACCGATCGGCAAGGAGCACGTTCACTACGAGGCGCCCGAGGCAAGACTGGTCGACCGTGAGATGAAGGCCTACATCGCGTGGTTCAACGAAACGCAGACCGATCTCGACCTCGTGCTCAAGGCTGCCGTCGCCCACATCTGGTTCGAGACGATCCACCCGTTCGATGACGGCAACGGACGCATCGGACGCGCGCTTGCCGACATGTTGCTCGCGCGCTCCGAACGCAGCGCACAGCGCTTCTACAGCATCTCGGCCCAGATCAAGGCGGAGCAGGGCAAATATTACGATCATCTCGAGGAATCCCAGAAGGGCGACCTCGATATCACCGACTATCTCGACTGGTTTCTCGGCTGCCTCGACCGCGCCTTCGACGGTGCGGAAACGATCCTTGCCGGTGTGATCCGCAAAGCGAAATTCTGGGAGCTGCATGCCGGCCGGTCCTTCAACGAGCGGCAGCAGCTGATGATCGACAAGCTGCTCGATGGGATCGAGGGCAAGCTGACATCGTCAAAATGGGCGAAGATGGCAAAGACCTCGCAGGACACGGCAGGCCGCGACATCGCGGGACTCCTGCGCGACAACGTTCTGGTCAAGGAGGCGGGCGGCGGGCGCAGCACCAGCTACGCGATCGTTGCGACACCTGCCGATGTCCTTCGAGTGATCGCCGAATACGTACGCACATACAAAAACGTGTTCGCTGTGGAGAGGCCGGCATCGTCGTCGGAAGAGCGGGCCGGCGCGATCGCCGATCTCGCCGGACGGATTGAAGCGTTGGCAGCCTCAAAGGAGGCGATCCGCTATCGCGATTTCGAGCCGATCCTGGCCGGGCTGCACGCAAGCGGCTTCTACCCGGACAATCAGCTGATTGCGGCATTCGCATTCGTCGCGCGCAATGCGTCGTGATCGCCCCATATTGACAAAGTAGCTACCGGTAGCTACCTTTTTCCCATGACCACCGTGAGCGTCAAGGACGGCAAGAACCGCTTTTCCGAACTCGTCCGCGAGGCGGAGGAGGGCAAGGTGATCACCGTCACCCGCAACGGTACGCCGGTCTGCGAGATCACGCCGCTGACGAAGAAGAAAGGCGGCATCGATTGGGAGGCCGGCGAGCGCTTCCTGCGCGAACGCGGCATCGCGGATCCCTTCCCTTATATCGCTCCCGACTTTGACGATCCGTTGCCCGAGGACTTCCTCCTGAAGCCGCTGCCCGAAAGCCGCCCGCGCAGGAAATGAGGCTGCTCCTCGACACCAGCATCGTGGTTCCGATCGCGCGCCTGGAATCCGAGAGTTTGACCAAGACGGATCGGGCAGCGATTTCGGACCCCGACAACACGCTCTTCGTCAGCGTCGTGGCGCTGTGGGAGATAGCGATCAAGACGCGGCTGGGGAAACTGGAAATGCGTATCTTGCCGCGCGATTTGCCGGCTCACCTGACCGGCATGGGAATGCAGCTGCTGGCCATCGATGTCCAGCACGTGCTGGCCGATCTCCAAAACGACGTGGAGACCCGCGATCCGTTCGATCGGCTGCTGATCGCGCAATGCGAAGTGGAGAACCTGCGCCTGGTCACCACCGATCCCGCGCTCCTGAAGCATCCGCTCGCCTGGCGCGGCTAGCTCGGGCGCTTCACTGAAACAGCCGGTCGAGCCAGGAGTTGCCGCCGCGCAGCTGCCATTTCACGCTGGCCTGCCAGGGGACTTCGATCGGCTTGCCGTCCTTCATCGCCGGCCTGTAGTGCCAGCAGCGCGCGCCCGCGACCGCAGCATCATCGAGCTCCTGGTGGCCGCTGGATTGCGCCACTCGGATATCCGTCAGCAGACCATCCACGCCGATGCGAAACGCCAATATCGTCGTTCCCTCATGGCCCAGCCGAATTGCCATCGGAGGGTAATGTCGTTCTTGACCACACTCATCTGGCGGGGTTGGAGTCGTCTGCACATCCTCCGCGCTTGCAGTTGATGCGACAATAAGGGCCGTCAACATCAGGATCTTCGGTTTCATCTCTCTCTCAGCGCTCCAGCACATAGGCGCGGCCGCCCTTCCACGCGACAACCGCTGTCGAGGGGACCCCAGCAACCGAACTCTGTTGAACCGAATTCCCCTGCGCGCCCGGTCGGCGGTAAGTCCACGACGCGGCGCAGCGCATGGCCGCGTCGTCGAGCGCGGCATTGCCGCTTGCCCTCGTGACCTTGACGTCCGAAGTCTTGCCGTCCGCACCGATGGTGAAGGCGAGCGCCGTTTCGCCCTCGAAGTCTTTGGCGGCGAGGCCATACCAGCTCGGGCCGCAATAGTGTTTCTTGGGCGGATAATCGGCGACCGACACGTTTCCGTCGGGCAACAGCCCGATCTCGGCTCCCGCCAGCGCGTCGATGCTGTGGCCGTTGACGTCCGCCGGGACGAAGTCCCAGCCCGATATGCATTCGGCCGCCGCCGCATCGAAGCCGGGGCTGCCGCTGGAGCGAACGAGGTAAGGCGGCGTCACGTCGCCGTCGGCGTCGACCCAGAAGCCGAACAGGGCAGTCTTCCCCGCGGCGGCGCGCTCGGCGTCCGAGCCGCGATAGCGGTGGCAGGATTGCGCCGCGATGGGATTGGGATCGCCCTGATGCACGGCCCACACGATCTGTGCCCGCCAAGGCACTTCGATCGACTGGCCGTTGGCTTGTGCCGGCACATAGAGCCAGCGCGCGGCGCAGACCAGAGCCGCCTCGTCGAGCGAGTCGCTGCCGCTCGAGCGCTCGACGGAAACGTCCTTCACCGTCCCGTCCTTCATGATGGTGAACGCCACGATGGTGGCACCGGCGACGTCGCCTTCGAGCGCGTCGAAAGGATACTCGCTGCAGATGTGCGGGCCGCCGCGGGGGCTCGGCGGAGTCACGTTGGCCTGCGCGTGGCCGTGCACGGGCCACAACAAGGTGGCGGCCAGCAGCAGCGCGAACCACCGCGCCATGTTCCGCACGCTTGCGTTATCGGCCGAAGGTCTCATGAGACGCGGCTCAGCTCGTCGCGGCGACCTTCTTCAGATAGGCGCGGATGCGGGCGGCGTTCTTGCCGATGTCCGAGGTGCCCACCCGGCTCTTGGAGCGGATGTCGAGCCGGGCGCCGACGCCCGCGGGCTTTACCCGGATGACGATGTCGTCGGTGAAGCCGAACCAGAAGCTGGTGTCGGTCGCCTCGATGCGGCCTTCGTCAGGCACCACCGACACGATGTTCCAGCCCATGTCTTCGGCCGCCTTCTGGGCGCGGCTGAACAGCTTCTCAGGCGAGGTGAGCTCGGCGCGCGAATGGATGTCGGGATAGTATTTTCTCTGCAGCGCCTCGGTCGTCGCCTTCTTGCCGTCGGGACCCTCGGCCATCTTCGGTCCGTCATAGTCCGGCGGGTTGAGCGCGCCGGGCCGCTGGCTCATCAGCGAGACGAAGATCGGCGGGTGCTCGGTGTCGGTCGAGACGTCGTGGATCGCCGGCGAAGTCTTGGCGACGTAGATGCCGTAGAGCGGCGTCGCCAGCACGGCGATGGAGCCGATGAGCCCGATGGCGCCGAGCCGCGCCGCTTCGCCGCGATTGGCGATCGCCGCCCATACCGCCCACACCAGCCCCAGCGCGAAACCCGCCAGCCCGAAATAGATGCACCAGCGCAGCAGCACCGAAAGCCCGAAGCGGAAATCCCACAAGCCCAGGCGCGTGCCGAAGCCGGCAGCCACGCCGATCGCCAATGACAGGACGAAGGCCGCGAAGCTGAGCTTCGCGAGCCAGGGAAGAATGCGCATCAAGGCCCCCTATTCCGCGGCGGTCGGCAGTCTGTGCTTCCCGAAGCGCTCGCGCAACGCCGTCTTTTGGATCTTGCCGGTGGCGGTGTGGGGGATTTCGTCCACAAACACCACGTCGTCCGGCATCCACCATTTGGCGATCTTGCCGGTCAAATATTGCAGGATTTCCGCCCTGGTTGCGGTCTGCCCCGGCTTCAGCACGATGATGAGCAGTGGCCGCTCGTCCCATTTGGGGTGCGCCACGCCGATCACCGCCGCCTCCGCCACCGCCGGGTGGCCCACCGCGATGTTCTCGATCTCGATGGAGGAGATCCATTCGCCGCCGGACTTGATCACGTCCTTGGAGCGGTCGGTGATGGTCATGTAGCCGTCGGGATCGAGCGTGGCGACGTCGCCGGTGTCGAACCAGCCGTCGGCGTCGAAGGCGTCCGTGCCTTCGCCCTTGAAATAGCCCTTGGCGATGGCGGGGCCGCGGACCTTGAGCCGCCCGAAGGCCTTGCCGTCGCGCGGCAGTTCCTTGTCCGCGTCGTCGACGATCTTCATCTCGACGCCGAAGGGCGGATGGCCCTGCTTGCATTTGTAATCGAGCTTCCTGTCGTAAGGCAGGTCGGCCATCTTGGCCTTGAGCGTGCCGAGCGTGCCTAGCGGACTCATCTCCGTCATGCCCCAGGCATGCGTCACTTCCACGTCGTATTTGGTCTCGAAGGCTTCGATCATGGAGCGCGGGCAGGCCGAGCCGCCGATCAGCACGCGCTTGAGATACGGCAGCGTCTTGCCGGTCTGCTCGAGATACTGAAACAGCGCCAGCCACACGGTGGGCACCGCCGCGCTCATCGACACTTTCTCGGTCTCGAGCAGCTCGCACACCGAGGGGCCGTCGAGCTTGGGTCCCGGCAGCACCAGCTTGGCGCCGCAGATCGGCGCAGCGAAGGTGAGCGCCCAGGCATTGGCGTGGAACATCGGCACGATGGGCAGGATGGAATCCACGTTGCGCAAGCCCATGGCGTCGGCCTGGCCGGCCATGAAGGCATGCAGCACATTGGAGCGGTGGCTGTAGAGCACGCCCTTGGGATTGCCGGTGGTGCCGGAGGTATAGCAGAGGCCGCATGCCGTGTTCTCGTCGAACTCCTTCCAGGCGAAATCGTCGTCGACCTCGCCGATGAAGTCCTCATAGGCCGTGAGATTGGGCAGCTCGACCTTGGGCAGGTCGGCACGCGAGCAAAAGGCGATGTAGCGCTCGACCTTTGGCAGCTTGGGCGCGATCTGCTCGACGATATTGGCGAAGCTCGTGTCGAAGAACAGCGCGCGGTCCTCGCCGTGATTGGCGATATAAGCGAGCTGATCGGGAAACAGCCGCGGGTTGAGGGTGTGATAGACCGCGCCGATGCCGGCAATGCCGTACCACGCTTCGATGTGGCGCCAGGTGTTCCAGGCGAGCGTCCCCACCCGATCGCCGAGCTTGATCCCGGCCTGGTCCAGCGCCTTGGCCACGCGGCGGGCGCGCGACGCGATCTCACGGTAATTGGTGCGATGGATCGGCCCTTCCACCGAACGGCTGACCACTTCGCGGTCGCCGTGATAGAGCGCGGCGTGATCGATGATCTTGTGGACCAGCAGCGGCCAGTCCTGCATCAGCCCCAGCATTTGCTCCTCAACCCCAATTCGCTCGCCGCATCATAGAAAGACATACGCGGCCCGGCAACGCGCGGATTGGTTCCGCACGGCTTCAACCTCAAAAAACCCTCGCCCCCACGAAGTGGGGGAGAGGGTAGGGTGAGGGGGCA
>DATCOJ010000150.1:0-2052 GCA_036564785.1 Rhizomicrobium sp. | reverse complement strand
GTCGGCGACGTGCAAGGTGATTTCCGGTTCACGGTCACGGGCGTGGCCGGCATCGTCACCGTTTCCGCCGGCGCCTGTTCCCCGGCTCTCAATCCGCCAGCCGGCAATGTCGTCATCACGGAACTGCCGGCCCAGGGCGCCTACTGGCTGCCCGGCGCATGCTGCACGACCTACCCGGCCGACCGGCAGGTCGCGCATGACGACGCGCTGCAGACTTCCACGGTGAGCGTCGTCGCAGGCGACCCGTCGACGGAAACCATTGCCTACATCCGGAACACCCTGAACTGAGCGAAGGATCGCCGGCGCCGCAACCAGGACTCGCCGCTCGGTTCGCCATCGGCGGCCATCAAATGACAGGCGCGACAGAATAACCAACTTGTTGTCTGCCTTGGCTTTCGCGCTTGCACGAGAGCCGAGCCCCGTTCATCGTCCGCCAAAATCACGGCGCCCGGGGCGGGCGGATTCGAAGGGGATTCTCATGCGATTTGCACCGGCTATTCTGGCCGCGGCGCTGCTTGCGTCGCTCACACCGGCAACAGTCGAGGCACGCGGCGGCGGGGGCGGCCATGGCGGCGGCGGGCACGGCGGCGGCGGACACTATGTCTACATCCCGGGCTACTACGGCGGCGGCGCAGAGATCCTGCCTCCGGCGGCGAAGACCGGCGACTACTCGAATATGCACAGCGTCGCCGTCATTTCCGCCATCGGGCAGACGCTGACCATCGGCAGCGTCGCGCTGCTGGCCTCGCACAAGGATGTGGACGTTTCGGATTGGGGGCTGGACGATTTCGTCACCACCTCGCTGAAGCAATATCTGAGCGGCCGCTACACGATCAAGGACGTGGCCTACGACCGCGCCGCGCTGGCGCGCATCCCCAACAGCCATTTCGACACCAACTCCGCCAAGGCGGTCAGCGACTTCTTCGCCACGCTGCATCCCGACGGCGTGGACGCCTATATCGTGGTGCGCCCGGATTCGGAGAGCGGCGCACCGGTGACCGCGGGACTGTCGATCGACACGCCGGTGACGGTGCCGGTGGAGGTCGCCAATTTCGAGATCGACGTGGTCGATGCCAAGAGCGGATTGGTGCTGGGCCATTCGCTGTCGCGGGTGGCCCTGCGCTCCGGCACGTCGCCGCAATTCGCCTCCATCTACGGGCCCGCCGAATTGAAGTTGAGCAGCAGCGACACCCCGACCGAGGCGCAACGCGCCAAGCTCAAGCATGAGTTCACCAAGCTGACCGCTTTCGCGCTTCTGGAAACCGTGCGCTCGCTCAATCTCGGCGTCTCGCTGCCGCCGGTCGGCGGGCGCAAGATCGGTCCGTTTGCCGCCGGCAAGGCGCCGCTGCCGCACGTCAAGAGCATCGCGGTCTACTCCGCCATCGGCGATACGTTCGGGATTGCCGAGCGGGGGACCTTCGGCGGCGTTTCGGAGTCGCATCTTGTTCCGATTCCCGATTGGCAGATCGACAGCCATCTCGAAGCTGCCCTGCGCGCGCATCTGAGCAAGCGATTCACGGTCAAGGACGTTCCGGCCGACCGCACGCAGCTGGCGCAGGCCCGCGTCGCCATGGGTGCCGGCGCCGTGAACGGACCCATCGCGGGACTGCAGCCCAGTCAGGACGTCGATCTCTATCTGGTGCTGCTCAAGCACGCGCCGCAGACCGACAGTCCGGTGTGCATGGGGCTGGGCGTCTACGGCGCCAAGGGGCTGTTCGGCAGCAATGCCATGGCCTACGCCTGCTACGATTTCGTGCTGGTCGATCCGCACACGCTGAAGCCGGTGTTCGGCAGCCTGGGCACGCTGAGCCCGGCCTTTCCCATGCCGGTGCCGATGACGAACGTGGGCGGCGCGCTGTGGCCCAATCCACCCACGTCGCTGACTCCGGACCAGAGCACGGGGCTGAAGGCGGTGCTGATGCCGTATCTCGACGACAGCGTTGCGGATATGCTGCTGCGCTACGGCCTGACCGACATGCAGCTCGCCTTTATTCCGGGCGTGCAGGCGGACGAAGCGGAGACGGCAACCGCGGTGGCCCAACCGGCACAGAC
>DATCOJ010000149.1:0-1587 GCA_036564785.1 Rhizomicrobium sp. | reverse complement strand
TTCGACCTTGGCGATGACGAGTTGCTTGACCGCATCGAAGCTGATGGCGCCGAGCCGGATCGCGTCGAGCGCGGCCGCGGCGACGAGCGTCTCGGGAAAGACCTCTATCAGCCGCAGCGCCTGGATGAACTCGCGTTTGCCACGATTGCCCATGCGGACTTCCAAGAGCCGCCGCAGATGCTGGAGCGGTTCCGGAAGTGTCCAGTTCTGCAAGGGAGCCGCTTGGTCCAAGGCGCCGGGTTTTTGCTCGAGGAGCGCCAGATAATGCTTCGGGTCAAAGATGAACTGACCACGGCCATAGACGCGCGGATGCCGGGCGATCTCGCTTGCGCCGCAGATGATCGCGACCTCGTCGACGAAGCCCTTGACCAGGACGTCGCGAAAACCATAGGCGGTTGGCGCCGAATAATCGTTCATGCGATAGCGCACCAGCGCGGTCGAGGAGACCTTCGCCGGGCGCTTGTCGCAGGGCTCGATGGGCAGCTCGGGCAAAGCCCGTAAGACCGCTTGATCCGCGATAAGCCTTTCGCCAATTGTCTGCTCGTGGCGGCCGGCGCTCTCGGCTTGCCGGGCGCAGCAGCGTTCTTCCAGAGCGGCGTTGAGCGCGTCGAAGGAGGCTGCATGCGGCACAGGCGTGAGGAAATTCGCCCGGGAATACTTTACAAGGGCTTCGACCTTGCCTTTGTCGTTTCCCTTCCCCGGGCGGCCAAACCGCTCTTGAAATAGGTAATGGCTAACAAGCTCCGTGAAGGCGCGGGTTCGCTGGCGCTTGCCGTCGCCCAGAATGCGCGCCACCGCGATTTTGAGATTATCGTACAAAATCGACAGCGGTACGCCGCCGAAAAAGGCAAATGCCGAGATGTGCCCGTCAAGAAAAGCTTCCGTCGTCTCCGCCGGATAGGCCTTGATGAAGCAGGCGTCCGAATGCGGCAGGTCGAAGCAGAACACATGCAGCTTCATCCGTACGCCGCCGATGACGCCAAAGCATTCGCCGAAGTCGACCTGCGCATGGCCAGGCGGATGGGCCAGCGGCACGAAGACCTCGCGCGACCGGCTGCGGGCGATCCGAACGTAATCCTTCACTACGGTATAACCGCCGGCAAAACGGTGTTCGAGCCGCAGCCGTTCGAAAATCCGCTTCGCGGTGTGCCGCTGCTTCGGCGGTGCCGTCTTGTCGGACTCCAGGATCGCGTCGATGACCGGTACAAGCAGTCCGAGCTTCGGCCGCTCCGGAGCCTTGGATCGCACATAGCCGGGCGGCGCCGAATAGCGGCACATCTTGGCAATCGTATCCCGGCTCAGTCCGAAAACCCGCGCCGCCTCGCGCCGGCTCTTCCCTTCGACGAAGACAAACCGTCGAACCGCTGCGTAAATCTCCACCGCGAACATCCCCGGCCATCCCTCTTCGAATCAGACTTCGAAAAGGTTCGGCCTCGAAAGTGGCCGGGTTTTACTCCGCCACGCGCGACCGCGTTATGCCGCCGCTCCGTGGCCTACTATTGCTCCGCCGCGTACAGGGCATGGAAGCCGCGCGACTGGGGTGGTCCGTGCTTGATGTATTCGGCGTGCATCCGGCCGCCCCATCAA
>DATCOJ010000148.1:0-29047 GCA_036564785.1 Rhizomicrobium sp. | reverse complement strand
GGCGGCGGAGGCGGTGGCGGCGGCGCCAGCGTCAACGGCAATGCCTCCGGCGCGGGCGGCGCGGGTGCCCGCGGCGAAGTGCGCATCACCACCTGCTTCTGAGGTCCGCCATGACACGCAAACCCGTTCGATCCGATCGTCGCATCTCGCGCGGCCTCTACATCGACGCCGTGGTGGATGCGCTCAGTCTGGTGCTGAAGCGCGACAAGGGACTGCGTCCCGTGCTCGGCGAAGCGCTGATGACCATGAGCTGGTACTGGATGCTCGGGGCCAGCCCGAAACAGTCCGATGTCGATCGGCTGCGAACGCTTGTGAACGGCCTCTTCCCGGAAGGAACGCAAGACGCTGGACGGCGGTGCGAAACTGCTCCACAGCTTGCCCCTGTTCCAGCCGGGGCCATTCATGCAAGTCAGTGAAGCCATCGCCACGCGGCGCACCAATCGCGCCTTCCTGCCCGATCCGGTGCCGCTCGAAACGCTGAAGGAGATTCTCGTTCAGGCCGCGCGGGCGCCGTCAGGCGGCAACCTGCAGCCGTGGAAAGTCTATCTGCTGATCGGCGACGCGCGGGACGAGCTGGTGCGGCGGGTGGCGGAGAAGCGGAAAGAGACGCCGATGGGCGAGGCGCCGGAATATCACATCTATCCGCCGCAGCTCTCCGAGCCCTACCGCACGCGCCGCTTCCGCATCGGCGAGGCGATGTATGGCGCCATCGGAATCCCGCGGGAAGACAAAGCATCGCGGCTCAAATTTTTCGCGCGGAATTGGGAGTTCTTCGGAGCGCCGGTGGGCCTCATTTTCACCATCGACCGGCAGATGCAGCAGGGCCAGTGGGCTGATCTCGGCATGTTCATGCAGAGCGTCATGCTGCTGGCGCGCGAGTATGGACTGCACACCTGTCCGCAGGAGGCTTGGGCGGTGTGGCATTCGCTGATCCGCGAATATCTCGCCGTGCCTCAGAACGAGATGATCTTCTGCGGCATGGGTATCGGCTATGCCGACGAAAACGCGGCGGTGAGCGCGCTCGTCAGCGAACGCGCCCCGCTGGAGGAATTCGTGACCATCTTCGGCGCGTAACGAGCATGGCGACGCCGCCGAAGGCGAAAAAACAACCCGCGCCGGGGGCTAGTCCGGCGCGGGTCTTGCTCGAAGCGTCACTTCTGCGGGGAGGGGCTTGCCGCCGAAGGCGCCGCTCCAAGTCAGGTCAGAGTCGAACGCTGATGCCGAGGAAGGCACCGGTGCGCGGGTGGATCTTGCAATAGGCCAGGCGCCCGACGCGGTCGTAGCAGCGCAGCACGTAATAGCCACGGTAGAAATACGGCCGCCCGACGAAGCGGATGTGCCGTCCGCGCACCACTTCGATGACGCGATCGTGGCCGATATAGCGCGGCGCCATTCTGCCCACCGGCACGTGATGTTCCACGATGGTCCTGTGCTTCTTCTCGATGATGACGGTGCCGGCATCGGCCGCGCCCGCCACGAGCAACGCCGCCGCTGCGATGGCGCCGCTGAGGATTTGCTTGAGTCTCATGTCGTGTCTCCTGTCCTTGGCCCGCCGGTCCGGCGAGGCATGGGGGCACTTTGGCGAAGGGCGGCTGAACCAACTCTGGACCGGACATTCAAATGACGTTCATGCGGATGGCCGAACTGTGTTCGCTTTGGCGTTCGCCGGATGTAGAGAAACCCGCGCTGGACTTTCGTCCGGCGCGGGTTCTCGCTTGATGGCGATGCGACTTCCGCGTGGAGGGGCTTACCGCGAAAGGCGCTGCCTCAAGGTCTTACAGGCGCACGTTGATCCCCAGGAAGGCGCCCGAATACGGATCGACCCGGCAATAGGCCAGCCGGCCGAAAGTGTCGTAGCAGCGAACCACGTAGGCGCCGCCATACATGTAGGGCTCGCCGATGTAGCGGATGTGGCGGCCGCGCAGCACTTCGATCACGCGTGTGTGCTCGATGAAGCGATGTCCGCCGGGGCGAACCTTCATGATCACATGGCCGCGATGGAAGTCGCGATCATGGTCGCGGTCCCAGTCGGCATAGGCTGCTGTGCCGGCGGTCAACGCCAGTGCCGTGCCTGCCGCGGTGAGAAGGGTTCTGAGCTTCATGGTCATTCTCCTTGTTGCCCCGGCTTCTAAACGCGAAACCATCGGCTTAGAGCCATTGCCTGGATACGGAATATAGGAGCGGCTGCTGAACCTGGTCTGGATGCAGCGTTCATCGTCCATTCATCGGCTTGGGCCTAGGAAAAGGTCATGCGTATGCGTTTGTTTCCATTGGTTTTTGCATTGGCTTGCCTGGTCGTCGCACCCGCTCTGGCGCAAGGACGCTACATGCATGGCCGCCGCGACGTGGTTCCGCTCGACCGGATTTTGCCGCACATTCGCAGCGCCCATCCGGGCAAGTTCTACGACGCCGAAGGGCCGTTCATGGATCCGGCAGGAAGGCTGCACTATCGCATCAAGTGGATGACGCCCGAGGGCCGCATCGTCTGGTTCGATACCGACGCGCGCACCGGCCGCGTCCTCGGTGTCAATCACGGCTGGGGCGGCTTCGGTCCGTATCCCGGCGGCGAATTGCGTCCGCCACGCGACGATCGTGATTTTCCGCGCGAGCGTTTCGACGGCCCTCCGCGGTGGAACGATCGGCCGGGCTGGCGCGACGGGCCGGGGCGCGGTGACTGGCACGGCGGCGGCGATGGTCCGCGCGGCCACGGCCGTCCTGGCGGGTGAGGAGCGATGCGCGTTCTGCTGGTCGAGGATGACAAGGATTTGCAGCGCCTGCTCAAGGGCGCGCTGAGCGATGCCGGGTACGTGGTCGATGCTGCCAGCGACGGCGAAGAGGGCCATTTCCTCGGCGACACCGAGCCCTACGATCTGGTGATCCTCGATCTCGGCCTGCCCAAGATGGACGGCGTGCGCGTGCTGGAAAACTGGCGCAAGGCCGGACGCAAGATGCCGGTGCTGATCCTGACCGCGCGCGATCGCTGGAGCGACAAGGTCGCAGGCTTCGACGCCGGCGCCGACGACTACCTCGCCAAGCCGTTCTACACCGAGGAGCTGCTCGCCCGCGTGCGCGCGCTGCTGCGCCGCGCCGCCGGACTGGCCACGTCGGAAATCGAGATCGGTCCGTTGCGCATCGATACGCGCTCCTCGCGCGTCACGCTGGACGGCAATCCGGTCAAGCTGACGTCGCTGGAATACCGCCTGCTGGCCTATCTCGCCCATCATCGCGGCCGCGTGGTGTCGCGCAGCGAGCTGGTGGAGCATCTCTACGATCAGGATTTCGACCGCGACTCGAATACGATAGAAGTCTTCGTCGGGCGCCTGCGCAAGAAGCTCGACGCCAACCTGATTCAAACGGTACGCGGCCTTGGCTATTGCCTCGAAGTTCCGAACGTTTCTGAAGACCAGCATCGCGCCAAGGCTTGATTCGCTCGCCGGCCGCCTGATCGCGGCCGCCGCGGTGTGGACGCTGGCCGGCCTGGTGCTGGGCGGCTTCGTGTTGTCGGGGGTGTTCCGCGCCTCGGTGGAAGGTGATTTCGACGCCCGGCTGAAATTCGATCTCGATGAGATGATCGCCGCGGCCGAGCCGGATTCCGCCGGCCGGGTGTCGCTGCGCGAGCGCTTCACCGATCCGCGTTTCGAACGGGTCTATTCCGGCTGGTATTGGCAGATCACGCCGGAGAGTCCGAAAGGCGAAATTCAGATCTCGCGCTCGCTCTGGGACCACACGATCAAGATCGGCGATCTTCGCAAGGGCGGCGGCCTGTCCTGGGGACACGGCAGCGGGCCTGACGATCAGCCGGTCCGCGTGGTCTCGCAGCGCGTCGAGTTTCCGATCACCGCCACGGTGCAGCCGACTGACGTGCGCGCCTACACCTTTCTGGTGGCCGGCAACATGTCGGAGCTGGAAGACGAAGTCGCGAGCTTCGACGTCATGCTGTTCTGGTCGTTCGCCATCCTGGGGTTGGGGCTGATCGGCGCCATCTTCGTCCAGGTGCGTATCGGCCTGTTGCCGTTGCGCAGGGTGAGCACCGGTCTTGCCCGCATCGCCGATGGCGAGGCCCGCCGCCTCGACGGAGAATTCCCGGCGGAAATCGCTCCGCTTGCCCGCGAGCTCAACAGCCTGATCAACCACAACGAGGAGGTGGTCGACCGCGCCCGCACGCAAGTCTCCAACCTCGCCCATTCGCTGAAAACGCCGCTGTCGGTGATTGGCAGCGAGGCCTCGGCGCAGCCGGGAGCGTTGGCCGAAGCGGTGATGCCTCAGGTGGTGACCATGCGCCGCCAGATCAGTCACTACCTGGCGCGGGCCCGCGTCGCCGGCGCGGCGGGGCTGCTCGGCACTCGCACGACCGTCAAGCCGGTGCTCGACGATCTGGCCCGCGTGATCGCCCGCATTCACACCGATCGCGGGCTGACGATCTCCGTCGATTGCCCGCCGGCACTCGGTTTCCGCGGCGAGCGGCAGGATCTCGAAGAGATGTCCGGCAATCTGATCGACAACGCCTGCAAATGGGCGCGAAGCAAAGTGAGTGCGGTCGCCGAGCCGATGCCGGACGGGACGTTCGTGTTGCGGGTGGGCGACGATGGGCCCGGTATCGAGCCCGAGGAGCGTGCCAACGTGGGGGAGCGGGGCGAGCGGCTGGACGAGAGCGTTCCCGGCAGCGGCCTCGGCCTCGCCATCGTGCGCGACATCGCCAAGCTCTATGGCGGCTTCTTCGAACTGGGCGAAAGCAGCCTTGGCGGGCTTGAGGCGCGGCTTACGCTGCCCGGCGGCATCCCGGCCGAAAGGTCCCGTTAAGGCTGGCGGGATTAACCTGTTGGCGGGCGCCCATGCCGGTCGCGCAACGGATTCTCGATGGCGAAGAACAAGATAGAGTCACTGCAGGCCTTCCTGGGTGCGCTTCCCGCTTCCGTCGCCGCCCGGCTTGCCCGCGCCATCGAGGTCGACCGCCTGAACGACGGCAAGATGCTGCCGCACGACCTGATTCTCGAGAGTCTGCGTCCAACGCTGCGTGCCGCCGCGCAGGCGAACCGCACGCCGACGCCCATGCGCGCCTTCTGCCGGCCGTTCGAGGATTTTCTCGTCGCCGAACGCAAGGGTGCCAAGCAGAAGGGCCGCATCGCCCGCGGCTCCGTCACGCCGGTCTGGAACTGGCTGGCGCAGACGTTGGTCCCCGATGCCCTGACTGCCTATGCCATCGCGGTGAAGACGGCCGTGCTTGGAGTGCGCACGGACGAAGCCAAGGCGAAGACGGTGGAGTTCTGGACCGTCGCCGCGCAGGCCATCCGCTCCAAGCTCGACTCGGAGAGCGGACGCCGCTCGGCCCGCCAGGTGCTTGGCGGCGAGTCGACTGTCGACGACGCGCGCGAAATGGCGCTGCTGCTCTCCATCGGCAGCGAGATTTGCGAGTTCCAGGACCGCTTGCCGCGGCAGCTGCCCAATCTGACCGATGAGGTGATCCAGCTGTTCCGCGAGGGTTACGAAAGGGTCGCCGCGCTCAATGGCGATGCCGCGCCTTATCTCTCGGTGTTGGTGATGAACCGGCTGGAGCGTCCATGGGAAGCGCTGCGCCTGGCGCTCTCTATCGCCCGCAAGACGCAGGAGACGCTGATCGCCAGTACCGATATGGGTCTGGTCGGCGAGCTGCTGTTCGGCGACATCGAGGAGCACGCCGCCGCCATTCGCACGGCCCGGCCGGAGCGCTTCAACGCGGACCATCTGGTCGCCCATGTCGATGCCTTCACCGCGCTGACCGGCGGCATGGTCAAGGAAGTCGAGCTGCGCCGCGACGGCCAATGGGGCCAGCGGCTGATGAAGGATCGCGCCGCCGTCGGCGGCGTCATGGACGGCTTCATGGAGAAGGCGCCGCGCGAGGTTCTGGCCGCGCTGCCGGTGCAGAAGTCCGGCAGTTTCTCCGGCGCGCCCAAGACGCCCGACGTCTCGCGTCCCGCCGATCCGGAGAAATCCGATCGCGCCTTGAGCTATGCACGGTTGATCGCGGGCTGCCGCCGCAGCGCCGCCGGCGCCTCCTTCGCCGCCTCGCTGAAGGAAGCGGAGGAGGAGCTGATCCTGGCGCTGAAGAACTACAATGACGAAATCGTACGCGAGTTGCGCGCCGCCGAGGGCGAACGCCGCGTCAATGCCGATCAATTTTTCGCGCTCGCCGCGGAACTGACGGCGCTGCTGTTCAGCCCGGAGGAGGGCGAATTCTTGCGCCGCCGCGGCCGGGCCGCCGTCTCGGCCGCCGTCGCCGCCTGAGACTTGCCGCCCGGCAGACGGAATCGGGGACCATTTCATTCCCTAAGGTCTTGGCATCATTGGAGATTGCGGGCGGGCGTTCCAGCCAATATACCGGCTGTACGGAGACCTGCATGACCGTTGCCGCCGCCTACGATTCGCTCAATCGGATCACCGGGCTGGCACCGCTTCGCGCTCCGGATTTCGACGGCGACGATCCGATCGCGCCGACGCCGTTTCTCGTTGGCGCGGGGGCGGCGGCGGCGCTGGGGTTGGGTGCTTCCGCCGCCAACGAGATCTGGCGCCTGCGCGGCGGCGACCAGCAGTCGATCCGCATCGGTGTGCACGCCGCGGCGGCGTCGCTCGTTTCTTTTGCGCTGCTGCGGCTGAACGGCGAAACGGTGCCACGGCCGTCGGAGGGCAACCCCACCGTCGCGTTCTACCGCACCGGCGACGGCCGCTGGATTCATCTGCATGGCGGCTTCCCGCATCTGGAGCGCCGGACTCTCGACCTGCTGAACGCTCAGAACACGGAGGAAAGCGTCGGCGAAGCGGTAGCCAAGTGGAATGCCTTCGCTCTGGAAGAGGCACTCGCCTATCTCGGGCTTTGTGGCGCAGTGGTGCGCACCGCGGAGGAATGGCGCACCAGCCCGCAGGGGGCGGCGCTTGCCGGTATTCCGCCCATCGTCCTGCGCAAGATCGGCGAGGCGCCGCCGCTGCGGTTGCCCCTAGGCGGCGATCCACTGGCAGGCATTCGCGTGCTCGATCTCACCCGCGTGCTGGCGGGTCCGACGGTCGGACGCACGCTTGCGTCTTACGGAGCCGAGGTGCTCAACGTTCGCGCCGAAAAGCTGCCGACCATTCCGGTGTTCGATCTCGACACCGGCCACGGCAAGCGCTCGACCTTTCTCGATCTCGCCAAGCCCGGCGATGCCGAGACGTTGCGCCGGCTCGCGCGCGATGCTCACATCTTTGTCGAGTCCTATCGTCCGGGTGCTTTGTCGAAGCTGGGCTTCTCGCCGGAGGCGCTGGCACATTCGGCGCCCGGCATCGTCTGCGTCGGCGTGTCCTGCTATGGCAATCGCGGGCCCTGGGCACAGCGGCGCGGTTGGGAGCAACTGGCGCAGGCGGCGACCGGACTTGCCGTCGAGCAAGGTGCCTTCAGCGCGTCGCGCATGGGAAGCCGGCGCGAGAGCGTGCCCAAGCTCATCCCGGCGGCGGTGTGCGACTACATCACCGGCTATCTCGGCGCGTCAGGCGCCGTCGCTGCCTTGCTGCGCCGGATTCGCGAAGGCGGCAGCTGGAGCGTAGACGTTTCACTCTGTGCGACGGCTCTGTGGCTCCAGTCGCTCGACCGCGTCGATCCGCGCTCCGTGCCGGAGAGCTGGAAGCCCGGGCTCGACGCGCGGCTGGAGTCATGCGAAATGGCGCGGGGGCATCTCGATTTCCTCGGGCCGGTGGTCGAAATGTCCAGGACGCCGCCAAAGTGGCGCCGGCCGCCGCCGGAACCCGGCGCCGATCCGCCTTCCTGGCCCGAATGAGAGAGCCATGACGCCGCGACAGAACCCGCTGAAGCTCAATCCGCTGCAGCTTCGCACGCTGACCTTGCTGCAGGTGCTGGCGCGGCTGCCGAGCGCGGCCACGCGCGGGCCGGGAGCGGATGAGGTGACCATCGAGCGCTTTCCGCAGGCGCATGGCGATCATTTTCACTTGGGCGAAGCGGTGGTGGCGGGGAAGGACGCGACCGGACTCTACATCGACAAGGTCTGGCATGCTTTGGAGCGCAAAGGCCTCGCGCGCTCGGATTGGCCGCGCGCCATCACGTTGACGGCCGAGGGGCTCAGTTACGAGACAGGCCTCGGCGACGAAATCCTGAAGCGCGCCGCCCACTAGGCACCGCCGTCAATCGACCCTTGTCATCGTGATCAGCGGCTTGCTGAACATCGCCGCCGCGCGCGAGCTTCTCATGAACGCGTCCAGAGCCGGTTCGTCCGCCGTGATGTGTACGTCGCCATCCTGACCGGGTTCGATGTCGCCTGCGATCTCATGCGCCTTGATCGCGGCGGCCGCGGCCTTCTCATCCATCGTGTAGAGTTGAATGGTGCCCCGACGGTCCGCGCGGTACATCAGCATGATGCTCTGTTTGGCGAACGGATTGTCGGCGTTGATCTTGCCGTTCACCGTCACCTCTTGTGCGTTGATGTAGTGATTGGCGCCGAGCGTGGCGACGCGCAGATCATATTGCGACCATTCGCCGAGACTGGTTCCGTGCGGCGGGGTGACGACGAGGACGGTCATGCTGCCGTCCTGCTTGCCGAGGAAGTGGAGGTAGGACATTTCGTCACCGTCCTTGTCGCGGGCGCTCCAGGTGCCGAGCAGCGTCGGGTCCGGCTTGAAACCGGCCGTGGTTCCAACCGGCACCTTGGTGGTGACCGGCAGGCAGGCTGTCAGAAGCAGTGCGGCGGCGACTGCGACAAAAGCGCGAGCGAGCGTCATGGAATTTCCATCCCCGGAATTCAGCAGAGAGTCGGGGCGGATTGAGACGGAAGTGGGGCGGGGCCGCGTTGGAACCGCGGCTTCAACTCGCCTATAGTGGTCTCTTCCGAATCCCAAGAAAGCCGATGACCGAACGAAAACGCCGCCGGCTTTACTTCGCCTTTGCCTTGATCGTGGCCGGCATCGGCGGCGCGGCGCTGGTGGTGGCGGCGCTCCGGGATAACGTCCTCTATTTCTACAGCCCGTCGGACATCTCGGCCAAGCACGTGCCGCCGCGTGTGGCGTTCCGCATCGGGGGATTGGTCGAGAAGGGAAGCGTCACGCGCGGGTCCGGCGCCGAAGTGCGTTTCGTGGTCACCGACGGCAAGGCGAGCGTCCCGGTGCGCTACGACGGTGCGCTGCCGGATCTGTTCCGAGAAGGGCAGGGCGTGGTCGCGCTGGGTGCGCTGGAAACGGGCGGGACGTTCATGGCGACGGAAGTGCTGGCCAAGCATGACGAGCGCTACATGCCGCCTGAGGTGGTCGATGCGCTGAAGCGCTCCGGCCGCTGGAAAGAGGGCTCAGGCAATCCATGACCGGCGAAATCGGCCAGCTCGCGCTCTCGATCGCGCTTGCCCTTGCCATCGTTCAGGCGGGCGCGGGGCTGATCGGGGCCCGGGAAAACGCAATGCAGGCGCGTGGTGTCGCATCGGGCGCGGCCATGGGACTGTTCGTCTTTGTGGCGCTGGCGTTCGGTGCGTTGACCTTCGCCTTCGTCACCTCGGACTTCAGCATCGCCGACGTGGCGCGGAACTCGCACACCGCCAAGCCGCTGCTCTACAAGATCACCGGCGTGTGGGGAAACCACGAAGGCTCCATGCTGCTATGGGTCTTCGTGCTGGCGATCTACTCGGCGCTGGTGGCACTGGCGCGGCGCGGCGGCGAGCGGCTCACTTCGGCGGCACTCGGAATAGAAGGAATGCTGGCGGTCGCCTTCCTGCTGTTCATCCTCTTCACCTCGAATCCGTTTCAGCGGCTCGATCCGATGCCTTTCGAAGGCGCCGGCCTCAATCCGCTGCTGCAGGACCCCGGCCTCGCCTTCCATCCGCCCATGCTCTACGTCGGTTACGTTGGCCTCTCGGCGGCGTTTGCCTACGCGGCTGCGGCGCTGATCACAGGCGAGGCCGGTGCTGCCTGGGCGCGCGCGGCGCGGCCCTTCATGCTGATCGCCTGGATCGCTTTGACGCTCGGCATCACCTTGGGAAGCTGGTGGGCGTACTATGTGCTTGGCTGGGGCGGGTTCTGGTTCTGGGACCCGGTGGAGAATGCGGCGCTGATGCCGTGGCTCATTGCCACCGCGCTGTTGCATTCCGCGCTCGCCACCGAGCGCACCGGCGCTTTCCGCACCTGGACGCTGCTGCTTGCCATCCTGGGATTCTCGCTGAGCCTCATCGGCACCTTCCTGGTGCGTTCCGGCGTGCTCACTTCGGTGCATGCTTTCGCCAGCGATCCGGAACGCGGTTTTTTCATCCTCATCATGCTGATCGCCGCGATCGGCGGCGCGCTGGTGCTGTTCGCCTGGCGGGCCCCGAAAGTGGAGGCCGGCGCGGCGTTCGAACTGGCCAGCCGCGAGATGGCGCTGCTGTTGAACAACCTGCTGCTCACCGGCGCGGCCGCCGCGGTTTTTTTCGGCACGCTCTATCCGCTGGCGCTGGATGCACTGACGGGAGAGAAGATTTCGGTCGGTCCTCCCTATTTCGCGATCTTCTTTGCGCCGATCTTTGTCGCGTTGTTGATCCTGGTGCCGTTCGGTCCGCGCCTGGGCTGGCGGCAGGGTGACCTGAAGGCCGTGCTGCGGATTCTCGCGCCGGCGGCTGGAGTGGCCGCAGTCGCGGGCATCGTGGTGCTTGCCATTGCCGAACCGAAGAGCCTGGCGGCCGCAGGCGCCTTTGCGTTGGCCGCCTGGGTGATATCGGCCAGTGCCGTCGATCTCGTGCGGCGCAAGCGCGAGCGCTCGATTTCGGCTGGCGCGCTGGCTTCGGCGCTCGCCCATGCCGGACTGGGCGTCACGCTGATGGGGATTGCGGTCACGACCGTCTGGAAAAGCGAGACCACGGATCTGCTGCGTCCCGGCGAGACCGCGCAAGTCGCCGGCTACACACTGCGCCTCGACAAAATGGAAAAAGTCACCGGCCCAAACTATTTCGCGCAGCGGGCGGATATCTCCGTGCTTCGCGGCGGCCGCATGATTACCAGCATGTCGCCGGAGAAGCGGTCCTATCCCGCCGAGGGACAGGTGATGACGGAAACCGCGATCCGCACCACAGGCCTGTCAGACTTGTACGTGGCGCTGGGCGACGAGCGCGACGGCGGCCGCTGGGTGGTCCGCGCCTATGTCAATCCGCTGGCGCCGTTCATCTGGTTCGGCGGCGGGTTGATGGCGCTGGGCGGAATGGCCAGCCTGTGGGGACGGCTCGCCCGGCGCACGGTTCGCGTCGGCTCGCTCGCGGCGGCAGAATGACGCGCGCCCTTGCAACTCTGGCTTTCGCGCTCTTGATATCGCCTGTGGTTGCGGCGCCGTTGCCGGAGCGCTTGCCCGATCCGAAGCTCGAAACGCGTGCGGTGGAGCTGCAGAAGCAGTTGCGCTGTCTCGTGTGCCAGGGGCAGTCGCTGGATGAGTCGAATGCACCGCTGGCGGCCGACTTGAGGCGGCTGATCCGGGAACGCATTGCCGCCGGCGACACGAACGAGGAGGTCCAGCGTTATCTTGTGGCAAGGTATGGCGATTTCGTGCTGATGAAGCCGCCGCTGAAACCCGATACCTATATTCTATGGCTGGGGCCCTTGGTGGTTCTCCTGGCTGGAGGTGCCACGGTGGCCTTGGTGGCGGGAAAAGCCAAGCGCCGCGCGGCGGCGGGAGGGCCGGCAGCGGAGGCCTGATCACGCAATCGGCACAAGACGATGCTGGAAAATTACATACGTTTAATGTTACGACCACAAACTAGTAAGTAGTGTGGCTTAAGGCCTAGCGAGGACCTTCGGCAGCCGGCGCATAGGGGAGCCCGGCCGCCGCGTACAAGGAGAAAGAGATGAACGTGGAAGAGCAACCCCATCCCCAGAAGCTGCGCGCGCGCCTGATGGCCGCTGCGTCCGCGGCCGCCATTCTCGTGCTCGGACTGGGAGCGTTTGCGCTCCTGCCGCACGCGGAGTCGAGCGCTACGCCACCATCCGCGCACCCGGTTCAGATCGCGGCCGTGTCGGCCAGGCCGATGCCGCCGCGCATGCTGGAAGCCGGCGCGCCGTTCAGCTTTGCAGATCTGGTGGAGCGCGTGAGCCCGGCTGTCGTGACCATCACGGTCGAGCAGGAGGTCAACGCCGCCGAAGGCATGAACCTGCAGGATCTGCCCGAGCCGTTCCGCGACTTCTTCAATCAATACAACCAGGGCAAGCAGTTCAACATTCCGCGCAAGGCCGTGGCGATGGGCTCCGGCTTCATCATCGACAAGGCCGGCTACATCGTCACCAACAGCCACGTGGTGGAGAACGGCAAGAGCATCAAGGTGAAGCTGCCGGACGGCCGCGAGTACGACGCCAAGGCGATCGGCTCCGACACCGCGACCGACGTGGCGCTGCTCAAGATCAAGAGTGAAAAGCCGCTACCCTCCGTCGAATTCGGCGACGACCGCCAGGTGCGCGTCGGCGACTGGGTGGTGGCGGTCGGCAATCCCTTCGGCCTCAGCAACACGGTCACCGCCGGCATCGTGTCCTCGATCGGGCGCGACGTGGGCAACGGTCCGTACACGGATTTCATCCAGATCGATGCACCGATCAACCGCGGCAATTCCGGCGGCCCCACCTTCGACATCCAGGGCAAGGTCATCGGCATGAACTCGATGATCTTCTCGCCTTCCGGCGGCAGCGTGGGCATCGGCTTCGCCATTCCAGCCTCCACCATCCATGACGTGGTGGCGCAGCTGCAGGCCCATGGACGCGTGGCGCGCGGCTGGCTGGGCGTCGAGGTGCAGAGCATCACGCCGGAGATCGCTTCGAGCTTCGGCTCCAAGGATCTGAAAGGCGCCATCGTCGCCAATGTCGTTCCCGGAGGTCCGGCCGCCAAGGCCGGGTTCCACCAGGGTGACCTGGTCGTCGCCGTCAACGGAACCGCGGTCGACGATTCCCGCGACCTGACGCGGCGCGTGGCGGCGCTTCCGGCCGGCGCCGAAGCCTCGTTCACCGTGCAGCGCGAAGGCAGCCAGCAGACGCTGCGCGCCAAGATCGGGCCGCGCCAGGAGAAGCAGGTCGCTTCCAACGACACGCCCGATCAGGGCCGCGGCGCGCCCGCCAACACGGCAGAGGCCATGGGGCTTGGCCTTGCGGCGGTCACGCCCGACGTCCGCCACAGCTACAATCTGGACGACAAGGTCGACGGCGTGCTGATCACCAAGGTCGACCCCAACAGCGACGCGGCGGATAAGGGCATCCAGCCCGGCGACGTCGTGGTGTCTGTCGCCAACCGGCCGGTGCATACGCCGCAGGATGTGAAGAGCCGCATCGCCGACGCCCAGGCCGCAGGCCGCAGCTCGGTGTTGGTCCTGGTGACCGGGCAGAACGGTCAGCGCTTCGTCGCGCTCAAGATCGGTCAGACGTGAGAGACTGCGTACCGAACAGTCCGGGCGAAAGCTCGTGCTGTTCGGCCCCCGCGCCGGCGGCGGCGGCCCCATCCCCCCGTTGCTGCCGTCGGCGCGGACCCATTTCAGCCGGTCCGCACATCGTGCGTCGCTGAAAAGCAGAAGGAGCTGGGACATGCGCATCCTCGTTGTGGAGGACGATCACGAAGCACAGCGCTATCTGGTCAACGGGCTGCGGGAATCCGGCCATGTGGTCGACGATGCGGGCGACGGCGAAACCGGCCTGACCTTGGCGCTGTCACGGCCTTATGACGTCGCTGTCGTCGATCGCATGCTGCCCAAGGTCGACGGTCTCGAGCTGGTGCGCGAGATGCGCGAGCACGGCAACGTCACGCCGGTGCTGTTCCTGAGCGCGCTGTCCGAAGTGGATGATCGCGTGAAGGGCCTGAAGGCGGGCGGCGACGACTACCTCACCAAACCTTATGCCTTCGTCGAGCTGCTCGCCCGCATCGACGCGCTGATGCGCCGCCGCCATCCCTCCGCCGTGAAGACGCGCCTGCAGGTCGGCGATCTCGAGCTCGACCTGCTGACCCGCACCGCCAAGCGCGGCGCCACCGACATCGAGCTGCAGCCGCGCGAATTCCGCCTGCTGGAATATCTGATGCGCCACGCCAGCCAGGTGGTCACCCGCACCATGCTGCTGGAAAGCGTGTGGGAGTATCACTTCGACCCGCAGACCAACGTAATCGACGTCCACATCTCGCGGCTCCGGGCCAAGATCGACAAGGGCTTCGAGGTTCCCCTGCTGCACACCGTGCGCGGCGCGGGCTACATGATCCGGGCGCGCGCCTAACCGCGCGGCCCGATGGCAAGTCCGCGAGCCAGATCGTGATCGGCCCCCGCCTCTTTCGCACGCTCGCGTTCCGCATCGTCCTGGTTTACGTCGCCATCTTTGCGCTGTCCGCCGGGGCGCTTGTCGCTTTCACCTACTGGAACACCAAGCGCGCGCTCGACGCGCAGACCGATCAGACCATCGAGGCGGAGATCGCCGGGCTGTCGGAGCAGTACCAGCGGCTCGGTCTGGTGGGGCTGACGGATGCCATCATGGGCCGCTCGGTTCGCGCCGGGCAGGGGCTCTACCTGCTGACCAGCCTGCGCAAGCGCCCGATCGCCGGAAATCTCGACGCCTGGCCCACGGCGAAGAAAGGCGCCGGCGGCTTCATCGAGTTCGACTACGAGCGCCGCGTGGGAACGAGCCTGGAGCGCCATCGCGCGCGGGGCCGTGCCTTCGAGCTGACCGGCGGATTCCAACTGCTGGTCGCCCGCGACGTGCACGAGCGCTACGAAACCGAGCGGCTGTTTACCACAACCCTGCCGTGGAGCGTGGCCCTGATGCTGACCTTGGGACTGGTCGGCGGCGCCCTGATGAGCCGCAACCTGCTCACCCGCCTCGATACCATCAACGCCACCAGCCGCGAGATCATGGCCGGCGATCTTTCCCGCCGCGTGCCTTTTACGCCCGCCGGTGACGAATTCGATTCGCTGGCGCACAATCTCAATCGCATGCTCGACCGCATCGAGCGGCTGATGAAGGGCATGCGCGAGGTCACCGACTCGGTGGCCCACGACCTGCGCTCGCCGCTCAATCGCTTGCGCAACCGCATCGAAGGCGCGCTCGGCCAGCTGCCGAAGGAAGGTGCGCAGGCCGCGGAGATCGAGGCGGCGGTGGCCGAGATCGACCGCCTGATCGCCACCTTCAATTCTCTCCTGCTCATCGCAGAGGCGGAAGCCGGGGTGGCGCGCGGCGCCAGGGAACCCGTGGACCTCGCGGAAATCTCGCGCGACGTGTGGGAGCTCTACGCTCCGGTTGCAGAGGAGAACGGCGTCACGCTCGATATCGCGCCGAGCGGTGCCGTGCGGATCGAGGGCAACCGGAACCTGCTCTCTCAGGCCCTCGCCAATCTCGTCGACAATGCGATCAAATACTGTCCCTCCGGCGGCCGGGTGACGATCGCAGCGGCCGAGACTCCGGACGGCGCCACGCTGACAGTCGCCGACACCGGCCCCGGCATTCCGGAGGACGATCGCCCCCGCGTCATCGAACGTTTCGTCCGCCTCGAAGCCAGCCGCAATTCGCCCGGCTCCGGCCTCGGCTTGAGTCTGGTGGCCGCGGTGGCGAGATTGCATGAGGCCCGCCTCGAGCTTGCGGACAACGACCCCGGCCTCAAGGCGACGATTTACTTCCCGCAGCACGTCCGCCGCTCCGAATCGTGACCGAGTGATTCGGGGCGATTCGCACATTTGCGCGCAACGCGCGGCGCAGTTCCTGCAGGCGGGCGGACGCCGCCGGAGCTTCCTCGCATCATAAAAGCCAGCAAATATAAGGAAATCCTGTGGACCGAATCTTCGAAAGCCAGCCGGCGCAAAGGATTCTGTAGGCGCCATAGACTTGCTTCGCTATATCTCGGTGCACCGGACGCCGGATGAAAGGGATGACAAAATGAGCAAAACGGACTTCGTCGACTCCGTCGCGAAGCAGGGCAAGATCAGCAAGGCCGACGCCAAGCGGGCCGTCGAAATGGTCATCGGCGCCATCGAGAGCGGACTCAAGGGTGTGAAAAATGGCGGGAAGTTCCAGATCGGCACTTTCGGCAGCTTCAGGGTGACCAAGCGCGGCGCGCGCATGGGCCGAAACCCCCGCACCGGCGAGGCCATCAAGATCAAGCCGTCCAAGAGCCTTCGCTTCAAGCCGTCGACACAGCTGAAGAAAGCGGCGGGCTGCTGAAAGGCCTCCCGTTGGCTTGCGAAAGGCCCGCCTCCGAAGCGGGCCTTTTCGTTTTCTTGGCGCCGCGATTCCGTAGAATGGCGCAATGAATAACAACCACTCCGGTCAGCTGCCGCTTCCGTTCGATCCGCGACGCGCCGAACGAACGCTCCAAGCGCTGGCGCAAGCCGGATTCCCTGTCCCGGATGCTCAGCGGTCGCTGTTCGAGGGCCTGTTCGGCAACAGTCCCTATCTCGCGCGTCTCGGCCTCCGCGAAGCGAAATTTCTCCAGGACTCACTTGGCCGGAAGCCTGATGATGTCCTCGCCGGAATTCGCGCCAATGTGGAGGCGGCAGCGGGTGCCGGCAATTCCGCTGACGCCATGGCGATCCTGCGCCGCGGCAAGCGCCAGGCCGCACTCGCCATCGCGTTGGCCGATATTTCCGGCAGCTGGACCGTCGAGCAGGTCACCACGGCCCTTTCGCATTTCGCCGACGCCAGCGTCCGGGCGGCGCTGCGTTTCCTTCTGTTGCAAGCAGCGGCGGATACCGATCTGGCCGATCGCTCGGCGGAAGCGCTCGAATACGAAACCGGCCTCGTCGTTCTGGCCATGGGCAAATACGGCGCCTTCGAGTTGAACTATTCGAGCGACATCGATCTGGTCGTGTTCTATGACGCCGCGCGCTTTCCCTTCCGCAAGAAGGAAGATGCCCGCGCCGCCGCAGTCGATGTCGTCAAGGGTCTGGTCAAGCTGCTGAGCGAGCCGACTTCGGATGGTTACGTGTTTCGCGTCGATCTCCGATTGCGGCCGGATGCCGGTGCCACGCAGGTGGCCATCTCCACCGAAGCGGCGGAAAGCTACTACGAAGCGATGGGGCAGAACTGGGAGCGGGCGGCCCTGATCAAGGCGCGCGCCTGCGCCGGCGATCCTTTCGCCGCTGCGTCCTTTCTCGCCGCCATCGAGCCGTTCGTCTGGCGGAGGAGCCTCGACTATGCGGCGATCGAGGACATCCATTCGATCAAGCGCCAAATCCATGCCCATCATGGACACGAGCGCATCTCCATCGCCGGACACAACATCAAACTCGGCCGCGGCGGCATTCGCGAGATCGAATTCTTCGCCCAGACCCAGCAGCTCATTCTCGGCGGTCGCAACCCGACTTTGCGCGCGCCCGCCACGCTCGCTGCGCTCGAAGCCTTGCGCGCGAGAAACCTCGTTTCCGGCGAGACGGCCAAGGAATTGACACAAGCCTATCGATTTCTGCGCGTGCTCGAGCATCGGCTGCAGATGATCGAGGATGAACAGACGCACACGTTGCCGAAGTCGCAGGAGGGGCTCGCGCATATCGCCTGCTTCATGGGCTACGCCGATACCGGCAAGTTCGCCGAGGTGCTGCGCGGTCATCTCGAGACCGTGCAGGGACATTATCTGCGGCTGTTCGAGCAGGCGCCGCAGCTGACCGCCGCCAAGGGCAGCCTGGTCTTCACAGGGGTGGAGGATGATCCGGATACCTTGCACACGCTGAAGACGCTTGGCTTCCACGATGTCCGCCACATCGCGCTGGCCATTCGCGGCTGGCATCACGGCCGCATCCGCGCCACCCGCAGCCCGCGCGCGCGCGAATTGCTTACCAAGCTGGCGCCGCCCCTGCTCGAGGCACTTGCCTCAACCGCCGATCCGGACGGCGCCTTCAGCCAGTTCGACCGCTTCCTCTCGCGCCTGCCGGGTGGCGTTCAGATCTTCTCGCTGCTGCTCGCCAATCCCCATCTTCTGAAACTGATCGCGGACATCTGCGGTTCGGCGCCGCGCCTGTCGGATTATCTGGCGCGTCAGCCGGGTGTGCTGGACGTGCTGCTCGATGCAGGGTTTCTCGACCGCCTGCCGTCGCGCAGCGAGTTGTCGAGTGCCTTCTCTGCGCAACTCGGGACGGCTCACGGAATGGAAGCCGCTCTCGACAGCGCCAGGCGGTTCGCCAAGGAGCAGATCTTCCGCATCGGAATCCGAATCGTCGAATCCTCGGTGAGCCAGCAGGAGACGGGCGAAGCCTTCGCCGCGATCGCCGAGACGGTCATCGCCGGTCTGCTGCCGGTGGTCGAAAACGAAGTGGGTGCCGGCGCCGGCCGCGTCCCGAACGGTGCGCTGGCCATCCTCGCGCTTGGCAAGCTTGGCGGCCGCGAGATGACCGCGACATCCGATCTCGATCTCGTCTTCGTCTACGATGCGCCGCCGCAGGCGGAGCACTCCGATGGGCCCAGGCCGCTGGCGACGCCCACCTACTACGCACGGCTCGCTCAACGCATGATCGCGGCGCTGACGGTTCCGACTGCGGCGGGCACGCTCTACGACGTCGACATGCGGCTCAGGCCCAGCGGCAACAAGGGCCCTGTGGCGGTCAGCCTGGAATCGTTCTCTCGCTACTATACCGGCGAGGCCTGGACTTGGGAGCGCATGGCGCTCAACCGTGCCCGCGTGGTCGCCGGCGACAGCGCATTGGGCACCCGCCTCCAAACCGCCATCCGAAGCGCGCTCACCGCCGCGCCGGATGTGCCCAAAGTGCTGCGAGATGCGCGCGAAATGCGCGACAAGCTCGCCCGCGAGTTTCCGGCAAAGACCTGCTGGGACCTCAAATTCGCGCCCGGCGGACTGGTCGACATCGAGTTTGTCGCGCAGGCCCTTCAGCTTCGCGAAGCGCATCAGGCGCCTGACGTGCTCGACAGCAGCACGGCGGAAGCCCTGCGCCGGCTGCACAGCACAGGAGGGCTCGATGCCGCGGCGTTCGAAACCCTCATGGAGGCAATGAACCTCCAGCAGAGCCTGATGCAGGTGCTGCGCATTGCGGTCGAAGGCACCCTGGACGGCGCCACCGCTTCGCCGGGGCTAAAGAGGCTTCTGGCGCAAAGGGCCGGCGCGAGCGATTTCGACTCGCTCGAGCAAAACCTCAAGAAGATTCAATCTCGGACCAGAACCATCTTCGAGAACATTTTCGGGATGTAGCGCAAAGGCTTCAGGACCGTCCGTTGATGGCCTCGTGGTGGCGAATCACCTCCTGCACGATGAAGGTCAGGAATTTCTCCGCAAAATCCGGGTCCAGCTTTGCGGTCTTGGCGAGCGAGCGAAGGCGCGCGATCTGTTCGGCCTCGCGGGCGGGATCGGCGGGCGGAAGGCCGTGCGCCGCCTTGAATTCCCCCACCGCCTTGGTGAACTTGAAACGCTCGGCCAGCAGATGAACCAGCGCCGCATCGATATTGTCGATGCTGTCCCTGAGGCGCGCCAGTTCCGGATCGACTGCCTGTGGCTTCTCGCTCATCTCGCTCTCCAATTCGCCGCGGAATTTGTACACGGGAAGCCCATCATTCCAAGCGCCATAGCCAAAGCCCGGGCCATCGGCTTAACTCGGATCGTAAACCGGGGGCGGGCGTCATGGATTATTCGGCGGCATTGAAGGACTACACCTCCTTCGAGTTCAGCGATGGGCGCTGGACGCGAACGGTGTTCCGGCGCGGCAGCGGGCCCGGCGTCATCATCATCCACGAGATGCCCGGGCTGCATCCGCTGGTGGTGCGCTTCGGCGACCACGTGGCGGCCGCCGGCATGACGGCCTTCCTGCCGAGCCTGTTCGGGACGCCCGGCCGGCCCGTGGCCACGGGCTACGCCATGGGCGAGATGTTCCGCGGCGTCTGCATGCGGCGCGAGTTCACCGTGTGGGCGCGCGGCCGCTCCAGCCCTATCGTGGACTGGTTGCGGACTCTGGCGCGGCAGGTGCACGCCACCTGCGGCGGGCGTGGCGTGGGCGCGGTCGGCATGTGTTTCACCGGTGGCTTCGCACTCGCCATGATGACGGAGCCGTCGGTGGTGGCCCCGGTCCTGTCCCAGCCTTCGCTGCCGTTTCCCCTCGGTGACAGCCGCAAGCGCAGTATCGATGCCTCGGCAGCTGAAATCGCCTGCGCCAGGAGCCGCTTCGAAAAGGAGGATCTCTCGATGATCGGCCTGCGCTTCCGGGGCGACGCCTTCGTGCCGGATGAGCGCTTCGCCACTTACAAGCGCGAATTCGGCGACCGCTTCGAAAGCATCGAACTCGATCCCAAGGACGCCGCGCCGGCCGATATGCCGCCGCACTCGGTGCTGACCATTCATCTCGACGACCGCCCCGGCACGCCCACCAAGCGCGCCGAGGAGCGCGTGATCGAGTTCTTCAAGCAGCGGACTGGAGCGTAGGCATTCCCGGCGCCTCCATGGAACCTTGTCCGTCGGCAGCCAAGGTTCATATGATGCCTTGAGCGGTTCCAACAACCGTTAGTAGTATTGAGCGCTCTATTTTGCTAAACCGCGAATCGCTGGTGCGGAGTTCTGCGCATGGATGCCGACAGCGGCGCCGGCCTCTTTCAGGCGCTGATCACCACCGCGGTCGACGGCATCATGGTCATCGACGCCGACGGCCTGGTACAGGTTTACAACCGCGCTTGCGAGCGGCTCTTTCTCTACGAGCCCTCCGAAGTCATCGGGCAGAACGTCAAGATGCTGATGCCCGAGCCCTATCACGCCGAGCATGACGGATATCTTGCGCGCTATCAGACGACCGGCGAGCGCCGCATCATCGGGATCGGACGCGAGGTCATCGGCCGCCGCAAGGATGGAAGCACCTTTCCGATGTATCTTTCGGTGGGCGAAGGCAGCGCCGGGGAGAAGCGCATCTTCGTCGGCATCCTCCACGATCTCACCCGGACCAAGGCTGCGGCCATCCTGCACGAAACGACTCTGCGCGAGCTCGCGGCCATCGTGGAGTCGTCGGAAGACTCCATCATCTCCAAGACGCTGGATGGGATCGTCACCAGCTGGAACTCCGGAGCGGAGAAGATGTTCGGCTACTCCGCCGAGGAGATGGTGGGGTCGTCGATTTCGATCCTGTTCCCCGAGCATTTGCTGGCGGAAGAGAACCTCATTCTCGCCCAATTGAAGGCCGGCGCTGCCATTCGCCACTACGAGACCCTGCGCCGCCGCAAGGACGGTAGCGAGATCAGCGTGTCGATCTCGGTCTCGCCGATTTATGACTCTGAAGGCGTGGTGATCGGCGCCTCGAAGATCGCCCGCGACATCACCGAGCGGAAAGCGGCCGAGAAGCGGTTTCGTGAGCTTCAATCGGAGATGGCGCACGTCTCGCGCCTGACTTCGATGGGCCAGCTGTCCTCGGCTATCGCGCACGAACTCAACCAGCCGCTGACCGCCACAACAAACTACATCAACACCGCCAAGAAGCTCACCGAGCTGGCCCAGGGTCCGCAAGCGGAGAAGATCGAACAGATGCTGGGCAAGGCAACGGAGCAGATTCACCGCGCCGGCCAGATCATCCGCCGGCTGCGCGACTTCGTGGAGAAGCGGCAGGTGAACCGCGCCCCGGAGGACGTCAATGCCGTGGTGCAGGACGCCATCTCGCTGGCGCTGGTCGCTTCCAGCGACGTGAACGTGAAGCTCGACACCGATTTGGCTTCCGATCTGCCGCCGGTGCTGATGGACCGCGTGCAGATCCAACAGGTGCTGGTCAATCTCATCCGCAACGCCATCGAGGCGCTGCACGGCTGCAAGACCAAGGTGATCATGGTCAGAACGACGGCGAAGGACACCTATGTGGAAGTGGCGGTCGCCGATACCGGACCGGGGATTTCTCCGGACGTCGCTCAGCGCCTGTTCCAGCCCTTCGTCACCACCAAGTCGACGGGAATGGGAATTGGGCTGATGATCTGCCAGTCGATCCTGGAGGCCCATGGCGGCAACATCGCGATGACGCCGCAGCCGGGCGGCGGCGCGATCTTCCGCTTCCAGCTGCCGATCCGCGCGGAAGGCCTCGACGATGCCGCATGAGGCGACGGTCTTCGTGGTCGATGACGACGAGGCCGTGCGCGAGTCGCTGAGCGCCCTGCTCGATGCCTCCGGGTTTCACGTTAAGGCATATCAATCGGCGGCGGCGTTCCTGGCGAACGATCAGCTGCCTCAGAAGGCCTGCCTGATCACCGATATCCGAATGCCCGACATGGATGGCCTCGAGCTCCAGATTGAGCTGAAGCGGCGCGGTTCCCGCCTGCCGGTCATCGTGATCACTGGCCATGGCGACGTGCCGCTGGCGGTAAAGGCGATGAAAGCGGGCGCCGTCGAGTTTCTGGAGAAACCCTACGACGATCAGACTCTCCTCGACAGCTTGAGCCTGGCATTGAGCCAAGCCGGAAACCAATCGGGGGGCGAGCAGACGGCGTCCGGTGTCCGGGAGAAACTCGCCACCCTGACGCCGCGGGAGCGCGAAGTCTTCGATCTCGTCGTCGTGGGCAAGCTCAACAAGGTCATCGCCTATGAGTTGTCCATCTCGCCGAGAACGGTCGAAATCCACCGGGGCAGGTTGATGCACAAGATGGGCGCTCGCAATCTGGCTGACTTGGTTCGCATGGGCCTGGCGGCAGAAGCGGGTAGGTAGATACACCTATTTCCCCGGTCGCGGGGAGCGGTCACATTCTGGGTTGCGGTCGTATCCGGTGAGCGCCGTGAAGGTACCCAAGGTGATTTATCTGGTCGATGACGACGATGCGGTTCGAGACTCGGCCCGCGCCCTGCTGGAGGCTTACGGTCTGCCGGTGCGCGACTTTCCCTCCGCCGCCGCGCTGCTCGAACAGACTCGCGGCGAAGGCGGCGATTGCCTGGTGCTCGATCTCCACATGCCGGGAATGAGTGGGCTCGAACTGCTCGAACTCCTGCGCAAACGCGGCATCCTGGTGCCGGCCATCCTCCTCACCGGCCGCTTCGACTCCGCGCTCTCCGAGCGCATGGAGAAGGCCGGGACGCTGGCGACGCTGCAGAAGCCCGTCGAGACCTCGGTCCTGCTCGAATGGATCGAGCGCGCCATCGGCTCCGGCTAGGTCAGGACAGCGTGGCCGACGCGCTTTCGTTCCTCGCCGCGCGCAGGGTGCGGGGGCTGGCTCCGGTCCAGCGCTTGAAAGCGCGGCTGAAGGCGGCGGGCTCCGAGAAACCGACCAGATAGGCGGTCTCGTTCACAGAGACCTTGCGGCCGCTCAGGTAGTCCACCGCCAGCCGATGGCGCAGATCGTCCAGCAACTTCTCGAAGGTGGTGCCTTCCGCCTTCAGCTTGCGGAACAGCGTCTGCCGGCTGAGGCCCATCTGGCTGGCGATGGCATCCATGCTGGCGTCGCCCTTGTGCAGGATGGGCATCAGCAGGCTCTCCACCCGGCCGCGGACGGATTTCGAGCGCTCCAAATCCTTGAGCAGCGCATCGGCGTGCTCGCTCAGGACTCCGAAGACGTAGCGCGGCAGCGCCGCGATCCGGTGGCCCATCCATCGCTGGTCGATCAACATTGCGTTCCAGTGGCTGCCGAACACCACCGGCGCACCAAGCACCCGCTCGTATTCCGCGCGGTAGGCAGGCTCGGCGTGGGTGACATGGACTTCCTTCACCAGCTGCGTCACGCCGTAGTTGCGAGGGCCGCAGACCAGCTGGGAGAAAGCGGATTCGGTCAGTTCCGGAAAATCGTCAGGACGGTTGCGGGTGTCGACCAGCCAGAGTCCGCCGCGCTCCTGCCGGACCTGGAAGCGCTGACCCATTCCCACATCGACATCGACAACCAGCCGCACATAGCGGTTGAGCTGGAGAAACGCTTCGGCCATCGACTCCGAGGCCTGCCCGATCAGGCCGACCACCGAAACATCGGCAATGTTGCGTTCGCCAAGATGCAGCGCAAGGGCGGGATCGCCGGAAAGTTCCTTGCCGGCTCGCATCAGCGCTACGTATCTGGCGAAGGGAATGCGGTTATCCTGATCGGCGAGGTCGCGCGGGTCGATTCCAGCGCGGGCCAGCAGCGCCTTGCGGTCGGCGCCTTTCGCCACCGCCAGTTCCAGCAGCCCGCCGGCAAATCCCGCCGAGACGGAGGGCTCAGCCATCGCGCCGGCGCCTCCCGTTACCTGCGATCATGCTTTTGATGCCTGCCGCCATGGGCGCTGCCCCAACGCACACTACTTAAGCTAGGTATGACCAGGCTGGCCGACAAGCCGGCGCCAGCGCCGTGGACGCTTGGAAGATCAGGGAAAAAGGTATGAAACGGGCTTTTCGCTTCCTCCTTCGGGGCTCGATCGTCCTTGTTGCGCTGGCTGCCGTGCTGGGCGCTCTGTTCGGCTACTTCGTCTACACGCCGGCGCCGCAGGCGGCGCATCTCTCCGGCACGCTGACCAAGGGCAACATTGCGGTCGGCGGGCGGCAGCGGACCTACCGGATCTACATCCCGAAGCAGGGAGCGAAAGGCGCGCCGCTTGTCGTGGCGATGCACGGCTCGGGCGAGAACGGGGCGGTGATGCGGATCGAAACCGGCTATGGCTTCGATCGCCTTGCCGACAGATACGGCTTTGCCGTCGTCTATCCCGATGCCTATGAAGGCTACTGGAACGGATGCAACATCGTCGGTGACTATAGCGCCAACAAGCTCGATATCGACGACGTTCGATATTTGGATACGTTGGTCGCCAAACTCGCCGGCGAAATCGGGATCGATCCCGCCCGCGTGTTTGCGGTAGGCGTTTCGCGCGGCGCCAGCATGGCCCTTCGACTCGCGCTCGAAGCGCCGGCGCGCTTCCGCGCGGTGGCGGCGGTGTCGGAAAACGTCCCGACGCCCGACAATTTCAAATGCAAGCCGGCGGGGCAGGGCACCTCATCGGTCATGATCATGAACGGTACGGAGGATCCCATCGTCCCGTTCGACGGCGGAGAGGTCAACCTCTTCGGCCTGTTCCTCAAACGCGGCACGGTCCTTTCGGCGCGGGACTCGGGTCGGTATTTCGCGAACCTCAACAACATCGCCGGCAGGCCTGAAACGAGCCAAACCCGCGTGGCCGATGGAATTTCCGTCGAGCGGATGCTCTGGCACGGAAATTCCAGAGCGGAAGTGGAGCTCGTTGCGGTCCACGGCGGCGGACATGGCCTGCCGCAGCCATACCGGCGCCATCCACGGCTGTTGGGCCCGTCGCCCCAGGAACCCAACGGACCGGCGCTGATCTGGGCGTTCTTCGAACGACAGCGGCGGAGGTAGCCGGCTGCGGCGGTTCCAGCGCTCCATGATCGAAAAAAAAGGCATCACCACAATGACCGACGTATCGCTGTTCCGCCTCTACCTGCAGCGGGCCCTCTATCTTCTGATCGCCGTCGGACTCGCCTTCGACATCTGGCCGCAATTGATCGCCCACACCAAGCCGTTGAGTCTCTGGCATGGCGTGGGCTGCAGCCTGCTGGCGGCCATGTCGATCCTGGCGTTCCTCGGATTGCGCTACCCGTTGCAGATGCTGCCGCTGCTGTTCTTTGAGCTCATCTGGAAGACAATCTGGCTGAGCCTGATCGCGTTGCCGCTATGGCTCGCTCATCAGGTCGACGCGGATACGGCGCAAACCGCCGTGGAATGCCTGATGGGGATCATCGTTCCCATCGTCATTCCCTGGCGCTACGTGTTCGCCAACTACCTCAGGAAACCGGGCGACCGCTGGGGTTTCGGAAGGCGGCAGGAGATTTCGAATTCCGCGGGCGCCTGATGTTTCGCGCGTGGCGGCGATGCGGACGGACCTGCATCGTTGTCATCTCACGAAAGCCGGAGGCGCTCGCCTTCTTTCTTCGCCGTCCGCATGGCGCGCGGACTGGCACCGGTCCAGCGCTTGAAGGCGCGGCTGAAGGCGGCGGGCTCCGAGAACCCGACCAGATAAGCCGTCTCGTTCACCGACACCTTGCGACCGCTGAGATAATCGACCGCCAATCGGTGGCGCAGATCGTCCAGCACCTTCTCGAAGGTGGTGCCTTCCGCCTTCAGCTTGCGCAGCAGAGTCTGCCGGCTGAGGCCCAGCTTGCCGGCGATGGAATCCATGCCGGTTTCGCCCTTGTGCAGGATCGGCATCAGCAGGCTCTCGACCCGGCCGCGCGTCGAACGCGAACTCTCCAGCTGCTTCAGCAAGGCCTCCGCGCGCGCACTCAGCACGCCGAAGACGTAGCGCGACGGATTGGGGATTTTCGTAGCAAGAATCGAATCATCCGCTATCAGAACCGCATTTCGGTCGCTCTCAAAGATCACGGGCACCTGAAAGACCTGGTCGTATTCCGCACAATACGCGGGCGCCGCGTGCGTGACGTGGATCTCTTTCACGAAGTCACGGCCGGCAGCCTTGAGGCGCGATGCCGCGGCCATGCGGGCGAAGGAGGACTCCGTGAGCTCGGGAAATTCGTTGGGGTTCTTTCGAGTGTCGACTATCCAGACTCCGTCTTTTTCGCGCGCCAGAACCAGGCGCCTGCCGCCGGGATCGTCCACCTCCACGTCGATGATCAGCTGACTGAAGCGCCCCAGTTGCTCGAAGGCATCGGCGAAGGTCTCGCAGGTCATGCCCATGAGGCCGACGATCGACAGCTCCGTCATCTCGAAGGCTTCACCGAAATGCAGCGCCAGTGCCGGATCGCCCGCGAGCTCCTGCCCGGCCCGCATCAGCGCGATGTATTTGGCAAGCGAAACGCGGTTGTCCTGGTCTTCCAGCGCCTTCAGATCGAGTCCCGCACGCGCCGCCAAGGCTGGACGGCTCGCCCCCTTCTTCACCGCCAATTCGAGCAGGGCCCGGGCGAATCCCGCGGAAATGGTGGGTTCACGCATGGCGAAGGCCACGCGTGATGCAGCCGGTCAAGTTTCTGATGCCTGGCGTCATGTGCAAATCGCCCGCTCCGCCTACATTAGGATTGGACAGGGTTGGCCCCGGAACAAGCCACAGATGGCGGCGGCAGTTCCCTAACGCAAGGCATGGCGCATGTTGATCCGCATCTTTCCCAGGCAATTCGACAACAATTACCGCGGCCATTGGCTTGGAATCGCGCTCTTCATCCTGGTCATCGCGCTGAAGGCGGTGCAAGGGGTCAATTCCATCATCATGACCCACCAGGTGATGACGACCGCCGACGGCATTCCGGTCGACAGCTACGGTCCGGCCGCCGCTGCCGCCGCCATGTCGATGTTCGCGCTGCTTGGAATGTATCTGCTGGTGCTCCCGATCATCGGCCTGGTCGCGCTGAGCCGCTACCGCACGATGATTCCGTTCCTGTTCGTCATGCTGCTGCTGATACAGCTCGCCAGCCGCATACTCCAGACAATGAACCCCATCGAACGGATCGCCGAGCCGAACATGGGTTACGCCGGACACCCGATCGGCTTCTGGATCAATATCGCCATCCTCGCCGTCACGGCGCTGGGATTTCTTCTCTCGATCATGAGCCGCTCCAAATCGCCGGTCGTGGCGGAGGGCGCACGCTGATGGGCACAGCGTTTCCCGCGGCCGTCACGCCGTACCTTCCGCTGATCTACGTCCACATCGCGGCAGGCGTCATTGCGATTCTCACCGGCTACGCCACGGTCACGGTGGAAAAGGGTCAGCGCCTGCATCGCTTGTTCGGCACCATTTTCGTCCTTTCCATGCTGGTGTTGGCCGGAATGGCGACCTATCTCGCCATCGCGCTGCTCGGCGTGCTGCCCGGCCAGATGGGCAATGTCTCGGCGGGCGTGCTCGTTCCCTATCTCGTCGGCACGGCCTGGATGGCGGTGCGGCGAAAGGAAGGCACCGTCGGCCGGTTTGAAAAGATCGCGCTGGCGGTCGTCCTGTGCGTGTCCGCCGGTTTCCTGACCTTGGGCGTGATCGCGGCCACGTCCGGTGGAAAGCTCGACGGCTACGCAAGCTACTTCTACTTCGTCTTTGCCGGCATCACCGCGCTCATGGCCGGCCTCGATTTGAGGGTCATTCTCAAAGGCGGGCTCACCAGCGCCGCGCGCATCTCGCGGCATTTGTGGCGCATGTGCTTCGCGTTCTTCTTCGCCGCGGGCTCGTTCTTCCTGGGCCAGCAAAAGGTCATGCCGCATTGGATGCACGGCGCCTGGTACCTGTACGTGCTCGGCCTGGCACCGCTCGCCTTCATGGCCTTCTGGTTGATCCGCGTTCGCATCGGCAATCGCTTCAGGAGCGTGCCTGCGCTGAGTCCGGCCGAATGAAAGCCGCAGTTTATCGCGGAAAAGCCCTTCGGATAGCGGAGGTCGACAAGCCCATCCCCGGAGACGGTGACGTTCAGCTCAAGGTTCGCGCGGCCTCCGTCAATCCCCTGGACGACCACTTGCAGAAGCACCCGCTGCTTCGCCGCGTGCTGCTGGCGCGGGCAAAATCGAAGGTCACGCGGCCGGGTCGCGACGTGGCCGGCGAGGTTGAAGCCGTCGGCAGGAACGTCACGGCGTTCAAGTCGGGCGATCGGGTGTTCGGCTGCTGCGGTGGGGCCTTCGCGGAATATGCGTGCGCCTCGGAGGCGGCGCTGGCCGCCAAACCGGCGAACATGTCGTTCGAGCAGGCGGCTGCCGTTCCCGTAGCGGGGTTCACCGCCTTGCAGGGTCTGCGCGACACGGGAAAGCTTCAGCCCGGGCAGACGGTCCTGGTCAATGGCGCCTCGGGAGGCGTCGGGACCTTCGCGGTGCAGATTGCCAAGGCCTTTGGCGCCCACGTGACCGGCGTATGCAGCACTTGGAATGTCGAGATGGTCCGCTCCATCGGCGCCGAGCGCATATTCGATTATAGAAGAGAGGATTTCACCGGAAGCGGGCAACGCTACGATGTGATTTTCGACCTGGTGGGCAACCATTCCCTGCTGGCATGCCGGCGCGTCATGAATCCCAATGGCATCTATGTCGGCGCCGGCGCCCTCGCCGCGCAAAACATGTGGGCTCTGCTGCCCGGACTGCTCGCGCCACCCATATTGTCGCGCTTGGTGAGCCAGAAATTCGTCTCGTGCATGGCGCGCGTGACCAGAGGGGATCTGGATATTTTGCGCGAGCTCATGGAAGCGGGAAAGGTCACGCCCGTCATCGACCGGGTTTACCGGTTGAATGAAGCCCCTGAAGC
>DATCOJ010000147.1:0-6995 GCA_036564785.1 Rhizomicrobium sp. | reverse complement strand
AGGACGAGCACCACGACCCCGGCGCGCGCCAACAGAAAGCCGAGCATGATCCCGGCCGGCCCGCCGCCGGCGATGAGACAGGTGGTGGAAAGGGCGTCCGTCATCTGTAAACCAACGAGCCCGGGGCCCCCTTACCAAACCGTTTCCCGTCCCTTATATTCCGCTTCGCCACAACAATCGAAAGGAGGTGATCCAGTGTCTCATTGTCATGACCTGCGGCCCGTGAGGTGCGCAAACTGGATCGTCCCGGTTTCGGAGATCCGCGCGGCCTGACCGCTCAAGCGGTTACGGGAACCGCAACTGACAATGGAAGGGCCGTCCTCCAGGGCGGCCCTTCTTTGTTTTTGCCATTCGCGTGAAGGAAATCGCAATTTGGCGACGATCTTTTCCATCGGGCATTCCAATCGCAGCCTGGATGCGTTTCTGGCGCTGCTGCGGAGCAGTGATGTGACCGGGTTGGCCGACATCCGCCAGTTCACCCGCTCGCGCGCCAATCCGCAGTTCAACGCCGATACGTTCGCGCCGGCGCTGGCCGAGGCGGGAATCGAGTACCGTCACGTTCCCGCATTGGGTGGACGGCGCAGCTCGAAGCTCGAGGAATCGCCGAACGGGTTGTGGGACAACGCCGCCTTCCGCAACTACGCCGACTATGCGCTCGGCGAGCAGTTCGAAGGCGGATTGTCGGCCCTGTTGCAGCTCGCTGCGGAGCGGCGGGCCGCGGTGATGTGCGCGGAAGCCGTGTGGTGGCGCTGCCATCGCCGCATCGTCACCGACTATCTGCTGGCGCGGGGCCACGCTGTCCTCCACATCCTGAGCGACGCGGAGCCGAAGCCTGCGGCCATCACGCCGGGCGCGGAAATTCGAGACGACGGAAAGGTCGCCTATCCGCCGATGCAGCCAAGTCTGTTGTAAGAATCAACTTGCCAGAACGATGCCGATGGGTGGCGCCGGGATCTTGGCGAGCGCGGCAATCGCTTCGGCCACCGCAGGCCGCGGCCCCACATCGGTGCGGGCGACCAGCATCACCGCATCGGCGTAGCCTGCCAGCAGATGCGTGCCGCCCCTCGCCAGAACCGGCGGGGCGCTGACGATGACGAGATCGCACACCCCGCGCAGATGCCCGACCAGCCGCGCCATCGCCGCCGACCCAAGCACCTGGTAGACGTCGCTGCGCCGCTCGGCCGGCGACAGCAGCATGGCATTGGAACGTGGATCCTTGACCAGCGCGCGGCTCAGGGAAGCGCGTCCGGCCAGCACCTGCGTCAGTCCCGCCGGCACGGCGCGCAAGCCCGCCATCGGCACCAGCGACGGCGCGGCAAGATTTCCGTCCACCACGATCACCCGGCAGCCGAGGCGCGAGGCCGCGCGGGCCAGCCCCAGCGCGATCCCCGTCGCGCCTTCGCCTGCCTGTGGCGAGGTCACCGCGATGACGCGAGGGCCTCCGCGCGTGGCGCCATAGGCAATGCGTTGCGCCAAGCCAGTGACCGACTGCGCAAAGGCCGACAGCGGCCAATCGGTGACGAGATCGGCGGCGCGGGCATGGGCTGCGCCCGGGATCTCGGCAATCACCGGAACGCCGCGGAACGGATCGCGCGGCATCAGCGAGCGCAGGCCCGGACCGAATCGCTCCGCCATCAGCGCCACCAGCAACCCAAGCAGCAGGCTGGCCGGAATGGAGGCGGCGAAGATCAGCATGCGGGGCGGCGAGCTGGGCGCGCCCGGCACCGAAGCATGCGAAATCACCCGCGCATCGGAAGCCTGGATAGCATCCTGATCCTGGATGGCCTTCAGCCGCGAGACGAAGGCTTCGTACATCGAGCGGGTGGAGGCTGCGTTCACCTGCAGCGATTTCAGCTTGATGCGGACCATGTTTTGCGCCCGCGCCTGGTCTTCGGCCTGCGCCAGGCTGTTCTGCAGCGATTCCACCTGGGCGCGGGCGATGGAGACGTCGTTCGACAGCGAACCGGCCAGCCGCCCGACCTCCTGCGAAATCTTCTCCTCGAGATCGTGCTTTTGCGATTCGGCCGCGATCAGCTTGGGATGCTTGGGGCCGTAGCGGGTGGTGAGTTCCGCCTCGCCCCGGATCAGATCGGCTTCCTGCGAGCGCAACTGGATGATGAGC
Organism: Rhizomicrobium sp.; assembly: GCA_036564785.1. Taxonomy (GTDB): domain Bacteria; phylum Pseudomonadota; class Alphaproteobacteria; order Micropepsales; family Micropepsaceae; genus Rhizomicrobium. The sequence continues at coordinate 4,873 of DATCOJ010000147.1, read as the reverse complement.
GGAGACGCGACCGCTTGCGAGATGTCGCCGCCGTGCCCTGCCTGCATCAAGGTATTGACGCGGGCGAAGGTCGCCTGCTTCTGGGCGAGATCGGCGCGCGCCTGCACGATCTGTCCGCTGACGGCGGTGATCTGCTGGTCGATCAGCGGCGTTCCGTCGGCCGTCTCGTTGAGATTGTTCTCGGCTTTGTAGCGCTCCACCGCGCTGTCATAGATCTGAACCTGGCGCGCCAGTTGGCGCACGCGGCCTTCCAGCCATTCGGTGGCTTCGCGGGTGGCCTGGAACTTGGTGTCGAGCTGCATCTCGACATAGGTCTCGGCGATCGCATTGGCGATGCGCGCCGCCTTCTCCGGCGAGCGCGAGCTGAAGGTCACGGCAATGGCGGTGGAAAGCCCTTCGCCTTCCACGGTCAGATGGTGCTGGAAGGAATTGACCGCGCGCTCGTGCAGCGCCTGTCCATAGGCGCTTTCATCCAAGGGCGCGTCGTCGGGCGGCGCGAGCGGGTTGAACTGCGAAAGCGTTTCGGAGACGCCGCCGGAAACGAATTCCGGATCGCTCTCCAATCCCAGTTTGTCCACCACGCGCGAAGCCAGGTCGCGCGAGGTCAGGATCTGGATCTGGTTCTGCACCGAGGCGGGATCGGTCGGCAGCGACGACAAGACGGAAGAAACGTCGGCCACGTTGTTGCGGCGCTGCTCCAGCATCACCAGCGCGGAAGCCGAATAGAGCGTCGGCAGCACGGAGAGAACGAGCAGGGTCAGCGCTATCGCTGCAAGCGCGACCGTCAGGATCAATCCCCGGCGCGCGCGGGCGACATGGAGCACTTCGTTGAGCGACAGCCCGGACGGCGCGGCGGCGTCCTCGCCGGCCGCTGCGGTGGTGCTTGCAAGTGCCATCGACCGCGTCGCCGCTTCCTGACTGGCCCGGAATGGGTCTTTCCCGTCCTGTTTAACCCTTCGCAAACTGAAAAACCCTTAACGAAAAGTGGCCGTCTCGATCGGTAAACCCCGGGTTAAGAACGGCAGCGGCGGGCGTGCGAAATCCGTCGATTGCCACAAAGGCGCCCGACCCTCCGGTCCCAACAGGCGCGCCAGCACCCTCAGATCGTTCCACGGCATGTCGTGATAGGCGGTCTTGAGGTACGGGCTCTGCGGATCGCGCAGGCGCTCCTTGGGAAAGAGCGCGATCAGCTCGCTGCTGGTGACCGCGGGACGGGGCCGCGTAGCGCCGATGGCGCCGAGCAGCGCCGCGGGCAGATCCGTCGCCGGACCCAGCGCCAAATGGCTCGTTTGTGTCGCCCGTGGATTGATTTCGAGCAGGTGCCGGCGGCCCTCCTCGTCGCGGATAAAATCGAGCCCGTGCAGGCCGCTGAGGCCGAAGCGGACCGCCACGCGACGCGCCGTCTCGCTCATTTCGGGACAGGATACGCGCCGAATTACGGTTGCCGGGCCGGTGGCGCCCCAGGTCACCACCACGTCGAAATGGGACGCCGCGATCACTTCGCCCTGCCAACAGGCCAGCGTGCTGGTGGCCTGCTGGCCGCGTACGAATTTCTGCAGACTGAGGGCGGGCTTTTCGGAGGTCAGCCCGGCGCGCAGGAAATGAGCGTCGCGGCGATGGAGGGAACGCGCCAGGCTCCGGACCAAGGAGGGCGCCGCCGCCAGGCGGTGGAAGACCTGACGCGCCTCTTCGCGGGTATGCACCATGGTGACACCGTCGCCGCCCCAGCTGCCGTCGAGCTTGAGCATGGCCGGCAGGCCGAGCTCCGAGAGCGCCTCCTCCAGCTGCTCCTCGCCGGCCACCGGCAACGTATCGGCAATGCGGATGCCAGCCTCGCTGGCGGCGGCGAGGAACCCGCTGCGGGACATCAATTGCGGATAGTTCTCCACCGCACCCAGCGAGCGTTCGATGACGGCGGCGATCGCTCCGTCGGAGGAGCGATGGAGCGCGACCAGCTGGCTGACCGCGCGGTCGTCGCAAGGGACGATCAAGTCGGGCGCGGCTCGGCCGATGGCAAGCCGGAGCGCCCGCAGCGGCCACATCGCCTGATAGCGGTGTGCGCGCTCTACCGCGCCGCTGGCCTCGAGCGGGCTTCCTTCGGGATGGAGAGCCTCGACCTCCGCGCCCAATTCGGCAAAGGCGGCGGCGACGCGGGCCGCAGAGGGCCAGCGCACGGTCGTGGCAATGAGAATGCGGGGCGCCATAGCTCCCCTTGTTTCCGCGCTTCGCTGCGTTCTCATCCACGAATGATGCCAAGCGGGATTGGCACGAGTCGTGGAGCGCCGGGCCTTGTGTCCGGTTCGCGGGCGGCAGGCGCGTTCTCATTTGGGAACTGTCCCGGGGTGAGACGCGCCGCTCGCCGCTCTTCGTTGCGAAACGGGTCAGTGGCGGCGTGGGCTGACGTTCGAGGTAGCCATGAGAAACATCTGCGAAGTCGCGATCATCGGAGCCGGTCCTTACGGGCTTTCGCTGGCCGCGCATCTGCGAGCGGCCGGGGTCGCTTTCCGCATCTTCGGCAAGCCCCTCGACACCTGGCGCCACCACATGCCTTCCGACATGCTGCTCAAGTCGGACGGATTTGCCTCGAGCCTTTCCGCCCCCAACGGCCACGGCACGCTCAAGACGTATTGCCAGGCGCGCAACATCCCCTATGCGGACCAGGGCCTGCCGGTTTCGCTGGATCTCTTCACCCGCTACGCCGATGCCTTCCAGAAACGCTTCGTTCCCGAGGTGGAAGAGCGGATGGTGCAGCGGCTTGAGCGCGATGGCGACGCTTTTCGCCTGACGCTCGATGACGGCGAATGCTTCTGTGCGACGCAAGTCGTGCTCGCCGCGGGCGTCACCTGGTTTGCCCACATGCCGTCCCTGCTGGCGGGGCTTCCCGCTGACGTCCGGTCGCACAGTTTTGCCCACCGCAATGCAGAGCCCTTCAAGGATCGCGAAGTGGTCGTGATCGGCGGCGGCGCCTCGGCCGTGGATCTGGCGGCGCTGCTGGCCGATTGCGGCGCCTCGGTGCGCGTCGTGGCGCGCAGACAGTCGATTCGTTTCCACACGCGGCCCGATCCGGCCGATGCCTCGCTGATGCGTCAGCTGCAGCGGCCGACCACGGGCATCGGTCCGGGCTGGCGCTCCTTCTTCTGCGCCTACACCCCGCTCCTGTTCCACGGCCTGCCGGAGGCCATGCGGCTGCGCATCACGCGTCGTCACCTGGGCCCGGCACCAGGCTGGTTCATGCGCGAACGGGTAGAGGGCAGGCTCCCCATGCTGCTCGGTCGCGAACTCGTCAGCGCCGGCATGAAAGAGGGACGCGCCGAGATCGTGACGCGCGACCGGAATGGCGCGGAAGAAACGCTCGCCTGCGATCACGTCATCGCGGCCACCGGCTACCGGCCGATCCTGTCAAAGCTGCCGTTCCTGTCGCCGGATCTCCTGAAAGAGATCGCCACGGTCGAAGGCACCGCCATTCTGAGCGACAATTTCGAGTCCTCGGTGCCCGGCCTGCATGTCACTGGGCCCGCGGCGGCCAACAGCTTCGGGCCTTTGATGCGCTTCATGGTGGGGGCGGAGTTCGCAGCGCCGCGGCTGGCCCAGCATCTCAAGCGCTGCGCCGGCCGCTCGGTTCAGCGCCAAGCGGCATAGCGCGAGGCGAAAGCGTCTCCCATCGCCTGCCACATCGGCTTGCGGACAAATCCGGAATCGTAAGGCAAGGTGCGCGGACTGTAGCCCATCAGGCTCGCGCGCAGTCCCGGCGAATCGAGGTAGCGGTCGGACAGGCCCCAGGTCAGCACTGCGACGGTGGCAGAGTTGTCGAGCGCCACGTCGAGGAAGCGCCGGCTGGCATCGGCAACCGCACGGTCCCGAACCCCTGTGTCGAGCGCTCCGCCGCTGTCGTCGACATCAAGTTCGGTGATCAGGATGCGCAAGCCCAGCGCTTTCACGGCTTCCAGAAAGTCCCGCAGCTTGCGCTGGTCCACTTGCGTCCCGAAGGCCAAGAGATGACCCTGCAATCCCAGCGCGTCGATCGGTACGTTGCGCGACAAGGCGCTTTCGAGGAAGTCGAGCGTGGCGGTCCGGAAACGGTCGTTGTCGGGTGCGCCCGCCTCGCAGCCCCAATCGTTGTAGACCAGCGTGGCGGCGGGATCGGCGTGGCGCGCGGCGGTGAAGGCGAGGTCGATATAGGAAGGCCCGAACGCTTTCAGCCAGAAGCTGTTGCGGAGATTGTCGGGGCGACCGTCCGCCGGCGCGATCGCTTCGTTGACCACGTCCCAGGAGTGCATGCGGCCGCGATAGCGCGAGACCAGTCTGTCGACATAACCGGTGAGGAGCCTCTCCTTGCGCGTGCCAAGCACCTCGCCCTCAAGCCAATCCGGATTGCGCTTGTGCCAGACCAGAGGATGGCCGCGCATGGCAAGCTCGTTCCGCTGCGCGAAGGTGAACAGAGCGTCGGCGCCGCGGAAATCGTACGCTCCCGGCTGCGGCTCGACCACGCCGCGCTTCATCTCGTATTCCGGCACCAGGATTGCCGCCTCGCGGCCCAGCAGCGTGGCAAAAGCGTCGTTGCGCAGTTGATAGCTCGCAGCCGCGCAGCCGTAGAGAATCCCGCGCTTCGCCGCGGCCTCTCGCAAGCTTGTCCAGCCGCCGTCGTCGGATTGCACCGCCGCTTGCAAACGCGCATCGCCAAGGGCGAGCGCGGCACCGGCCGCCGCCAGCGGCCCAAGAACGGCGCGCCGGCTCAGCATGGCTGAGTGGGCGTGGAAGAGACGACAACGGGCATTGTCGTCGCGGGCGGGACCGCGCTCTTCCGCAGCGAGAGCCATTCGATCGCGCGATCGGCGATGCGGCGATAGAGATTGTCGGGCAGGAAGATCTGCAG
>DATCOJ010000146.1:0-5760 GCA_036564785.1 Rhizomicrobium sp. | reverse complement strand
GCGCGTCGTGGTAGTGAGCGGCGCCGGCGGCAAGGCCTTCGTCTCGGGCGCCGATATCTCCAAGTTCGAGAGCGAACGCTCCAGCAAGGAAGCGATCGACCGCTACAATATCGCGGTCGATAAGGCCAACACCGCGGTCTACGAATTCCCCAAGCCGACCATCGCCATGATCCGCGGCTACTGCATCGGCGGCGGTGTCGGGCTGGCGCTGTGCTGCGATCTGCGTATCTGCTCGGACAACTCGAAATTCGGCGTGCCAGCCGCCAAGCTCGGCCTCGGCTATGGCTTCAAGGGCATCAAGAAGCTGGTGGACGTGGTCGGTCCCTCGTTCGCCAAGGAAATCTTCTTCACCGCGCGCCAGTTCACCGCCGCCGAGGCGCTGACGATGGGCTTGGTCAATCGCGTGCTGCCGGAGGCGGAACTGGAGAAATACGTCAAGGACTATTCCGACACCATCAGCGGCAACGCGCCGCTCACCGTTAACGCCGTCAAATACATTGTCGGCGAGGTCGTGAAGGATGACAGCCAGCGCAACATAAAAAAATGCGCCGACCTGGTGGCGGAGTGCTTCGCCAGCAACGATTACAAGGAAGGCCGCACGGCGTTCATGGAAAAGCGCAAGCCGGCTTTCACCGGCACATAAGAATCTCACTCTCCGACAAACGGGGAGGAGCCAAGAAACTCAGGGAGGATCTGCGTGGCGTCGGTTGAGTTGCGGGGCCTGACCAAGCGATATGGCGACGTCGCGGTGGTCGACGACATATCGCTCGCCATCGAGCACGGCCATCTGGTCTGCCTGCTCGGCCCCTCGGGCTGCGGCAAGACCACCACGCTGCGGCTGATCGCCGGATTCGTTGAGCCGAGCGCGGGCGAAATCCGCGTCGGCGACAAACTGATCTCCTCGCCCGCGCATTCGCTGCCGCCCGAGCGGCGCAACATGTCGATGATCTTCCAGAGCTACGCGTTGTGGCCGCACATGACGGTGGCCGAAAACATCGTCTACGGCCTCAAGCTGCGAAAGATGGATCGCGACACCATCGCCAAGAAGCTCAACGCCATTCTCGCCACCACCCGGCTGGCGCCTTTGGCCGAGCGCTATCCGGGCGAATTGTCCGGCGGCCAGCAGCAGCGCGTGGCCTTGGCGCGCGCTTTGATCGTGGAGCCCGAGACGCTGCTGCTCGACGAGCCTTTGTCCAATCTCGACGCCAACTTGCGCGAGGAAATGCGCTTCGAGGTGCGCCGGCTGCACGACGCCTATCGCTACACCACCGTCTACGTCACCCACGACCAGTCGGAGGCGATGACCACCGCCGACCTGATCGCGGTGATGAATGCCGGCAAGATCGAGCAGGCCGGCTCGCCGGAAGACGTCTACGATCGGCCGCGCTCTGAATTCGTCGCGCGTTTCATCGGCTCCAGCAACGTGGTCAAGGGCAAGGCGCAGGACGACGCCCGCATCGGCTTGGCTGGCGTGCCGCTGCACTGCGTCGGCGCCAAGCTCACGGCCGGCGCCGACACCGCGGTCTCGATCCGTCCGCACGACATCCGGATTTCCGCGGCGCAGCCGCAAGCTCCCGAAAACGCGGTGCCGGGGACGGTGACGCGGCAGGTCTTTCTCGGCGGCAGCCGGGACTATATGGTGGAGCTCAAGGACGGCACCCAGTTGCGGGTCGTCACCGCCGCGGGCGAGAGCATTGCGCATGGCAGCACGGTCTGGCTGGTCCTGCCGCCGGAAAAATGCCGGGCGCTGATGGGGTAGCATCCAAGAATCTCGCGTGCGCTAAGCAACAAAAGCAAGTTCAGGGAGGATCGCGATGAAGGGCTCTAAAATCTCACGCCGTGACGTGTTGATCGGCTCGGGCGCGCTGGCCGCCGGAGCGTCGATCTCGACCCGCGTGCTGTCGGCGGCGCCGCCGGCGAGCGCCGTCACGCCGGCGCTGATCGAGGCGGCCAAGAAAGAAGGCAAGGTGGTCTGGTACACCTCGATCGACCTCAAGCTATCCGAGCAGATCGGCAAGGCGTTCGAGGCCAAATATCCGGGCGTGTCCTGCAAGGTGGAGCGCAGCGGCGCCGAGCGCCTGCTGCAACGTATCAGCCAGGAATATTCCGCCAACGTGCACGCGGTCGACGTGGTCAACTCGTCGGACGCGTCGCTGCTGGTGTACTGGAAAGAGCAAGGCATGCTGGCGCCCTACGTGCCGGAGGACGTCGCCAAGTTCTATCCGCCCCAGCACCAGGACGTGGACGGAAACTTTGCTAGTTTCCGCATCTTCCTTTGCATCATTGCCTACAATACCAACCTGGTGAAAAAGGACGAGGCGCCCAAGAGCTTCGCCGATCTGCTGCTGCCGAAATGGAAGGGCAAGATCGTCAAGGCGCATCCCGGTTACAGCGGCACCATCCTGACCGCGACCTACCAATGTTCGCGTGATCTCGGCTGGGGCTATTTCGAGAAGCTCGCCCAGCAGAACGTCCTGCAGGTGCAGTCGGCCGCCGATCCGCCGAAGAAGATCGCGCTCGGCGAGCGCGCGGTGCAGGCCGACGGCGTCGAATACATCATCCTGCACGAGAAGGAATCCGGCCAGCCGGTCGAGCCGGTTTACGCCACCGAAGGCACGCCGCTGATCGTCGGGCCGAACGGACTGTTCAAGGCGGCGCCGAATCCGAACGCGGCGCGGCTGTTCCAGAGCTTTTGCTTCACGCCGGAGTGCCAGCAGCTCTGCATCGATATCGGCGGTTTACGTTCGGCCCATCCGCAGGCCAAGGACAAGCCCGGCCGCACGCCGCTCAGCCAGATCAAGCTGATGAAGGACGATGCGGCGGCGGTGCTGAAGCAGGGCGAACAACTCAAGGCGCATTACGTCAAGCTGTTCCACGTTTAAGATAATATTCCCCGGCCTGCGCGTGGGCTTAAGGGAAGCATCGGGGGGTACGCCATGACCAAACGGTTTTCGAAACGCGATGTGCTTAAGGGTGCGGGGGCGCTTGGCCTCAGCGCCTTCGCCGTGCGGGTCGCCGCGGCGCCGGCGGCCGAAGCGATGACGCCGGCCTTGATCGAGGCGGCGAAAAAGGAAGGCAAGCTTTCTTTCTACACAGCGATGGATCTGCAGTTCGCGGAACGCCTCGCCAAGGCATTCGAGGCGAAGTTTCCCGGCATCGTTGTGCGCGTCGAGCGATCCGGCGCCGAGCGCGTTTTTACCCGCATCGGTCAGGAGTATTCCTCCAGCATCCACGCCGTCGACGTCGCCAACACCGCAGACCAGGCGCATTGCATCATCTGGAAACGCAACGGCTGGCTGGCGCCATACCTGCCGGAAGAGGTCGCGCAACACTTCGACAAGCGCTATTACGACCCGGAGGGGCTGAGTATCACGACGCGAATTCTGGTCTCTCCGATCGCCTACAACACCAATCTGGTGAAGAAGGAAGACGCGCCGAAGAGCTTCAAGGATCTGCTCGATCCGAAATGGGCGGGCAAGCTGGTCAAGGCACACCCGGCCTATAGCGGTACGATCATGAATGCGACGTTCGAGATCGCGCGCGATCTGGGCTGGGACTATTTCGAGAAGTTGGCCAAGCAGAAAGTCATGCAAGTCCAGTCGGCGACCGATACGCCGAAGAGGATTTCGCTCGGCGAACGCGCGGTCATGGTCGACGGCGCGGGCTACCTTGTCATCCGCTACAAGGAGGCGGGCCAGCCGGTCGACATCATCTATCCGGAGGAGGGCACGCCGCTCGCCACCGGTCCAAGCGCGGTCTTTAAGGCTGCGCCCAATCCGAACGCCGCGCGTCTGTTCCAGAACTGGATGCACTCGCGCGAGGCCCAGCAGCTTCTCGTCGATTGGGCCCGCCAGTATTCGCCGCATGGCCAGACCGTGGAAAAGCCCGGCATCCGCAAGCTCGCCGACATCAAGCTGATGAAGGAGGATCCGGAAGGCGTCTTTGCGCAGGCGGACGCGGTCAAGAAGCGGTACGCAGAGATTTTCAAGGTCTGATGACAATCGCCGTTCCAGCAACGCCGGCGCCAAAGCCTCGCAAATTCGGGATCGATGTCTCGAAGCCGGTGCTGCTGGTGTTCGCGGCGATCCTGTTCGTGCTGATCGTGATGCCGCTGTCGTGGCTGGTGTACTACGCCTTCACCGACAAAAACGGCGCCTTCACCGTCGCCAATTTTTACCGGTTGGTGTCGGACGCCGACTTTCTTGATCCGCTGCTCACCACCTTCGCGCTGGCGACCTTGTCCGCGCTGATCTGCTGCGCGGTGGCCGCGCCGATGGGCTGGCTGGTGGCGCGCACCGATATGCCGCTGCGCCGCACCGTGCGCCTGCTGGTGACGGCGTCGTTCGTCACGCCGCCGTTCCTCGGCGCCATCGCCTGGGAGCTGCTGGCGGCGCCCAATAGCGGCTTGCTCAACCCGCTCTACCGCGAGATCACCGGCGCCTCGCCGGATTCGCATCTGCTCAACATCTACACCTTCGCCGGCCTCGTCTTCGTCATCAGCTGCTACACGTTCCCCTATGTCTTCGTGCTGGTCGCCAATGCGCTCGACCGCACACCCGGCGATCTCGAAGATGCCTCCGCCATTCTCGGCGGCAGCACCTGGGATACCGCGCGCCGCATCACCATTCCGCTGGCGCTGCCGGCGGTGCTGGCGGGCGCGCTGGTGGCCTTCTTGCAGGCGATGACGCTGTTCGGCTCGCCGGCGATCCTGGCCATGCCGGCCGGCTTCCACACCATCACCACCAAGATCTGGAGCCTGTTCCAGTTCCCGCCCAAGCCGGAGCTCGCCGCCGCCGCTTCGCTGCCGCTGCTGGTGTTGACCATCATGCTGTTGCGCGCCGAGCACATGGTGCTGGGCCGGCGCGGCTATTCGGTGGTCGGCGGCAAGAACAGCGAGCCGCGTATCGTGCGGCTTGGGGCCTGGCGCTGGGTGATGCTGACGGTCGCGATGCTGGTATTGATGTGCCCGGTATTCCTGCCCTATTTCGCTTTGCTCAATGCGTCGTTCTCCAAGATTGCCTCGCATCTGGTTTCGCTCAACAATTTCACGTTGCAGAATCTGCATTTCGTGTTCTTCGAATTGTCGGCGACGTCGCTGGCGCTGCGCAATACCTTCATCCTCGGCATTTTGTCCGCGACCTGCGGCACGGTGCTCGCTTTGGTGATCTCTTACGTCACCACGCGCAAGGCGGTGACCGGCTATCGCGTGCTCGGGTTCCTGGCGACCGCGCCGGTCGCCATTCCGGGCATCGTGCTCGGCGTCGGCCTTTTCTTCACCTACACGCGGCCGCCCTTCGTGCTCTACGGCACCTTATGGATTCTGCTGATCGCCTTCGTCACACTGGCCATGCCGGCCGCCTATCAGCAGTTGCAATCGGCGTTCCGCTCGGTGCATCCCGAATTGGAGGACGCCAGCCGCATTCTGGGGGCGACGCGTCTGCGCGCGCTCTTGCAGATCACCGCGCCGCTGCTGCGCACCAGCGTGATCGCGACCTGGTGCTTCGTCTTCGTCGGCGTGATCCGCGAATTGTCGGCGGCGATCATGCTGTTCACCTCGCAAACCAAGGTGCTGTCGGTGCTGATCTACGATCTCAATGAAAGCGGCGATCTGGCGGCGATTTCGGTGCTCGGCCTGTTCATGCTGATCATCACCTTCAGCGTGGTGGCGCTGGCCAACAGCCTGCGCGGCCGCGGCAACGCGCGCCGCAATGTCGCAATCGGGTGAGCGCATGATCCCGAAAAGTGGGTACCGGTTTTCGG
>DATCOJ010000145.1:0-2048 GCA_036564785.1 Rhizomicrobium sp. | reverse complement strand
CCCCCCCTTCAGTCTGGCTGCGCGACGCTATCCGCGTCGCTTGCCAGCCAGCTTCCCCCACAAGGGGGGAAGCGGAATTTCAGATCTAGCCTGCTCGCGCTATTTCACGCCCCAGAGCGCGTAGTAGTCGCCCACGTTGGGGACGATGGCCTTCGCCGCCGCCATGTCCGCTTCACCGCCGGCCGCGTCGCCGGACTTCACCTTCGCCATCCCCCGCACATAGAGCGAGGCCGTGCCCTTCGGCGCCAGCTTCAGCGCGGCGTCGCAGTCCGCGATGGCGGCGGCATAGTCGCCCAGGCGGAAATGGACGAAGCAGCGCGAATCCAAAGCGATGGAATCCTGCGGCCGGTGGGCGAGCGCCGCGTTGCAGTCGGAAAGCGCACGGTCGAGCGGATGGCCACGCACGGCGCGGGTCCAGCAGCGGTCCGCCAGCTGCGCCGGATCTTCCACCGACTTTGCGGCTTCGGCGTAGTCCGCCGCGGCCTTGTCCGCCTCGCCCATATCGGTCTCGGCATCGCCGAGCATTTCATGCGCCGCGGGGAAGTCATGCATCAGTCCCGCGGCCTTGGCGTAGTCGGCGGCGGCCTGCTGCGGCTTGCCCTCGAAATGATAGAGCAGGCCGCGGGCGAACAGCTCGCACGCCTTGTCCTCCGTGGGCCGCGACATGTCGGCCATGGACTGCGTCAGGTCGCGGATGACGGCATCCGGATTCCGCTTGAGGCCGGGCTGCACGTAACAGTGCTTGGCGCCCGGAAACGCATCGGCGCCGGAGGCCCAGCAGCATGCCGCCATCGCCAGCGCCGCCAACAATCCGTGTTTCATGCTCATGATCGGCCTCCATCGCGTGCCGAGTATCGCGCACGGGAGCGCAAAGAGGAAGCAATCCTCTTGGTCCTCCGTAGCTCAAAAGAACCGGCGGACGCCGAGACCGATGCCGGTGCCGGCGTAGCGGTATTGCGTGTCAAGCACGCCGAACACGCGGGTGTAGAACGCGAATTCGGCCTCAGGCCGCCAGGTCAATCCCGTTCCCGCCACCGAGGAATGGTAGACGAAGCCGCGGTCGAGCCCCGAGCGGTAGCGCAAATTCACCGCGTTCCAGGTGAACTCCCGATCCACCACCGCATCGACGCCGAAGCGGAACGTGGCGTAAGGAAAGTCGCGCGCCCTGGTCAGTCGCTCGCCCAGCCCGCTGCTGCCGTAAATCAGAAAACGCGAGAAGCCGTAGCGATAGCCCAGCATGCCTTCCAGCGCCCAGGCTTCCGGACCGCCATGCGCAGCGCGGCTGTTCTGCGCGAAGGCCGTCCAGCTGAGTCCACTGTCGTACATCTCCGTCAGCGTCGCGATGTCGTAGTTGAGCACGGCGCGGGAGAAATCGTGCGGCTCGCGCTCCGTACCGGCCTCGAGCGAGGCCGCAAAGCTGCCCGCCTGCGCCGCTCCCACGAGGCCCATGCCGGCGGCCAGCGCAGCCGCCAGCAATGCCCCGAAATTGCACATCGTTCCGGTGCAGCAAGACCCGTGCCCTGCGAAGGTCGCGTTCATCCTCGCGGCCGGAAAGCGAAGGCGAGTCTGTCGCGCCAGAAGGCCGAGAACGGCTCCTCGCTCACCCGCTTGTTCTGACGGGAATGAATCAAGGTGAGGCGTCCCTCCGCTCCCGATCCGACAATGCCGCAATGCTTGGCGGGACCGCGCGGCAGCATGCGGAACAGCGCGATGTCGCCGGGTCGGAGGCTTTCCGAGGACACCTCGCGGCAGTGGCGTTCGAGCGCCATATATAAAGTCTCCGCGCCGGTGGCTTCCGCCCAGTCGAGCGAATAGGGCGGGATCTCCTCCGGCTCCTCGCCGTAGAGCTCGCGCCAGATGCCGCGCAGCAGCCCCAGGCAGTCGCAGCCGACGCCCTTGAGCGATGCCTGATGCACATAGGGCGTGCCGATCCACGAGCGGGCGATGGCGAGAATGCGGTCTGCTGTTTCTGAAGGCTCGGTCACCCCCCTCCCCTTGCGGGAGGCGGCAAGCTGATTGAGCGAAGCGAGATCAGCGTGGGGGAGGGG